>NZ_JAARMB010000011.1:0-203739 GCF_012985615.1 Pseudomonas sp. WS 5412
ACGACTCAAGCCCTGGTCATCATTGGCCGCAAGCTGGCGCGCATCGCCTTTTCGCTCATGAAAAACCTGAGCGAATACCAGTCAAAAGCGGTTTTGGGGGCTTCCCCAAAACCATAGAATCTCCCACCGTTTTGATTGGGTTTGCACAGTGGGGTTAGAAATCGCCCCACAGTTGTTGCGCGACGGATAGCGCAACTACGGGCGCGGTCTCGGTGCGCAATACTCGCGGGCCCAGGCGTGCGGCGTGGAAGCCAGCATTTTGCGCGCTCTGGACTTCGCCATCGGTCAAGCCTCCCTCCGGCCCGATCAAAAACGCCAGGCTCGACGGTTTGGCATGGCTCACCAGTGGCTCGGCCACCGGGTGCAGCACCAACTTCAAATCCGCCTCGGCTTGTTTCAACCAATCGGCCAGCAACAACGGTGGGTGAATCACCGGCACCGTGGAGCGCCCGCATTGCTCACAGGCGCTGATTGCGACCTGGCGCCAGTGCAGCAGGCGCTTGTCGGCGCGTTCGTCCTTGAGGCGCACTTCGCAGCGCTCGCTGAAAATCGGTGTGATGGCGTTGACCCCAAGCTCGGTGGCTTTCTGGATGGCCCAGTCCATGCGCTCGCCACGGGACAAACCCTGGCCCAGATGAATGTGCAAAGGCGACTCCACCTGGCCGGCGAAGGCTTCGGTCAGTTGCACTGTCACGCGTTTTTTCCCGACTTCCAGCAGGCTGCCGTGAAATTCCTGGCCAGAACCGTCGAACAGTTGCACGGCATCGCCTTCGTTCATGCGCAGCACGCGGCTGATGTAGTGCGCCTGGGCTTCGGGCAACTCGTGGTCGCCAAGGCTCAACGGGGTATCGGTGAAAAAGCGGGACAGTCTCATTTCTGTTCTCGGGAAAATGCAAAACCTGTGGGAGCCGGACTTGCCCGCGATGCGGCAGGCCAGGCGCCAGATTAATGGGGTGGGTTCAATCAGCCGGGGTCGCGAAAGCCTGGGTGGAAGTCCTTGGGCACGGCCACGCTGACTGTGCTGTTGGTGGCGATATCAATGCCTTCAGTGGCCACTTCAGCGAGGAAGTCGATCTGCTCCGGGGTAATCACGTACGGCGGCAGGAAGTACACCACACTGCCCAGCGGGCGCAGCAATGCGCCGCGTTCCAGGGCGTGCTCGAACACCTTCAGGCCGCGCCGTTCCTGCCAGGGGTAGGCGGTCTTGGTAGCCTTGTCCTGGACCATCTCGATGGCCAGCACCATGCCGGTCTGGCGCACTTCCGACACATGGGGGTGGTCCACCAAGTGTGCGGTGGCCGTGGCCATGCGCTGGGCCAGGGCCTTGTTGTTCTCGATGACGTTGTCTTCTTCGAAGATATCCAGGGTCGCCAGGGCCGCCGCACACGCCAGCGGGTTGCCGGTGTAGCTGTGGGAGTGCAGGAAGGCGCGCAGGGTCGGGTAGTCGTCGTAGAAGGCGCTGTACACATCTTCGGTGGTGACCACGGCGGCCAGCGGCAGGTAGCCACCGGTGAGGGCCTTGGACAGGCACAGGAAGTCCGGGCGGATGCCCGCCTGCTCACAGGCGAACATGCTGCCGGTGCGACCGAAACCCACGGCGATTTCGTCGTGGATCAGGTGCACGCCATACCGGTCGCAGGCTTCGCGCAGCAGCTTGAGGTACACCGGGTGGTACATGCGCATGCCACCGGCGCCCTGGATCAGCGGCTCGACGATCACCGCGGCGACGCTGTCGTGGTTGTCCGCCAGGGTCTGTTCCATGGCCTGGAACATGTTGCGCGAGTGTTCTTCCCAGCTCATGCCGGCGGGGCGCTGGTAGCAGTCCGGGCTGGGCACCTTGATGGTGTCCAGCAGCAGGGCCTTGTAGGTCTCGGTGAACAGCGGCACATCGCCGACCGACATCGCGGCGATGGTTTCGCCGTGGTAGCTGTTGGTCAGGGTGACAAAGCGCTTTTTATTCGGCTGGCCGCGGTTGAGCCAATAGTGAAAGCTCATCTTCAACGCGACTTCGATGCACGACGAGCCATTGTCGGCGTAGAAGCAGCGAGTCAGGCCTTCGGGGGTGAGCTTGACCAGGCGCTCGGACAGCTCGATCACCGGCTGGTGGCTGAAGCCGGCGAGGATCACGTGCTCCAGTTGGTCCACTTGGTCCTTGATGCGCTGATTGATACGCGGGTTGGCGTGGCCGAACACATTGACCCACCAGGAGCTGACCGCATCGAGATAGCGCTTGCCTTCGAAGTCTTCCAGCCATACGCCTTCACCGCGCTTGATCGGCACCAGCGGCAGTTGCTGGTGGTCTTTCATCTGGGTGCAGGGATGCCACAGCACGGCGAGGTCGCGTTGCATCCACTGGTTATTCAAGCCCATCTTTTAGTCTCCTCGAAGCGCTGCCACTGCCTGCGCAGGCAAAACAATCGCGCAAGCCTATGCAATGGTGGGCTGTGTCACAACCCATGGGCGGTGAATTGGCAGTAAATGTAGGACGGTCTGTCACGTTTGTGCTGAATAGTCCTTAATCCCTAGTTAATTTACTGTTCATAGGCTCAATATCGGATAAGTCGATCTTTTGAAGCGAAATTTTCCGCTTTATGTCGATAAGTAAAACGCTAGTCTTGGGCACGGCTCTTACGGGATTTGGGGAATGCAACTACGAAACACATCGACCCGCTACGGCTGGGTCAGCATCGTTATCCACTGGAGTGTGGCGCTGGTGGTGTTTGGTTTGTTCGCGCTGGGCCTGTGGATGGTCGGCCTCGACTACTACAGCCTGTGGCGCAAAGACGCCCCGGACTTGCACAAAAGCATCGGTATTACGCTATTCGCCGTGATGCTGGTGCGGATTGTCTGGCGCCTGCTCAGCCCGCCGCCGCCCGCACTGGCCAGCTATAGCCGCATGACACGTATCGGCGCGGCGTTTGGCCATGCGTTCCTGTACGTCGGCTTGTTTGCCGTGATGATTGCCGGTTACCTGATTTCCACCGCAGACGGTGTCGGGATCCCGGTGTTTGGCCTGTTTGAAATTCCTGCCGTGGTTTCCGGTCTACCGGACCAGGCAGACGTAGCCGGCCTGGTGCATTTTTACCTGGCCTGGGTGCTGGTGGTGTTTGCCGGCCTGCATGGCGTGGCCGCGTTGAAACACCACTTCATTGATCGTGACGCGACCCTGGTTCGTATGCTGGGGCGCAAAGCCTGATGTTCAACCTCGACTCACAAGGAATAGAAAGCATGTTGAAAAAGACTCTCGCCGCTCTGGCAATCGGTACTGCTCTGCTGTCTGCCGGTCAGGTGATGGCTGCTGATTACAAGATCGACAAGGAAGGCCAGCACGCCTTCATCGACTGGAAAATCAGCCACCTGGGCTACAGCTACATCCACGGTACCTTCAAGGACTGGGATGGTACGTTCAGCTGGGATGCCGCCAAGCCTGAAGCCAGCAAAATCGCCGTCGACGTGAAAACCGCCAGCCTGTGGTCCAACCACGCTGAACGTGACAAGCACATCGCCAGCAAGGACTTCCTGGACGTTGGCAAGTTCGCCGATGCCAAGTTCGTTTCGACCGCAGTTAAACCAACCGGCGAAAAAACGGCTGACGTGACCGGCGACCTGACCTTCCACGGTGTGACCAAGCCTGTGACCTTCAAGGCCACGTTCAACGGTGAAGGCAAGGATCCGTGGGGCGGCGAACGTGCTGGCTTCAACGCCAAGACTACGCTGAACCTGAATGACTTTGGCGTCAAAGGCCCTGGCCCGACTTCCCAGACTGTAGACCTGGACATCACGCTGGAAGGTGTCAAAACGAAGTAAATTCGCAGGCTGCATAAAAAACCGGATCGTGAGATTCGGTTTTTTTTAGCCTGGAATACGCTCAATGTAGGAGCTGGCTTGCCTGCGATAGCGGCAGGTCAGCCACCTGCGATGCAGGCTGAAGTACCGTCATCGCAGGCAAGCCAGCTCCTGCAGTTGATCGTTGTCGAGCCCATAAAAATGCCCCGGATCTTTCGATGCGGGGCATTTTTCATGGTGCTCTGAAAATCAGCGGTTGCGGGTCAGCAACGCTGGTTTTTCACCACGAGGGCGGCCTGGCAGTTGATCCAACTGCTCAGGTGTCGGGAAGCGATCGCTTTTCGACTCCTTGTGGATGATCTTCGGCGTCGTGCCGCTGCGCGGGTTCTGCACGGCAGGTTCCGAGGCGCGTGGCTGCTCATCACGTGCAGGGCGGCGGTTGCGCGACTCTTCGCGACGGGCCTGGCCATCACGCGGTGCGCCGTTACGCGGACCATTGCGCTTGGCCGGTGGGGTGCCGGTGGTAGCGCCGTTGCTGCTGCGCGGACCGTTCTGGCGACCCTGTGGCTGGCCGCCGGTGCGCGGAGCGCCCGCACCAGCGCCCGGTGCCGGGGCACCTGGACGACGACCACGGCCCTGGGCCGGTTTGGCCTGTGGCACGTAGTCCACGCGGTTACCGAAGTTATCCACGTCATCGTCGAGGAACTCGTCCGGTGCGCGGTCGGCTGCGGCGCGTGGCGGCTGGCTCGGCTGGCGCTGTTCGCGGGCCGGGGTGCCTTCGCGGGGCTTTTGCTCGCGGGCTGGGCGTTCGCCACGGCCGTTGGTAGGTGCCTTGTCTTTGCCACCCTTGTCCTTGCCTTTGTCGCGACGACCACCGCCACCACCGCCGCCGTTCGGGCCATCGCCCTTAGGACCACGTGGGTTGCGCGGGTTACGCACGTCCGGACGCTCGCGCACTTCCGGTTTTTCGGCTTCTACGGTGCTGGCATCGAAGCCCATCAGGTCGCCGTCGGCGATTTTCTGCTTGGTCATGCGCTCGATGCTTTTCAGCAGTTTTTCTTCATCCGGGGCGACCAGGGAAATGGCCTCGCCCGAACGACCGGCACGGCCAGTACGGCCGATACGGTGCACATAGTCTTCATCGACGTTTGGCAGCTCGAAGTTGACCACATGCGGCAGTTGGTCGATATCCAGGCCGCGGGCGGCGATATCGGTGGCGACCAGGATCCGTACGGAGCCGGCCTTGAAGTCGGCCAGGGCCTTGGTCCGCGCGTTCTGGCTCTTGTTGCCGTGGATGGCGACGGCGGTCAGGCCGTGCTTGTCCAGGTACTCGGCCAGGCGGTTGGCGCCATGCTTGGTGCGGGTGAACACCAGCACTTGTTCCCAGGCACCGGCGGTAATCAGGTGGGCCAACAGCGAGCGCTTGTGGCTGGCTGGCAGGCGGAACACCCGCTGCTCGATACGCTCGACCGTGGTGTTGGGCGGCGTGACTTCGATGCGCTCGGGGTTGTGCAGCAGCTTGCCGGCCAGGGCGGTGATGTCGTTGGAGAACGTTGCCGAGAACAGCAGGTTCTGACGCTTGGCCGGCAGGCGCGCGAGGACTTTCTTCACGTCATGGACAAAGCCCATGTCGAGCATGCGGTCGGCTTCGTCCAGCACGAGGATTTCCACGTGGGACAGATCGACGCTGCCCTGGCCACACAGGTCGAGCAAACGACCAGGGCAGGCGACCAGCACGTCAACCCCACGGGACATGGCCTGAACCTGGGGGTTCATGCCAACGCCGCCGAAGATGCAGGCACTGACGAACTTCAGGTCGCGGGCGTACAGCTTGAAGCTGTCATGCACTTGTGCGGCGAGTTCGCGGGTAGGGGTCAGGACCAGTACGCGGGGTTGGCGCGGGCCGTGACGCTGGGATTTGTCCGGGTGACCATTGGGGAACAACCGCTCCAGAATCGGGAGGGCGAAGCCGCCGGTTTTACCAGTACCTGTCTGAGCCGCGACCATCAGGTCGCGACCTTGCAACACGGCGGGAATAGCCCGCTGTTGCACCGGAGTAGGCTCGGTATAGCCCGCTGCCTCGATGGCGCGGACTAAAGCCTCGGAGAGACCGAGGGAAGCAAAGGACATGAGTAATCCTGTTTGTAGTTAGGGCTTGGCCCAAAGGGATAATCTTGCCGGGCGTGAATCGCGTTTAGAGGAACGCAACCCCGTCCGGTCCTGCTGGGGCTGGCAGGCACTCCAACGGCTCGCGCGGGCTGCAAAGCTGCGCAGTAGCGGGGTTGGATGCCTGTTATACGACCACAACGGCCGGGCGTAAGCCTGGCGGAAAGGCCGGAGTATAACAGAGCAATCACCGCGCGCCGCTTTCCTGCTGCTCAACGGTTTGCTCCAGCGGCGGCGCGGGGGCAGTTTTGGCACTGTTGCCGGCATATTTTGCACTCAGGGCGGCATAGGCGGGCTCTTGCTTGAAGCGCTTGAGCTCGGCACCAAAGCGCTGCACCAGCAAGTCCATACCCGCGCCACGGCGTACGGCGAGGAATTGTTTCTGGCTGCTGATCACCGGCGACGCCTGGGTAACGTGGTGTTCCAGGCCCAACTCCTTGAGCACATGCTGGCCAACCCGGCGGTCGGTGATCACCAGATCAATCCGGCCACGGGCCAGTTTGCCGAAGTTGGCCTCATGGCTGGGGGCCGGCTCGCGGGTAAACAGGGTGGATTCGCTGAACCCGGCGCTATACAGGTAGCCGGGGGAAGTGCCGATGGTCAGCCCTTTGAGGTCATCCAGGGTCTGGAACGGATGTGGGCGCTCGTTGGCGTAGAACATCACAAACTCAACCTGGGACAGCGGTTCGCTGGGGTAAAGCAGCGCCGCGTCGCGTTCGTGGCTGTGGAAAATATCCAGCGCGCCATCGGCCAGGCCCTGGTCGAGCATGGCCAGGCAACGTTTCCAGGGGAGGAACTGCCATTGCACCTCGATCCCCAGGCGCTCGAACACGATGACGGTGGCCTCGTAGTCGAGCCCGCGCATCTGGCCGTTTTCTTCGTAGACGTAAGGGGCCCAGGGTTCGGTGACAATGCGCAATTTCTCGCCGTGGGCGGTCAGGCTCAGGCAAGTGAAAAGGACAGCGGTCAACAGCTGGAAAATGACGGGCATACCCTGAGGTTACGACTGTCGCAGGTTAAAGAGAAGCTCTGGATCGGGGATCTTCAGGCCGCAAACCTGAACTTTTATTGTGCCGCCGGGCCGGGAAGGAATCCCGGCTGGCGGTACAAAGGGGCAGCCTCAGCGTGGCAGCTTGAGGTTGTTCCAGATCGCCAGGCTTGGGTCAGCCTGGTTCAGGGTGTAGAAGTGCAGGCCCGGCGCGCCACCTTGCAGCAAGGTTTCGCACATTTCACTGATGACTTGCTCGCCAAAGGCCTGGATGCTTTTGACGTCATCGCCATAGGCTTCCAGCTGCTTGCGTACCCAGCGTGGGATTTCTGCACCGCAGGCGTCAGAGAAGCGCGCCAGCTTGCTGTAGTTGGTGATCGGCATGATGCCCGGCACGATTGGGATATTCACACCCAGGGCCTGCACGCGCTCGACGAAGTAGAAGTAGCTGTCGGCGTTGAAAAAGTACTGGGTGATCGCACTGTTGGCGCCGGCTTCGGCCTTGCGCACGAAGTTGCGCAGATCGTCTTCGAAATTGCGCGCCTGAGGGTGCATTTCCGGGTAGGCGGCCACTTCGATATGGAAGTGGTCGCCAGTCTCTTCACGAATGAAGCTCACCAGGTCATTGGCGTAGCGCAACTCGCCGCTGGCCATGCCCATGCCGGATGGCAGGTCACCGCGCAGGGCGACGATACGCTTGATGCCGGCGGCCTTGTACTGGGTCAGCAGGCTGCGCAGGTCGGCCTTGCTGTCGCCTACGCACGACAGGTGCGGTGCGGCGGGCACTTTGGCTTCGCTTTCCAGTTGCAGCACGGTGTTGATCGTGCGATCACGGGTCGAGCCGCCTGCGCCGTAGGTGCAGGAGAAGAAGTCGGGGTTGTAGCTGGCCAACTGCTTGGCAGTCGCCATCAATTTTTCATGCCCAGCATCGGTCTTGGTCGGGAAGAACTCGAAGCTGTAGCGACGGTCTTGGGACATGGTCATACCCTTGGAAACTCAAAAAACCGGAAGACATACACCGTCAATGTGGGAGCGGGCTTGCTCGCGAAAGCGGAGTTTCAGTCAACATACCTGATACTGAAACATCGCTTTCGCGAGCAAGCCCGCTCCCACAGAAGCCTGCCCTCCACATGGAGAGCAGGCAACAGGCCGATCAGTAGCGGTAGGCGTGCGGCTTGAACGGACCTTCAACCGTCACGCCGATGTAGTCGGCCTGGGTCTTGGTCAGTTGCGTCACGACGCCGCCGAAGCCGCGGACCATTTCCAGGGCCACTTCTTCGTCGAGTTTCTTCGGCAGTACTTCCACGGTCAGGCGCTCGGCTTTCTGGGCGGGCGACAGGTCGGCGTATTTCTGGCCGAACAGGAAGATCTGCGCCAGTACCTGGTTGGCGAACGAGCCATCCATGATGCGGCTTGGGTGGCCAGTGGCGTTACCCAGGTTTACCAGGCGGCCTTCGGCCAGCAGGATCAGGTAGTCATCGTTCTGTGGGTCGAAATCGCCAGCGCCGGTACGGTGAACCTTGTGCACCTGAGGTTTGACTTCTTCCCATGCCCAGTTCTTGCGCATGAAAGCGGTGTCGATCTCGTTGTCGAAGTGACCGATGTTGCACACCACGGCGCGCTTTTTCAGGGCCTTGAGCATGTTGGCATCGCAGACATTGACGTTACCGGTGGTGGTCACGATCAGGTCGATCTTGCCCAGCAGGGCTTTGTCGATGCTCGCTTCGGTGCCGTCGTTCTGGCCGTCGATGAACGGCGAGACCACTTCGAAACCGTCCATGCAGGCTTGCATGGCGCAGATCGGGTCAACTTCGGAGACCTTGACGATCATGCCTTCCTGACGCAGGGACTGGGACGAACCCTTGCCCACGTCGCCGTAGCCGATCACCAGGGCTTGCTTGCCCGACAGCAGGTGGTCGGTGCCGCGCTTGATCGCATCGTTGAGGCTGTGACGGCAGCCGTACTTGTTGTCGTTCTTGCTCTTGGTCACCGAGTCGTTGACGTTGATGGCCGGGATTTTCAGCTCGCCCTTGGCCAGCATGTCCAGCAGGCGGTGTACGCCGGTGGTGGTTTCTTCGGTCACGCCATGGACGCGATCCAGGATGGCCGGGTACTTCTTGTGCAACAGCTCGGTCAGGTCGCCGCCGTCGTCGAGGATCATGTTGGCATCCCAAGGCGCGCCATCTTTCAGGATGGTTTGCTCCAGGCACCACTCGTACTCTTCTTCGGTCTCGCCTTTCCAGGCGAAGACAGGGATGCCAGCGGCTGCGATGGCGGCAGCGGCCTGGTCCTGAGTCGAGAAGATGTTGCAGGACGACCAGCGCACTTCGGCACCCAGGGCAACCAGGGTTTCGATCAGCACGGCAGTCTGGATGGTCATGTGGATGCAGCCGAGAATCTTCGCGCCCTTGAGCGGCTGTTCAGCGGCGTACTTACGGCGCAGACCCATCAGGGCTGGCATTTCGGATTCGGCGATAAAGGTTTCGCGACGGCCCCAGGCAGCGAGGGACATGTCGGCGACTTTGTAGTCGGTAAAACCTGCAGGCGTGATTACAGCGCTCATGAAGAGCCTCCATTCGTAGTGTGCGAATGGGCGCCGTTGTGCGTTTAGTATCCAGCCAGGACAACCCGGCCGGGCAACGCCCCATCCGAGCCTGACAGGCCAGGGCCTGCTGCAGCGCCCCTCGGACAGGTGGCGGGAGAACGGTATCAATCACAGATGACCGTTTTGAAGCGGTGGCGATTATAGCTGCCTGCGCCTGACTTCCCAAGCCTTTCTGTCGGGGGCATGAAGATCGTTCATGGTGCTGATAGGCAATGGCTCATAGAGCTTGGGCCGACGCTCTGCCATGATGTTGCCCATCATTCGGCAAGACGCTTTGGAGTGAACATGAACTTCCACACCCGCAAATGGGTAAAACCCGAAGACCTCAACCCCAACGGCACCCTGTTCGGTGGCAGCCTGTTGCGCTGGATCGACGAAGAAGCGGCGATCTACGCCATCGTTCAACTGGGCAACCAGCGTGTGGTGACCAAGTACATCTCCGAGATCAATTTTGTCAGCGCCTCGCGCCAGGGCGACATCATCGAGCTGGGCATCACCGCCACCGAGTTTGGCCGCACCTCCATCACCCTGACCTGTGAAGTGCGCAACAAGATCACGCGCAAAAGCATCCTCACCGTGGAAAAAATGGTCTTCGTCAACCTCGGCGAAGACGGTCTGCCGGCACCCCACGGGCGTACCGAGATCAAGTACGTGAAAGACCAGTTCCAGGATGACAACCTCACTGAGTAACCCCGGCCCGGCCTGATTTGATTTACCAAATCTGTCCGGGTGGATCGCTTCCAGGCTTTCTCTGCACTCAGGACCACATCCTGTAGAGAGAGCCCGCAATGAAAGTGACCGCCAACCCGGCTGCCAAGACTCAGCCGTCATCGCGGCAACCCCCGCCGCCCCCCGCCCAAGGCAACAAGACACCCTTGGTCGAGGGCGTCGGCCCGCGAAAGCTGAGCCTGTTTCGAGACAGCAAGGGGCAGGTGGAGGTGGTGCTGTCACCCCCTGCGGTCAGCCATCTGGTACTCAGCGGCGGTGGTGCCAAGGGCATCGCCTTCCCCGGGATGGTCCAGGCCCTTGAAGAAACCGGAACACTGCCAGGCATCTCTGCCATTTCTGGTTCATCTGCCGGTGCGATTTCTGCAGCGCTGCTGGCCAGTGGCATGGGAGCCAAGACCTTCGGCACGCTCTCAAACAGCATTGATCTGCCCAGCCTGCTCAACAGCCCCAACCCTGTGACGGCCTGGCTGCAAAATGCCGGGGCGAGCCTCGGCAAACTTGCCGGGCGCCTGCCAGGCCCGGCGGGTAACATTTCCCAATTGCTGCTGACCATGATGCCGCGCCTGCAAACCCAGGCGCACTCGCTCGAAGACCTGATCCGTAACGAGTCACGCAAGTCGATCCTGGCCCATATTGCCGCCATGCCCAGGGCAGCCCGCCCCGACGAAGTGATGAAAATCGCCGACAGGCTGAGCGCCGGAGGGGCACCTACCTTTGCTGATCTTGACGTGCTGAGCAGGCATATCCCGGCGATCAAACAACTGAACATCACGGGGACCGGCATGTTCGATGGTCGCCCGCAGTTGGTGGTGTTCAACGCCAGCCTGACCCCGGATATGGACATTGCCCGCGCCGCGCATATCTCGGGCTCCCTACCGGGACTGTTCAAAAGCCCTGCCGAGCAAGGCCATGGGTTTCAGGCAGGGGGGGAAACCACTTTTTTCCAGGACGGTGGCTTGGTGCTCAACACCCCGGCACCCGGGGTGATCGAGCGCTCGTTTCCCGAGAGCCCGCTGAGCCAGCCGGAGTCGTTGATCGTCAAATTCGAGTCCCAGGCTCCTGCATCGCAGAAAAAGAGCGGCAGCGTCATAAGCGCTGTTGCGGACAAACTGACAGGCACTGCCCATACGGCTGCAGGCGCCTATCAACAGCAACGCCTCAAGGAATTTAACGAGCAAACCGTGGTGCTGCCGCTCAAATCCGCCAAAGGTGACTTTAGTGGCCTGCTCAGTGGCACGGTCAATTTCACCATGACCGCCGAGCAGAAAAAGCATTTGCAGGCCCAGGCCCGGCAAGCGGTGACACAGCACCAGGAGCAGCGCAGCAAGGTGCGTGAGCGGCACTTGTTCGAGTCATTGGACGACGCGGTGCTGGCGATGGACGATGCAATGCTTGCCAGCGTGCAAGTGGCACTCCAGAAGGATCCCGCCGCGGCGAATGTGCTGCGTTTTCGCAAGCAGGCACAGCAGGCATTGCAAGCCCTGGACGCAGCGATTACCGAGGCCAACAAGGCAGGCAATACTTTGGTCTTCACGCCTGGGTTGCTCTCTGCGCTGCGTAACCTGGATGCACTGGTTACCCGGCCCCAGCATATCGAGTGGTTGGGGCGGCGGCTTAACGCCCCTGGGCAGCATAACTTCCAGCAACTGTTGCAGGTGGTTGCCAAGCACAATCAGGGGGCTTCCACGCCAACCTCCAAGGTCATGACCAGTGCCGTGGCTCAAATGCAGCGACGGGATATTGCCGTAAAAGCCGACAACTTCACCCGCGAAGTCATCTACCCCTCCCTCTACCGTGCAGGCCAGACGGCCGCCAACGTCGAGCTTCTGCAGCGGGCCGCGCGCGACCTGGCCACGGCAACGACGCCGGCCGAGTTCAATCGGGTGCTCGACGACATCATTGAACACTATGGTGCGCGTAATAAACCCTGGTCCAAGCCACTGAGTTCGACCACCGTGGAAATGGCCAAGGCCTGGCGCATCCCGCTTTAGTTCTCCGGCCACTGAACAGCCACTGCGCCAGCGTGTCGTAGCTACAGGCACCCCTTGGACACTGGAACATCATGGCCACCCAAAAAGACGGCAAAACTCCCAACCTGTCGCAGGAAGAGCAGCAGGATGTGGACAAGAACCAACCGCCCAGGGCAGCGGTGCTGCATGAAATCATTCGCACCCAGGGCGACCAGGAACTGGAGCGCAGCGTCGCGGCGCTGTGGTGGTCGGCGCTGGCCGCCGGCCTGACCATGGGCCTGTCATTAATGGCCATGGGGCTGCTCAACTCACGCCTGCCGGGCGGTGAAGGCTTCAAGGTGATTGCCAGCTTTGGCTACTGCGCAGGTTTTCT
Organism: Pseudomonas sp. WS 5412; assembly: GCF_012985615.1. NCBI lineage: Bacteria > Pseudomonadati > Pseudomonadota > Gammaproteobacteria > Pseudomonadales > Pseudomonadaceae > Pseudomonas > Pseudomonas sp. WS 5412. Next base: position 12,618 of record NZ_JAARMB010000011.1, read on the forward strand.
CGCGGTGATCCTTGCGCGCCAGCAACTGTTCACCGAAAACACCCTGACCGCCGTGCTCCCGGTGATGAGCAAGCCGACCCTGGGCAATGCCGGGCGCCTGCTGCGGTTGTGGACGGTGGTACTGGTGGGCAATCTTTGCGGCACCTTGCTGGTGGCCTACGTGATGCTGCACCTGCCGATTTTCGACACCAAGACCGACCTGGCCTTCCTCGACATCGGGCGCAAGGTCATGGAGAACGACACGGGCCAGATGTTTGCCAAAGGCATCGTCTCCGGCTGGATGATCGCCACCATGGTGTGGATGATCCCGTCCATGGAAAGCGCCAAGATGTGGATCATTATCCTGATCACCTACCTGATGGCCCTGGGTGATTTCACCCACATTGTCGTCGGTTCGGCGGAGGTGTCCTATCTGGTATTTGCCGGCGAGCTACCGTGGAAGGACTTCTGGCTGGTATTTGCCGGGCCGACCCTGGCGGGCAATATCATCGGCGGCAGTTTTATCTTCGCGCTGATCAGCCATGCGCAGATTCGCAGCGAAGGCAGCCTGCCGGGCAAGCAGGCTGCGGACCCGAGGCATCCGCAGTCGATCGACAAGGATCAGTGATGTTCAGACGTGGCCTGGGGTTCAGCCTGGGTCATTCGCTTTCACGTCTATCGCCTAATCAGGTCGTGCGTCGACGATCCAATAGAGAGAACACGTACATACCGGCCAACATGGCCAATACGAATATGATGATTTGCCCATGCCCCGTAAGCAGAATAGCGACGGCTGGCCCAGGGCAGATCCCCGCAACTCCCCAACCTATACCGAACACCAGGCTGCCGCCAATCAAGCGGGTATCCAACTCTCGGCTAATCGGTAACTGCATGGGGGCACCTAGCAACGATCGCTTGTTCTTGCGCGCCCAACTCAGGGGAATAACCGCCACTGCGATAGCTCCTCCCATCACCAGTGCGAGTGACGGATCCCAGGCCCCGGCCACATCAAGAAAAGCCAATACCTTGGCGGGGTTCGCCATGCCTGCCAGGAGTAGACCCAGGCCGAAGATCAGCCCTGCAAAAAATGCGCTCGACTTGATCATCTTCATGCTCCCACCACATGACGAATGATGTACACCGTTGCAATGCCTGCGAACATAAAGCAGATCGTTGCTGCAATGGAGCGGGGAGACAATCGAGAGATCCCACAAACACCATGACCGCTTGTACAACCGGAGCCGTAGCGAGTTCCCACACCGACGAGCAGGCCTGCGATAATCAGGGCCGGCCACTCTGCCTTGATCTCGATTTCCGGCAATACGGTAAACGCCCCCCACAACAATGGCGCCATCACCAGGCCAAGAAGAAATAGCGCCTTTTCGCTCCAGCCTTCACTGCCAAAATGCATCACGCTTCCAATCAAGCCACTGATTCCTGCGATACGGCCATTTGCGAGAACAAACAAGCTAACCGCCAGCCCTATCAAGGCCCCTCCGCCTACGGAAGTCCAAGGCGTAAAGTTGATCCAATCAATGCTCATTTTGCATCTCCTGCACAGAAGTGCTGATAAAGGACATGGATCACCGCGAGCGCTACAGAGCTGCTGATTCGGTAATAGACTTGCTTTCCTGCCCGTCGCGTTTCCACCATCTCCTTGCGACGTAGCACCGCGAGTTGCTGAGACAACGTAGGTTGCTGAATGCCTGACAAGGCCTCTAAATCGGTAACATTTAGCTCGCCCTGCGACAACTGGCAGAGGAGGAGCAATCGTTCAGGGTTTGCCAGCGCTTTCAGTAGTTGGCCAGCGGCTTCAGCACTAGCTCGCAGTTGCTGGATATCAAGTTCATGTTCAAGAGGTGGCATGACTGCTGACTCATTTAGTGTTTATATAATATATATATTTACATAGTGAGCAGCTAAGGCTGTGGTGTCTAGACGGGTGTAGCCTGTATCCAGACCTGAAAAAGTCGACGCCAGTGAGACTAAACCTTATCCACCGATGGTGGGTGGCAGGCCGATAAAGCGGAAACCCACATAAGCGTGCAGGGTGCTGACACATGACGAATCAAATCTGGCCATTCTGACAAGGGGCTCCCTGTGGTTGCGACAGCCTTGGTGCTGGTAGCGGCGCTGTTGCATGCGACGTGGAACACCTTGATCAAGTTCAGCGGCGAGCGCCTGTTGGTGATCGCCTGCATGGACAGCGTGGCCCTGTTGTTTGTTCTGCTGGCAGTGGGATTTGTGTCGTTGCCGCCCCTGGAAATCTGGCCGTGGATCATCGCATCGGCCTTGTTCGAGTTGCTCTATCGCTACCTGCTGATCCAGGCCTACCGCGTTGGCGACCTGGGGCTGGTGTATCCGCTGATGCGCGGCTTATCACCGCTGGTGGTGCTGGCGTTGACCCTGGTGTTTGCCGGGGAAGTGCTCAGTACCCAGCAGATTGTCGGCATCCTGCTGATCCCGTTCGGCATGCTGTGCCTGCTTTGGCAGGGCGGTGGCGGGGAGCGGCTGCCCTGGTCGATGTTGCCGGTGGTCGCGCTGATCGGCCTGTGCATCGGCTGCTACACCTTCCTTGATGGCCAGGCGCTGCGGCGCTGGTCGCACCCGTTGGACTATCTGGTATGGCTGACCCTGCTCAGTGCCTGGCCCTTTCCCCTGCTGGCCATGGTGCGCAAGCGCGCGGCGTTCAGCCTGTTTTGGCGCACGCAATGGCGGTTGGGGCTGAGCGTGGGGTTGTGCGTGTTGTTGAGCTACGCTCTGGTGCTTTGGGCCATGCAGTTGGGCTCAATTGCCGAGGCCGCCGCGCTGCGAGAAGTCAGCGTGATCCTGGTGGTGTTGTTCGGTATGCGTTACCTGAAAGAACCTTTCGGCCGCTCCCGGCTCTTAGCCTGTGGGTTGGTACTGATCGGCATGCTCGTGATGAAACTCTAACCAGCGGATAAAACTAAAAAAGGAATGAGTGATGACTGTTGCTTTCTGGTGTGTGTTGATCGCAATTTTTCTGCCTTACCTGTGTACTGGCGTGGCCAAGTTCAGTGGTGGCAAATTCGGGCCCCGGCAGAACCACGACCCCCGGGCCTTCCTGGAAACCCTCGAAGGCTTTGCCAAACGCGCCCATAGCGCACAGCTCAACAGCTTTGAAGTGACCCCGGCGTTTGCCGCAGCGGTGATCATTGCCCACCTTGCGGGCAACGCGGAACTGGTGACCATCAACGTACTGGCGGTGCTGTTTATCACCAGCCGCCTGCTGTACATCATCTGCTACCTGGCGGACTGGGCGATCTTGCGTTCGCTGGTGTGGTTCGTGGGCATGGCGTTGATTGCAAGCTTCTTCTTCGTTTCGATCTAAGGCACGCAGCCAACCCTTGTGGGAGCTGGCATGCCAGCGATGGCGGATTTGAAACCGCCATCGTCGGTAAACCGGTTCCTACAAAGGCGCGTCCGGCACTTGAGGCAGCGCCGCACCCTTGGGCCACAGCATCCAGATCTGGCCTTGCTGCTTCATGTTCCCGGCCAGCTCGCCCGCTGCATCACCCGTGCCCCAGAACAGGTCGGCACGCACCTCGCCGACAATCGCGCCCCCCGTATCCTGGGCCGCTACCGGCCGTACGATCGGTGCGCCATCGGGGCGGGTGGTGGACAACCACAGCAGGCTGCCCAGTGGGATCACCTTGCGGTCCACGGCCACGCTGTAGCCTGCGGTCAGCGGTACGTTCAGCGAGCCGCGCGGGCCTTCATTGCTGTCGGGCCGGGTGCTGAAGAACACGTAGCTGGGGTTGCTCGCCAGTAACTCCGGGATCCGCTCGGGATGGGCCTTGGCCCAGGCACTGATGGCGCCCATGCTCACTTCTTCTTTCTTCAACTCGCCTTGCTCCACCAGCCAGCGGCCGATAGGGCGGTAGGGGAAACCGTTCTGGTCGGCATAGCCCACGCGCAGTTGACGACCGTTCGCCAACTGGATGCGGCCCGAACCCTGGATTTGCAGGAATTGCAGGTCCATCGGATGGGTCAGCCAGGCGATGGGCTTGGCGCTGGAGCCTTGCTGGTTGAGGGTGCCGGCATCGTCATAGGGCTTGAGTACCCGCCCTTCCAGGCGCCCACGCAGGCGTTTGCCCTTGAGCTCCGGGTAGATGCTTTCCAGGTTGACGATGATCAGGTCGTCCGGCACCCCGTACACAGGAACATGGGCGGTCTTGGTTTCGGTAAGGCTGCCGGGGTAGACCGGTTCGTAGTAGCCGGTGATCAAGCCATTGGGCGTGTTGTCTGCCGAGCGCAAGCCATACACGTCCAGCTGTTGCTTGAGGAAACCCCGGATATCACCGGCATTGCCCGGCACATTGGCCGCGGCAGCGCAGGTGGTGCCCCACACCGGATCGTTCTTCAGGCGTTGGCAGGCACTGCGCCAGGATTCGAAGCCGGCTTGCAGGTCAGTGTCCGAAACTTCCGGCAGGGCTTCCCAGGTGGCGCTGACATAGGTCGCCACGGCGTGGGGTTTTTCCGGCTCGGGCTTGGGGGCCGGGGCGTTGCCACCGTCGCATCCGGCGAGCAGCGCGATCATCGGCAGAGCCCATGCCAGTCGGCGGCTCCAGGGGTTCAACAGGTTATTCATGCAAGTAATTCCCAAGGCGGTAGCCGGTACCGATTACGGCACAAGCGTCCATATTATTAATAGGGCTATTGGTCTTTCCGGGCGGGGCGGGGATACTGGCCGCCGTTTCCCGTGACCCTGAGCCACCATGACTTTTAAAAAACTGACTGTTGTATTGCTGGCCGCTTTGACGCTGACCGCCTGCGGCGGCGTGGATCCGAACTCGCCATTGGGCCAGCGCAAGGCCATCTTCAAGCAGATGCTCAAGACCGGCGAAGACCTGGGTGGCATGCTGCGCGGCCGTATTCCGTTCGACGGGGCGAAATTTGCCGAGGGTGCGGTCAAGCTCGACACCCTGTCCCATGAGCCGTGGAAGCACTTTCCAACGGTGCGCGAAGAAGATCACACCAGTGCCAAGGACGATGTATGGCAGAAACAGGCCCAGTTCCAGGAACTGGCGCGCAACCTTGAGGCGGCCACCGGTGAGTTGGTGATCGCCAGTCAGGTGCAGCCGTACAAAGCCAGTGACCTGAAGCCGGCCGTGCAGAAAGTCGAAGATGCGTGCAGCGCCTGTCATAAGCAGTTTCGCGACCATTGAGGCTCGGTCGGATGCGTCTTACTTGTCCAGGTCGTCGAGGGCTTGCTGAAGCTCTTTGCGCGACTCGGCGAGCTTGTCCTTACGCTTGTTGATCTTCTCGGAGTCGCCTTTTTTCATGGCCTTGTCGAGGTCAGCCTGACGACGGCTGACTTCGTGCTTGGCATCCAGCACCTTGTTCTCGCGTTCCTTTTTCAGGGAGGCGTCGGTGCAGTGGGCGGTGACTTCGCTCAAGGCTTTTTCCAGACCGGCTTGTTGCTCACTGTTGCCATGGGCCTTGGCTTGTTCGATCTGCAGGCTGATGGCCTGGCGCTTGGCAGCGCAACCGGTCAGTTGCGGGGCTGTCTCGGCAGCCAGCAAGGGAGTGGTCAGAAAACTGGTGACGGTCAACAGGGCAAGCGGTGCAAGAAACTTCATAAAAACTCCAAAATAAACAAGATCGTTGTCAGGTGGGCAGGATGATTTCTGCCGGTACCGATGAATGTAGCGGGCCGGGCCTAAAAACCGTCGATCCCGGCAGCCCGTAGTGTTTCGCTCATGGCCACCACCTGAGGGTCGCGAAAAAAGGCGCTCAACTGCGCCGCGCGTCCCGGGCCGATTCCTGCCTCGGCCTGCCAGGCTTGCGTGTCGCGGGCGGCCAGGGCATGCCAGCCACCCACCAGGTTATTGCGGGCGGTCGGTGGAACCCCCAGCGCCATCAGCCATTGAGCGAACGGTCGCTGACGTGCGGTCTGCAGGCTCGCAAGCAGGCGCGTCGTGCTGCGGTCGCCGAATCCGTCAATGGTAGCAAGCTCTGTCTCATCAAGGTTCAACCAATCCACCAAACCGCTGATTTGACCGGCCTGGATCAAGGAGTTCCAGGTCTCGCGGCCAATGTGGGGCAGATCCAGCCCCTGCTTGCCACTGAGCCAGGTCAGTCGGGCCAGCAGTTGCTCCTCGCAGGCCGGGGCCAGACGCAAGCAGCTCAGGTGATGGAAGTCGCCCGCCACCGGGGCCGCGACATCGACCCGTGGATAGCTGCGCAGGATGACCTGGTCGAGCCTGGGAATCACTTGGCCGGCAAGGCTGATGGACACCTGGTCGCCGGGCCGGATATCGAGTTGTTGCCAGCGTTTCAACGAGCCGATGCTGACGCGCTTGATCTGGCGATCGTCGAGCATTACCGGGTGCAGCTCCAGGATCGGGGTGATACGGCCGGTGCGGCCGATCTTGAACTGCACCTGGCGCACATGGGCCAGGGCTGTGATGACCGGGTATTTCCAGGCAACAGCCCAGTAAGGCGTACTGGCCTGCCAGCGTTCGGCCGGGGCGCGCTGGCTTTGATGCAGCACCACGCCATCAGTGGCGAAGGGCAAAGGGTGCCCATGCCAGAACGCTCGCCAGTGACGGGCCTGCTCGAAGGTGTCGATGGGCTGGCTGTAGCGACGGCTGTCGGTAAAACCCCAGTGTGCAAGGGTGTCCAACTGCTGCTTGAGGTCCGCCGGCCCTTGCGGCCAGGCCCAGACAAACAGGCCGATGCCGGCGGCGTCGGCGTCATTGAGGTGTTGGCGGTTCATCAGCCCGGAGATTTTGCTGCGGGCATTCATGCCGCCCGTCTCCCCTTGTATATGGGTGTCCAGGCGCCAGTACAGCTCGCCCTGCAAGAGCAGGTCGATGGCCTCGGGCAGTTGTTGCACAAGGCCGGGGATCTTGCGGGCCGAGGCCGTCCAGTCATGGCCGAACAGGCCGTCGCCGCGGCTGATCACCTGGGCCAGGCGGCCCCCACGATAGACCAGGCTCACGGCCACCCCATCGACCTTGGGTTGTATCCAAAGGTCGCTGCGTGTGCCGATCCAGTCTGCCACGGCGCGGTCGTTGACCAACTTTTCAAGGCCCGTGTGCGGGACGGGATGGGCGACAGTGCCCCGCGAGCTGGCCAGGGGATTTTGCGCAGGTGACGGCGTCTGCGCAAAGCAAGCCCGCCATTGCTCCAGGCGCATGCGGGCCTGGTCATAGAGCTCGTCGCTGACCAGGGATTGGCCGAGTCGGTGGTAGCTGTCGTCCCACAGGTCGATCTGTCGTTGCAGGGCGGTGATTTCGTCCCGGGCCTTGTCGGCTTGCCAGTCCGGGCAGCCCTGCGCCCAAGCGACGATAGGGAAGAGCATCAATAGCAGGTAGGTCAGCAGGCGTGGTGTCATCATGAGCATCCTTGCTCTGAAGGGGCGCCCAGCCTAAAGCAAGCAAACGCCCATAAAAAAGCCCCGCAGGCGCGAGGCTTTTTACCGGGTGTTTCTGCTTACTTGAACAGACCGCCCAGGGCTTTCACGGTGTCGTTGCTGTCAGCCTTGGCCTGCTGCTTTTGCGCGGTTTCGTCGAGCTTGCCTTGGGACTCGCCGACTTTTTTGCAACCTTTGTTTACCTGGTCCAGTGCTGCCTGCATGGCCTTCACTTTCAGGTCTTCGCCATTGGCTTTGGCGGCGTCGACTTTTGCTTGCAGCTCCTGGCTCTGTTTTTCGCAGTTGCCGGTAGCGCCGCCCAGTTGGGAAGTCAGGGCGCCAGTCAGGCCGCTCAGGTCAGCGGCTTGCACTGGCAGGGCGAACAGGCTGAGCAGTACGGCAGCAGGAGCGAAGGTGGAAATACGCATGAAAAACCTCAATGTTCGATTGCCTGCGCACTTGGCTGTCCCGAGCAGGCGCAGTGCAGTATCCAATGTGGTTAAGGGCTCGGGAGGGCGCGAATTCTAGTGGGCCATCATTTAGCCTGCAAGGTTTGGATCCAATAAATGTGAACTATTTGCCAGGTTCGCCGTCGCGCTAACCCCCGCCCGCAAAAAAGCGCAACAAAAAGCCCCACCGGGGAAAACCCGGTGGGGCTTTGGGTACTACGTGCTGCGATTACAGACCGGCAGCGGTGCGCAGGTCGTCGGCGCGGTCGGTTTTTTCCCAGGTGAACGTGGTGAAGGTGTCGTCGCCGACGGTCTTCTGTTCAGGGGTACGACCGAAGTGGCCGTAGGCCGCGGTTTCCTGATACATCGGGTGCAGCAGGTCGAGCATGGTGGTGATTGCGTACGGACGCAGGTCGAAGATCTCACGCACCAGCTTGACGATCTTGTCATCGCTGATCTTGCCGGTGCCGAAGGTGTTCAGCGAGATCGACGTAGGCTGGGCCACACCAATGGCGTAGGACACCTGAATCTCGCAACGCTCGGCCAGGCCAGCGGCGACGATGTTCTTGGCCACGTAACGACCGGCATAGGCTGCCGAGCGGTCAACCTTGGAGGGATCCTTGCCGGAGAACGCGCCACCGCCGTGACGGGCCATGCCGCCGTAGCTGTCGACGATGATCTTGCGCCCGGTCAGGCCGCAGTCGCCCACCGGGCCGCCGATGATGAACTGGCCGGTCGGGTTGATGTGGAACTGGGTGTCCTTGCTCAGCAGTTCGGCAGGCAGCACGTGCTTGACGATCAGCTCCATCACACCTTCGCGCAGGTCTTTGTAGGAGACTTCCGGATTGTGCTGGGTCGACAACACCACCGCGTCGATGCCCACCACTTTGCCGCCTTCGTAACGGCAGGTCACCTGGGACTTGGCGTCCGGGCGCAGCCAAGGCAGCAGCCCGGATTTACGGGCCTCGGCCTGGCGCTTGACCAATTGGTGCGAGAAGGTGATCGGTGCAGGCATCAGCACGTCGGTTTCGTTGCTGGCGTAGCCGAACATCAGGCCCTGGTCGCCGGCGCCCTGGTCTTCTGGCTTGGCGCGGTCGACACCCTGGTTGATGTCGGGCGACTGCTTGCCGATGATGTTCATCACGCCGCAGGTCGCGCCGTCGAAGCCGACGTCAGAGCTGGTGTAGCCGATGTCGGTGATCACGTCACGGACGATCTGCTCCAGGTCGACCCAGGCCGACGTGGTGACTTCACCGGCGATGATCGCCACGCCCGTTTTCACCAGCGTCTCGCACGCCACGCGGGCGAACTTGTCTTCAGCAATGATGGCGTCCAGCACCGCATCAGAAATCTGGTCGGCGATTTTGTCCGGATGCCCTTCAGACACGGACTCGGAGGTGAAAAGGGAATATTCGCTCATCTCGATGTTTTCCTGATATTTACCGATGGTGAGTGTCGCCAGTTGGCCGCTGAAAGTGGCGGACCTGAATCTGGAAACCATTACGTAAGCCTACATACAGGCTTTCCCCGGGAACGAGTCCCGCAGCGGTGGCCCAACGGGCCAGATCGTCCTGTTCAAACCCCAACCATAGATCACCGCAGGCCTCCCTGGCCCAACTCTGGTTGTGGCTGCATAAATCAGTTACTAGCAGGCTGCCACCCGGTTGCAGCAAACCGGTCATCTGCCTGAGAGCATCGGCCGGCGCGGCAAAATGGTGAAGAACCATGTTCAACACCACGCAATCGGCTTGCAGCCCGACCTCATTCAAGGCATCGGCCAGTTGCAGGCGGACGTTGCCCAATTGTTCGCGCTCGCACAGCTGGCGCGCCAGTTCCAGCATGGCCGGGCTGTTGTCCAGCGCCGTCACCTGGTGGAAGCGTCGTGCCAGGTCCGGCAGGAACCCGCCGTCGCCCGGGCCGACTTCCAGCGCCGTGGCACCTGGGTTGAAGCTCAGCTTGTCGAGCAGCGCCAATACGCTTTCGCGGTATTGAGGCAGCCCGGCAATCAGGTCCTGCTGGGCGCGGAACTTGTCTGCCACCCGGGAGAAAAAGTCCTGGCTGGCCGCAGCGCGTTGCCCGTGGACCTGGGCGATCCGCGACTGCACGTCAGCCGGCAGGGCCAGGTTGTCCACTTCTTCGAGCAATGCAGCGTGCAGCTTGCCACCCAGCAAATCGGTGTGGGGCAGGGCGCGACGGTAAAAAATCGCATTGCCTTCACGGCGGGTGGCCACCAGGTGGGCCTGGGCCAGCACTTTCAAGTGGTGGCTCATACCGGACTGGCCAATGGCAAAGATCCGCGCCAGTTCCAGCACACCAAACGAGTCGTTGGCCAGGGCGCGCAGTACATTCAGGCGCAGCGGATCACCGCCGGCCTTGCACAGGGCCGCCAGCTCATCGCAATCGTCGGGGCGAATGGAAGGCGCAGGTAAGTTCATAAGGCCAGCAGTCTAGTGATGAGGTCAAATCCTCGCAAGACCAATATCAAAAAGTTTTGATATTGGTCGATAATCGGTGGTTATAAGCAGGCGCTATAACCTTTAGACGAACGGCGGGAAGTGTTCTTGCCGCCAATGCAGTCCAAACCACAGGAAAAACCTACATAAGTCGGTATCTGTCATTGCCCCTGAGGCCTTGGCTGAGGGAAAATGCCGGTCCTTTTTTCCGTTTCTTTTATTCAACCTCCAGGAGATCAGCGATGCCCAGCCGTCGTGAGCGTGCCAACGCCATTCGTGCCCTCAGCATGGATGCCGTGCAAAAAGCCAACAGCGGCCATCCCGGTGCCCCAATGGGCATGGCGGATATCGCCGAGGTACTTTGGCGTGACTACCTGAAACACAACCCGAGCAACCCGTCGTTCGCCGATCGCGACCGCTTCGTGCTGTCCAACGGCCATGGCTCGATGTTGATCTATTCGTTGCTGCACCTGACCGGCTATGACCTGTCCATCGACGACCTCAAGCAGTTCCGCCAACTGCACAGCCGCACCCCGGGCCACCCGGAATTCGGCTACACCCCAGGCGTCGAGACCACCACCGGTCCCCTGGGCCAAGGCCTGGCCAATGCGGTGGGCTTCGCCCTGGCAGAAAAAGTCCTGGCGGCGCAGTTCAACCGTCCTGGCCACAATGTTGTCGACCACCACACCTACGTGTTCCTGGGTGATGGCTGCATGATGGAAGGCATTTCCCATGAAGTCAGCTCCCTGGCCGGCACCCTGGGCCTGGGCAAGCTGATTGCTTTCTACGATGACAACGGCATCTCCATCGACGGCGAAGTCGAAGGCTGGTTCACCGACGACACGCCAAAGCGTTTCGAAGCCTACAACTGGCAGGTGATCCGCAATGTTGACGGCCATGATCCGGAAGAGATCAAGACCGCCATCGAAACCGCGCGCAAAAGCGAACAGCCGACCCTGATCTGCTGCAAGACCACCATCGGCTTCGGTTCGCCGAACAAGCAAGGCAAGGAAGACTGCCACGGCGCCCCATTGGGTGACGCGGAAATCGCCCTGACCCGTGAAGCGCTGAAGTGGAACCATGGCCCGTTCGAAATCCCGGCTGATATCTACGCCGAGTGGGACGCCAAGGAAGCCGGTCGCGCCGCAGAAGCCGAGTGGGACCAGCGTTTTGCGGCCTACTCCGCAGAGTTCCCGGAGCTGGCCAACGAACTGGTACGCCGCCTGGCCGGTGACCTGCCTGCTGATTTCTCGGAAAAAGCCTCGGCCTACATCGCCGAAGTCGCGGCCAAGGGCGAGACCATCGCCAGCCGTAAGGCCAGCCAGAACACCCTGAACGCCTTTGGCCCGTTGCTGCCTGAGTTCCTCGGCGGTTCGGCTGACCTGGCCGGTTCCAACCTGACCCTGTGGAAAGGCTGCAAAGGTGTCTCGGCTGAAGACGCCAGCGGCAACTACATGTACTACGGCGTGCGCGAGTTCGGCATGAGCGCCATCATGAACGGCGTTGCCCTGCACGGCGGCCTGGTGCCTTACGGCGCGACCTTCCTGATGTTCATGGAATACGCGCGCAATGCCGTACGCATGGCCGCGCTGATGAAGAAGCGTGTGATCCATGTGTACACCCACGACTCCATCGGCCTCGGCGAAGACGGCCCGACGCACCAGCCGGTCGAGCAACTGACCAGCCTGCGCACCACGCCGAACCTGGATTGCTGGCGCCCAGCCGACGCGGTGGAATCCGCGGTGGCCTGGAAGCACGCGATCGAGCGCAAGGATGGCCCTTCGGCGCTGATCTTCTCCCGTCAGAACCTGCAACACCAGGTGCGTACTGACGCGCAGATCGCCGACATCAGCCGTGGTGGCTACGTGCTCAAGGACTGCATCGGTGAGCCGGAGCTGATCCTGATCTCCACCGGTTCCGAAGTGGGCCTGACCGTTCAGGCCTACGACAAGCTGACCGCCCAAGGCCGTAACGTGCGCGTTGTGTCCATGCCGTGCACCAGCGTGTTCGAAGCCCAGGACGCCGACTACAAGCAATCGGTCCTGCCGTTGCAGGTCAGCGCGCGTATTGCCATCGAAGCGGCGCATGCCGACTACTGGTACAAGTACGTGGGCCTGGAAGGTCGCGTGATCGGCATGACCACCTACGGTGAGTCGGCGCCGGCGCCAGCGTTGTTCGAAGAGTTCGGTTTCACCCTGGAAAACATCCTGGGTCAGGCTGAAGAGCTGCTGGAAGACTAAGTCAGTCTGCGTTGTCTGTACTGGCGCCATCGCGGGCAAGCCCGCTCCCACATTTGGATCTCGGTCTAATGTGGGAGCGGGCTTGCCCGCGATAGCGATGGAACATTCAACACTGAACGAACATTGATCGAGAACCCCATGCCTCAACCCCGTCCCTACAAAGTTGCACTCAACGGCTACGGCCGGATTGGTCGTTGCGTCTTGCGTGCGCTGTTCGAGCGAGGGGCGGCGGCCGGGTTTGAAATTGTCGCCATCAACGATCTGGCCGACATGGCCAGCATCGAATACCTGACGCGCTTCGACTCCACCCACGGCCGGTTCCCCGGCGAAGTGCGGATCGACGGCGATTGTCTGCATATCAATGGCAACTGCGTGAAGGTTTTGCGCAGTGCCACGCCCGAGGGCATCGACTGGGCGGCGCTGGGCGTCGACCTGGTGCTGGAATGCTCCGGGGCCTACCACACCCGGGCCGATGGCCAGCGGTTCCTCGACGCCGGCGCGCCGCGCGTGTTGTTTTCCCAGCCGATGGCCAGCGAGGCGGATGTCGACGCCACTATCGTCTATGGGGTCAACCAGGACTGCCTGACCGGTGACGAGTTGCTGGTGTCCAACGCCTCCTGCACCACCAACTGCGGTGTGCCGTTGTTGCGCCTGCTGGACCAGGCGATTGGCCTGGAGTATGTGTCGATTACCACTATTCACTCGGCGATGAACGACCAGCCGGTGATTGACGCCTATCACCATGAAGACCTGCGCCGTACCCGCTCGGCGTTCCAGTCGGTGATTCCGGTGTCCACCGGCCTGGCTCGTGGTATTGAACGCCTGCTGCCGGAACTTGCCGGGCGAATCCAGGCCAAAGCAGTGCGCGTGCCGACGGTGAACGTGTCGTGCCTGGATATCACCATGCAGACTGTCAGCGACACCGACGCCAGCGAGGTCAACCGGATCCTGCGCGAGGCTGCCACCAGCGGCCCGCTCAAAGGCCTGCTGGCGTACACCGAGTTGCCGCACGCCAGTTGTGATTTCAACCACGACCCGCATTCGGCCATCGTCGATGCCAGCCAGACCCGCGTTTCCGGCCCCAGGCTGGTGAATATCCTGGCCTGGTTCGATAACGAATGGGGCTTTGCCAACCGCATGCTGGATGTTGCGGAGCATTATCTGCACATCGCTTCTTCAAAATTAGCCCTTCAAAATCAAGTAATTCAGGAACTGCGACCATGACCGTGTTGAAGATGACCGACCTCGATCTGCAAGGTAAGCGCGTACTGATTCGCGAAGACCTCAACGTCCCAGTCAAGGACGGTGTAGTCACCAGCGATGCGCGAATCCTGGCTTCGCTGCCGACCATCAAGCTGGCCCTGGAAAAAGGCGCGGCCGTGATGGTCTGCTCCCACCTGGGTCGTCCGACCGAAGGTGAGTTCTCCGCCGAAAACAGCCTCAAGCCTGTAGCCGATTACCTGAGCAAGGCCCTGGGCCGCGAAGTGCCGCTGGTGGCTGACTACCTGGGCGGCGTTGACGTCAAGGCCGGCGACATCGTGCTGTTCGAAAACGTGCGCTTCAACAAAGGCGAGAAGAAGAACAGCGACGAACTGGCCCAGCAATATGCTGCGCTGTGCGACGTGTTTGTGATGGACGCCTTCGGCACCGCGCACCGCGCCGAGGGTTCGACCCATGGCGTGGCCAAGTTCGCCAAGCTGGCCGCTGCTGGCCCGTTGCTGGCTGCCGAGCTGGATGCACTGGGCAAGGCCCTGGGCGCACCAGCCCAGCCAATGGCTGCCATCGTGGCCGGTTCCAAGGTGTCGACCAAGCTGGACGTGCTCAACAGCCTGAGCCAGATCTGCAACCAACTGATCGTGGGCGGCGGCATTGCCAATACCTTCCTGGCCGCTGCTGGCCATCCGGTAGGCAAGTCGCTGTACGAGCCGGACCTGTTGGACACCGCCCGTGCCATCGCGGCCAAGGTCAGCGTACCGCTGCCGGTTGACGTGGTGGTTGCCAAGGAATTTGCCGAAAGCGCCGAAGCGACCGTCAAGCTGATCGCAGATGTGGCGGCTGACGACATGATCCTGGATATCGGCCCGCAAACGGCGGCCAACTTCGCCGAGCTGCTGAAAGCCTCCCGGACTATCCTGTGGAACGGCCCGGTCGGTGTGTTCGAGTTCGACCAGTTCGGCAACGGCACCAAAGTGCTGGCCAAGGCGATTGCTGAAAGCTCGGCATTCTCCATTGCCGGCGGTGGCGACACCCTGGCGGCCATCGACAAGTATGGCGTTGCTGAGCAGATCTCCTACATTTCTACCGGTGGTGGCGCGTTCCTTGAGTTTGTCGAAGGCAAGGTCCTGCCAGCCGTTGAAGTGCTGGAAAGTCGAGCCAAGGGCTGAGACCCGCAGCCTGGAAAAGGAGCATTCCCATGATCAAGCCATTCGCGCTGGTGATTGCAGCAGGCCTGTTGGCTGGCTGCGGCAGCGCGCCCAAGGCGCCGGCAGACGACGCCCCAGGGGCTGCACCGCACAAGGGCTGCTACCAGGCCGACTGGCAGGCTGAAACCATGCCGGTGATCAGCAAGCGCATAGGGCCCGACGGGCTGGAGAAATACGATTCCCCGCCCAAAGGTAAGGAACAGGGTTGCCCTTGATGGGTCTGATTCACTAACCGACAGCAGTGGCGGCCTCGGGCCGCCGTTCGAGGATTGGCAATGAAAGGCGTTATCGCCCTGGCAGCACTGGCTCTATTGGCCGGTTGTGCCAACCTGAACATGTTCAACAAGGCACCAGCGCAGCAAGAACCATGGACAACCTGGGTATGCGACAGCCAGGCCCAGGTGAACTGGCGGTTTGTTGATACCGACCACAAGCAGGTGGATGTGCGCCTCGGCGGCTCCGACCTGGTGTATCGCCTCAAGGAAGATGTGGCCGCTTCCGGCGCGCTGTACAGCAATGAGCAACTGGCGTTTCACACAAAAGGTGAGGAAGGCCTGGTTTACTGGGTTGCCACCGATGATTTGATCGGCCGGGGCTGCAAGGCCCAGTAATACAGAGCACATGGGATCCGGTTCCAATTCGATAAAGATTGCGAACCGCACCCTGCAATAACGATTCAGCAGGCCAAGGCTCAACCCCTTGATCTGCAATAACTTGAATAGCAGCCGCCGCTACGGCAGGCTTGCACGATTAACGACCCTCGACCGGGAGAGAGACACAATGGCACTTATCAGCATGCGTCAAATGCTGGACCACGCAGCCGAGTTCGGCTACGGCGTCCCAGCCTTTAACGTCAACAACCTTGAGCAGATGCGCGCCATCATGGAAGCCGCTGACAAGACCGACTCCCCAGTGATCGTCCAGGCTTCGGCCGGTGCCCGCAAATACGCCGGCGCACCGTTCCTGCGTCACCTGATCCTCGCGGCAATCGAAGAATTCCCACACATCCCGGTGTGCATGCACCAGGACCACGGCACCAGCCCTGACGTATGCCAGCGCTCCATCCAACTGGGCTTCAGCTCGGTGATGATGGACGGCTCCCTCGGCGAAGACGGCAAGACTCCGACCGACTACGACTACAACGTGCGCGTGACCCAACAAACCGTGGCCCTGGCTCATGCCTGCGGCGTTTCGGTAGAAGGCGAGCTGGGCTGCCTGGGCTCCCTGGAAACCGGCATGGCCGGTGAAGAAGACGGGATCGGCGCCGAAGGCGTGCTGGATCACAGCCAGATGCTGACCGACCCGGAAGAAGCCGCTGACTTCGTCAAGCGCACCCAGGTCGACGCCCTGGCCATCGCCATCGGCACCAGCCACGGCGCGTACAAGTTCACCAAGCCGCCTACCGGCGACGTGCTGGCCATCGACCGCATCAAGGAAATCCACAAGCGCATCCCCAACACCCACCTGGTGATGCACGGTTCTTCCTCGGTACCGCAAGAGTGGCTGGCGATCATCAACCAGTACGGCGGCGACATCAAAGAAACCTACGGAGTACCGGTTGAAGAAATCGTCGAAGGCATCAAGCACGGCGTGCGCAAGGTCAACATCGACACCGACCTGCGCCTGGCTTCCACCGGTGCGATGCGTCGCCTGATGGCCACCAACCCGAGCGAGTTTGACCCGCGTAAGTTCTTCGGCGCCACTGTGACTGCGATGCGTGATGTATGTATTGCGCGTTACGAAGCGTTCGGCACGGCCGGTAATGCTTCGAAGATCAAGCCGGTGTCGTTGGAAGCGATGTATCAGCGGTATTTGAAAGGTGAGTTGAACGCTAAGGTCAACTAAGCCTCAGGTGTTAATAAAAAGCCCGCAGAGATGCGGGTTTTTTGTGCTCGCTATTTGAGGCCGCCTACAAACCAGTGTGGGAGCGGGCTTGCCCGCGATAGCGGTGTATCAGTCGATAAATGGATGACTGATACGCCCTCATCGCGGGCAAGCCCGCTCCCACATTTGGATGGTGTTCGGCTTATTTATCGACCAGTATTTTGGGGTTTGAATTCCCCCACACCGTATAAAGGTCAGCCAACAACGCCCCATTGATATCCTCTACCTCCGCCTGGGTGGTCTGGACATTCCCCTGCTTGCCAAACAGCACCACCTCATCCCCGCTCTTCACGGTTGGCACATCCGTCACATCCACCATCAGCGTGTTCATCGACACCTTGCCCACCACCGGCACCCGATGCCCGTTGATCAGCACGATGCCTTTATTGGTGAACGCCCGGCGATAGCCGTCGGAATAGCCCACGGTGATGTTGGCCAGTTTTGAATCGCGCTTCAGGGTGTAGGTGCGGTCGTAGCCGACGGTGTTGCCTTTCGGGTAGCTGTTGACCGAGGCTACGTGGGATTTGAACTGCATCACCCGCTTGTATTCGGTAAACGACGGCACGGTGTCGCCAAACAGCAGGCCGCCGGGGCGTACCATGTCCAGGCGGGACTCGGGCACTTCCAGGGTGGCGAAGGAGTTGGCCGCGTGCAGGGTGATTTTACTGCGGTCCAGTTGGGCGACGTTGATCAGCCAATTGGCCTGCTCGTTGAAGGCCTTGAGACCGGTGCGTACGTCGGCGGCGTCTTCGACGGCGAAGTGGGTCATGATCGCCTTCACTTCCAGGTTCGGCACCTTGGTGATGGCTACGGCGTCGCGGCGGCCCTGGGCAGTGGTCATTTCTACGCCATTGCGGCTCATGCCACTGGAGTTCAGGCCCAGGTGTACCACCAGCGGGCGGCCATGATGTTCGGCGATCAGGCTGGCGCGCACGGCGAAGTCGAGGTTGCCCACCAGTTCTTCGACGTTGTACGGCAGCGCCGCTTCCAGTTCGCTCAGGGCGGCTGTACGCACGCGGATCAGTTGACCCTTGAAGCCGCTTTCGCGCACGACGCGGGCTTCTTCATTGCTGGCCACGCCCACGCAAGGCACACCGAGCTTGATCACCGATGGCATCAGCAGGCCAATGCCGTGACCGTAGGCGTCGGCCTTGAGCACGGCGCAGATTTTCGACTTGTCGGCGAGGCTGGTTTGCAGGGTACGGATGTTGTGTTCAAACGCGGCTTTGCTGATCTCAACCCAGGCGTTGCTGTCCTGGATACTGACCTGGGCCACCCCGTCGGTCATCGACAAGGGCGGGGCAGCGAAGGCCGGGTTTTGCAGCAGAACCATGCCCATGGACAGGGCGAGTAGGGTGCGAGTGAAGGGCATTGATGAGTCTCCATGACTTTCTTATAGGTAAGCATTGCGCATGCGCGGCGCCATACTCGAATTGTCCTACAAGAAAGTCGAGACCCAGGGTCGCGGTTCTGTCCTAAAGCGTCGTGAGAATGATCAGACTGTCAGTTGTGATCAATATCCAGCTTGGCAAATGTCACCTTGCCGCCTTCCTTGCTGTCGCCACTGTTGTCTTGCACATATACGCCGGCCTTGAAGTACAACGGCTTCTTGCCCCAGGCGGCACCGAGGCGTTCGTTCCATTGGCCGTTGGCGGCCTCGATGCTCAGCAGACCGGCTTTGTTCAGGTGGATGACGTAGGTGAAGTTGCGCTGCAGGGGCACATTCTCGGCCACGATAATCACCCGGCCTTTGCTGTCATCGGGGCGCATGCGCACCTTGGCGACGATGTTGCCGGTCTGGTTTTTTTCCTTGTATTGGTATTCGACTTTGACCAGCGGTTTCTGGCTGTCATAGGCGTGAATCTGACCGATCACGATCTTGCCCGAGGAGGGCACCTGGTTGATGGCCAGGGTGGCGCGCAGGTAGTTGTCGGCCTCTGGGTAGGTCCAGTTGCGCAGCCGGCCGTCGGCATAGGTTTCCCGCAGTTCGCTGCGCGGGTAGATGGCGTTTTCGGTACGGGTACCGGTGACGGGGGACCAGAATTGCACGCTGCTGCCTTCGGCCTGGAAGTATTTGCCATTGAAACCACTGAGCAGTTTGGGGGTGTCGATGGTGGCTGGCGGGGTGCCAACAGGGATGCTCAGGTTCCAGGTGGACAGATCAATCATTGAGTGCGCCTTTGCTGTACGAAAGAAGGGTCAAAAGGCTTTGGCCCAAGGGCTGGCGCGTTCTTTATAAGCGGCTGGTAACGGTTTGTTAATGATTTTATGGCGGTTTATTGGCGCCAGTGGTCTGTCAAAAAGCCATCCTTCCCGTAATCCGTGGGCTGTAGGCGCTGACCGTTAGTCGGTTGTGTGGCCTTTGGCGCAATGATGGCATCGGCGCACCTTCTGCTTTATGGGATCCAAGGCTAGAGTGACTCCACATTGAATGTCCGGTTTTGTCGCAAAAATGACCGGAATGAACCCTCAAGGAAGAGATGCAGCATGGAATGCGCTCCAACCCCGGCCGAAGGCTGCTCAGTGCTCCTGGTGGTCGATGACTACCCGGAAAACCTGATCAGCATGCGCGCGCTCCTGCAGCGCGACGACTGGCAGGTGGTGACGGCAGCCTCCGGCGAGGAGGCCCTGGGGCTTTTGCTCGAAACTGACGTGGACCTGGTGCTGCTGGATGTGCGGATGCCGGGTATGGACGGCTTCGAAGTGGCGCGCTTGATGCGCGGCAGCCAGCGCACCCGCATGACCCCGATCATCTTCCTGAGTGCCACTGAGCAATCGCCCGCCGCAGTGCTGGAGGGCTATGCCAGCGGCGCTATCGACTACCTGTTCAAGCCCTTCGACCCGCTGATCCTCAAGCCCAAGGTCCAGGCCTTGCTGGAGCATCAGCGCAACCGGCGGGCCTTGCAGCGCTTGAGTCATGACCTGGAGCTGGCCCGGGCCTTCAATGCCTCGGTGCTCGACAACGCCGCCGAGGGCATTCTCGTGGTGGGCGAAGACGGGGTGATCAGCTACGCCAACCCGGCTATTTCGCGACTGCTCAACGCCACGGTGGGCGAGTTGCAAGGCCAGGCGTTCCTGGGCTTCCTGCAAAAACCCCATATGCCCGACTGGTTTGCCTGCGAGTTGTACACCGGCTACCTGCGCGGTGAAACCTGGCGCCTGCACGACGCGATCCTGCGCACGGCGCCCGGCCAGCAACTGCCGGTGGCCATGTCCTGTGCGCCCTTGCCCCGCGAACAGAAGGCCATGGTGGTGACCGTGCAGGACATGTCGCAAGTGCGCCATCTGCATCAGCAACTGGAGTCCCAGGCCGTCACTGACCCCCTCACCGGTTTGCTCAATCGGCGTGGTTTCTATCAGACCGTGGAGACGATCCTGTTGCGCAACGAGCGCAGCGAGCATTCCACGGTGCTGCTGTATATGGACCTGGATGGCTTCAAGCGGGTCAATGATTCCGTAGGGCACGATGCCGGCGACCGGGTACTGCGCTGGGTCTCGGAGCAATTGGCGCTGTGCCTGCGCAGTTGCGACATTCTCGGCCGCCTTGGTGGGGATGAGTTCGTCGCGTTGCTGGAACTGGAATACCCGGAGCAGGCTGCCAAGCTTGCCGAACAGTTGATCGAGCGGGTGTCGATCTGCCAGCAAGTGGACGGCCTGGAGGTGATGCTGGGGGTCAGTATCGGCATTGCCATCTTCCCCGATTGCGGCCGCGACCTGAGCGGCCTGCTGCGCGCTGCCGATATCGCCATGTACGAAGCCAAGCGCGCCGGGCGTCAGCAATATCGCTATTACGATCAGGAAATGAACGGCCGGGCCCGCTCGCGCCTGATGCTTGAAAGCAGTGTGCGCGAGGCCATCGACCATAAGCAGGTGACCTTGGTGTACCAACCCCAGGTGTCCCTGGTGGACGGGCACTTGCGCGGGGTCGAAGCCTTGTTGCGCTGGCAGCACCCGAGTGTCGGCGATGTGCCGCCCGGGTTGTTCCTGCCCTTGCTGGAGGAGGCGCGCCTGATCAGTCAGCTCAGCAGTTGGATCTTCCACCAGGTGGCGCTGGCGCGACAGGCCTGGGCCCCGGTCATGAGTGATGACTGGGTGCTGAGCGTGAGCCTGAGTAGCAGCCAGTTCAATATGCCCAACCTGGCGACCCAGCTGCAGCAGGCACTGGAGCGACATGGGTTGCAGGGGCGGCAACTGGAAGTGGAAATAGCCGAAGAAAGCCTGATGCACAATATCGAAGAGTCCACCAAGCAGCTCAAGCAACTCCGGCGCCTGGGTGTGCGAATAGCCCTCGATGACTTTGGCTCGGGCAACTGCTCCCTGGCGCATCTGCGTGACCTGGAGTTCGACACGCTCAAGCTCGACCCCGGCCTGGTTGCCCGCGTACTCAACTCGCCACGGGAGGCCGCGCTGGCTCGCAGTATTATCGAGCTGTGTGGGCACTTCGGCTTGCTGGTGATTGCCGAGGGCGTGGAAACCCTTGAGCAATGCCACTGGCTGCAGGCCAATGGCTGCCAATTCATCCAGGGCCCGCTGGTGGCCCCGTCGCTGATGGCCGACGATATTTCCCAGTGGCCGCAGCCTTTCGCGCTGCGCGCAGGCCCCTGCTGAATTCGCTACACTGGCGGTCTCACGCCCCTGCCGTTCGAACCCATGACTGCGCTGAAATACCTCCAGGCCTATCCCGCCGCCCTGCAAGAGCAAGTGCGCCAATTGATCGCCAAGGATCAATTGGGCGACTACCTGCACCAGCGTTACCCCGAGCGCCATGCGGTGCAGAGTGACAAGGCGCTGTACAGCTACGCCCTGGCCCTGAAGCAGGAGCACCTGCGCAATGCACCGGCCATCGACAAAGTGCTGTTCGACAACCGCCTGGACCTGACCCATCGCGCCCTGGGCCTGCACACCACGATTTCGCGGGTGCAGGGCGGCAATCTCAAATCCAAGAAAGAGATCCGCATCGCCGCGTTGTTCAAGGACGCGGCGCCGGAGTTCCTGAAGATGATCGTTGTCCACGAGCTGGCGCACTTCAAGGAATCGGACCACAACAAGGCGTTCTACAAACTCTGCGAATATATGTTGCCCGGCTACCATCAGGTGGAATTCGACCTGCGGGTGTACCTGACCTATCGCGACTTGCAGGGCGCAGCGCGGGATTGAACCAAGAGGAAGCGAGCATGGATGTGAGCAAGACCAAGAGCAGTTTCTACCGCCGCCTGTATGTGGCGTATCTGATCGACAGCCAATTGGCCAGCAGCGTCCCGGCGTTGACCGAAGTGACCGGCATGCCCCGGCGCACGGCCCAGGACACCATCGCCGCATTGGCGGACCTGGATATCGTCTGCGAGTTCGAGCAGGAAGACGGCGCCCGCAATCATGCCGGGCGCTATCGGATTCGCGATTGGGGGGCGATTGACCGTGGCTGGATCGAGCGCAACCTGGTGCAGGTCAAGCAGGTGTTGGGTTATCCCTGAAACTGGGTTGGCAGGCCTGACGCTATCGCGGGCAAGCCCACTCCCACATTTGACCGCAATCAACCTGTGGGAGCGGGCTTGCCCGCGATAGCATCCTCAAGCGCGCCGCATCCCAATATGCGGAATATCATCCTCCAGGTATTCCTCACCCTCGACCTTGAACCCGTATCTGCCGTAGTACCCCTGCAAATGCGCCTGGGCTGAAAGAAAAATCGGTGTCTGCGGCCAGATATCGTCGATCTGCTTGAGGGTTTCCTCCAGCATCTGGTGGCCCAGGCCAGTGCCCCGGGCTGCCTCGGCCACCAGCACGCGGCCGATTACCACGTCACCGCCATGCAGCTCCGGGTCCAGCAGGCGCAGGTAAGCCACCAATTGGTTGTCCTTCCAGGCCATCAGGTGGTGGGTGTCGCCCTCCAGATCCTGATCGTCGATGTCCTGGTAGATGCATTTCTGCTCGACGACAAATACCTCTGCCCGCAGACGCAAAATGGCGTAGAGCTGTTCCTTGCCCAGATCATTGTGGTGCTTGCAAACCCAATCGACAGTCATCGTTCCATCTCGCATAAAGACCTGGCCTGGATAGTAATGCCCTGGCCGGCAACTGTCTTGGGGGGTGGCATAAACACCTGTGAAACCTTATTTTTTGTGAATGACGTCAATTTGCCATCTTTGAGTGCTTTCGCGGTTCAGTTCTTTGTGTAATCTGCTGTACACCGCGAGCGATAAGCTACAGTCAGGTGCCTGGGCATTGTTCTTCCAGACGCCATTGCCCGCAAGGAACTGCCCGCTGTGCAAGGACATTAAGCATGCTGCGACTGTCTCGTGCCGTTGCTTTGCTGGTATTGCTGTTGCTGGTCCCGACGGTGGCCGCAGAACGTTTGCGCCTGGTGGCAGATGCATGGCCGCCGTTTACCGATGCGACCCTGCTCAATGGCGGGCTGGCCACCGATATCGTCAGCACCGCCCTGGCGCGTGCCGGCTTTGCCAGCGATTTCGAGCAGGTGCCGTGGGCGCGGGCGTTGATGGGGGTGGGCGACGGGCGTTATGACGTGTTGATCAATGCCTGGTACGACGAGGCGCGTACGCAGTTGGGGCAGTTTTCCGACGAGTACCTGCTCAACCGCGTGCGTTTTATCAAGCGCCGTGATGATCCCATCGAGTTCCAGAACCTGCAGCAACTGCATGACTATCCCGTCGCCGTGGTACGCGGCTACGCCTATTCGGCGGAGTTCGATGCCGATCCCCAACTGCAAAAAGTCCCGGTGCATAACTTCGCCATGGCCGTGCGCATGCTCGCGGCCCGGCGCGTGCGGCTGACGGTCGAGGATGAGTATGTCGCGCGTTTTCACCTGGCGCGGGAATCACCCAGGGTGCGCAACGCGGTGGAATTCCTGCCCAAGACCTTGAGTGAGAACAGCCTGCATATTCTGGTCAGCCTGAAAAATCCCAGGCATGAGCAGATTGTTGCCGGGTTTGATCGGGAGATTGCCCGGATGAAGGCAGATGGCAGTTATGCGCGTCTTCTCAAGCAACACGGGATGTAGTGTTCTTGAGGCCGCCATCGCGAGCATGCCCGTATTCGCAGATCAAAATGTGGGAGCGGGCTTGCTCGCGATAGGGCTCTAAGCCGCACTGGTTTCCTTGATCAAATGCGCCGCCAGCGTGCGCAGCGGCCCCAGTTGCCGACAGATCAATGCCAACTGCGTCTGCACCAGGCGCTGTGCTTCGTCGATCTCATCCGGCATCTGCTCCAGCTCCACTGCCAGCGCTTCCTCGGCATCGCTCTGCACCGCAATCGGCTGTTTGTTCGCCAACCCACTGGCGATTTCGTCGATGCTCGTGGCGAGGGTCTTGCCCGCGCCTTCGATCAGGTGCTCACGCACATCGGCCGGCAGTTGGGTGTCGCGGTGGGCACCCAGCCCCGACAGGTAACTGAGCAAGGTGTGGGACAGCACCAGGAAGCGGAAGCCAACGTCGGCTTCCTTACGGAAGTGCCCCGGCTCCATCAGCATATTGGCCAGGGTGGTGGACAGCGCGGCGTCGGCGTTGTGCGCATTGCGCCGGGCCAGGCGGTAGGCCAGGTCGTCGCTCTTGCCGGCGGCATATTGCTGCATGATCTGGCGCAAGTAGATGCTGTTGCAGGTCAGGGTGTTGGCCAGCACTTTGTTCAGGCGTCGGCCTTGCCAGTCCGGCAGGAACAGGAACACCGCCAGCCCGGCGATCAGGCTGCCGAGCAAGGTATCGAACAGGCGCGGCAGGAACAGCCCATACCCATCGCCCACCTGGTTGAAGCAGAACAGCACCATCAGGGTAATGGCGGCGGTGGCCAGGGTGTAGCGGGTGGTGCGGTTGATAAAGAACACCAGCCCGGCGGCGATGGCGAACATCGACTGCACCAAGGGGTTAGGGAACAGATCGAACAGGGCCCAGGCCACCGTCAGGCCGATGGCCGTGCCGACGATCCGCTGGCCAAGCTTGCGCCGCGTGGCGCCGTAGTTGGGCTGGCAGACGAACAGGGTGGTGAGGATGATCCAGTAGCCCTGGGACGGGTGGATCAAATGCACCATGCCGTAGCCGACACTCAGCGCCAGGGGCAGGCGCAGGGCGTGACGGAACAGCAGCGAAGTCGGGGTCAGTTGGGTACGCAGGCGCGTCCACATTTCCTTGAGGTTGCGCGGCGAGCGGTCCAGCAGGCTGCTGTCGCTGGCATCTGCCAGGCTGTCGGGGTTGCTGGCGTCGCTGAGCAGGCGGTCGAGGGTCGACAGGTTGGCCGCCAGCGCGCGCAACGAACGCAGCAGGCCACGCCAGGCCGGGTTGCTCTGGATGCGCAGGTGTTCGAGGGAGGCATTCAGGTCGCCCAGGGCCTCGGCGAAGCTGGCGTCATAGACAAACGGCTGGCGCAGCTGGATCGACTCGGCGAGGGCCTGGCAGGCCTTGCCTTGCTGGCGCAGCAGGCGCTGGCAACGGAACAGCACATCGCTGTGGAAGAAGGCTTCGGCCAGGGCGTTGTAGGGGTAGTGGGAGGAACTGGCGCGCTCGTGGATGTCCTGGGCCAGGAAGTACAGCTTGAGGTAGCGACTGACCTTGGAACCAGGCCGGCCATTGCCGACACGGTGCAGGATGATTTCCTTGGCCGCATTGAGCGCCGCCACCACCCGGCCATTTTGTTGCGCCAGCTCCAGGCGCCGCGCTTCGACGTCCAGTTGGCGAATGGGCTCGAACAGCGATGACTTGAGCTTGAGGTAACGCCCCAGCTCGCGAAACAGCCGGGCCAGGCTCTGTTGCACCGGCTGGTTGGAAAACATTGCCTGCCACAGCACCGACAGCGCGCCGTACCAGGCGGCACCGGCTACCAGCAGCAAGGGTTCGTGCCAGAAGTCGGTGACGGCGCCGCCGCGCTGGTCCACGCCGATCATGGTGTAGACCGACAGAATCAAAGTGGCCGAGGCAATGGCGCCATAACGCTCGCCCAGGGCGCCGAGCATGGTCAGGCAGAAACTCGCCAGGGCGATGGCGATGGCAAAAATCCACGGGTAGGGAAACAGCAACTCCACCGACAGCGCCGCCACGCTGAAACACACCAGCGTCACCGCCAGCGCATTGAGGCGGCCCTGCCAGCTGTCATCGGTTTCGGCCAGGGCGCTGGCGATAATCCCCAGGAACAGCGGGATCAGCAGCGACATTTCATCCTGATACCAGCACAGCGCCATGCTGCCGGTGAGGGCGATAAACACCCGTACGCTGTAACTGAACTTATCCAGTGCCCAAAGGCGCCGCATGGACTGCTTGAACGAGGTCGAGGACATGAAGTCTGGGGTCTTCCGGGACGATGCCGCTAAATTGAGCCAGTAATGACGTCACGGCAAGCGTGGCGATCACATTCATAAGCAAAAATTGTTTTGGCACACCCCATCAAAATGTGGGAGCGGGCTTGCTCGCGAATGCGGAGTGTCAGTCGCTGAATGAGCTGACTGACCCACCGTATTCGCGAGCAAGCCCGCTCCCACAGTTGATCACATTACCGTTCAGGCGTACTGCGCCGCCGCATACCCCGAAGCCCAGGCCCACTGGAAGTTGAACCCGCCCAGGTGCCCGGTCACATCCAGCACTTCGCCGATAAAGTACAGGCCGGGGCTTTTCAGCGACTCCATGGTCTTGGACGACACTTCCCGCGTATCCACCCCGCCCAGGGTGACTTCGGCGGTGCGGTAGCCCTCGGTGCCGGCCGGGACCAATTGCCAACTGCCCAGCTTGGTAGCGATATCTGCCAGTTCGGCGTGGGTGTACTGCTTCATCGGCTTGGACACAAACCACGTCTCGGCCAGCAGGTTGGCCATCTTCTTGGTGAAGATCTCGCCCAGCAGGGTCTTGAGCTCGCTGTTGGGGCGCTCGGCCTGTTGCTGTTGCAGCCAGGCGTGGGCGTCGTGGTCGGGCAGTAGGTTGATTTCTACCGTGTCGCCGGGCTCCCAGTACGAGGAGATCTGCAAAATCGCCGGCCCGCTCAGGCCGCGATGGGTGAACAAAATGTTCTCGCGAAAGCTCTGGTCGTTGCAGCTGACCAGGCAATCGACCGAGGTGCCGGACAGCTCGCCACACAGTTCCTTGAGCTGATCGGTGATGGTAAACGGCACCAGGCCTGCACGGGTCGGCAGCAGTTCATGGCCGAACTGCTTGGCCACCTGATAACCAAAGCCGGTGGCGCCCAGGGTCGGAATCGACAGGCCACCGGTGGCAATCACCAGGGACTCGCAGCGCAACTCGCCGAGGGTGGTCTGCAGTTGGTAGCCGCTGTCGAGCCTGGCGATCTCCTGGATCGAGGTGTCCAGGTGCAGGCTCACGCCGGTCTGGATGCATTCGTCGAGCAGCATGCCGAGGATGTCGCTGGATTTGTTATCGCAGAACAGCTGGCCGAGCTTCTTCTCGTGGTACGGCACGCCATGCTTGGCCACCAGCCCGATGAAATCCCACTGGGTGTAGCGGGCCAGGGCGGATTTGCAGAAGTGCGCATTGTGCGAGAGGAAGTTGGCAGGCTCGGTGTACATATTGGTGAAGTTACAACGGCCACCGCCGGACATCAGGATCTTCTTGCCGGCCTTGTTCGCATGGTCGATCAACATCACCTTGCGCCCACGCCCGGCGGCGGTCAGCGCGCACATCAAGCCTGCGGCGCCAGCGCCAATGATCACAACTTCGGTCGAGCGCAAAACGGTGTCCTCACAAAATATTGATCTCAAATGCAATCAGAAATGTGGGAGCGGGCTTGCTCGCGAATACGGACTGTCAGCCAACCCATCTGGCGACTGGTACACCGCATTCGCGAGCAAGCCCGCTCCCACATTGGATCTCCATTGAATCGAAGAACTTTACAGGATCCGCACGCGCAACGAGCGGCCCTTGATCTTGCCGTCATTCAAACGCTGCAACGCCTGCTTGGCGACGCTGCGTTCCACTGCCACATAGGCCTGGAAGTCAAAGATCGCGATCTTGCCCACCTGGGCGCCCGGGATCCCGGCTTCACCGGTCAGCGCGCCGAGGATGTCGCCTGGGCGGACCTTGTCTTTACGACCGGCAGCAATGCACAAGGTGCTCATCACCGGCAGCAGTGGCGCGCCGCCCTGGGATTTGAGGTTGCTCAGTTGATCCCAGTTCAGCGGGGCCTTTTGCAGCAGTTCGATGGCCTGGGCACGGTGTGCCTCGGACGGCGCCACCAGGCTGATGGCGATCCCGGTCTCACCGGCACGCCCGGTACGGCCGACGCGGTGGATGTGGATTTCCGAATCGCGGGCCAGTTCGACGTTGATCACCATGTCCAGCGAGTCAATGTCCAGGCCTCGGGCCGCCACGTCGGTGGCCACCAGTACCGAAGTACTGCGGTTGGCGAACATTGCCAGCACCTGGTCACGGTCGCGCTGTTCCAGGTCGCCATGCAGGCCGACTGCAGAAATGCCCTTGGCGGTCAGGTGATCCACGGTTTCCTGCACTTGCTGCTTGGTAAAGCAGAAGGCCACGCAAGAGGCCGGACGGAAGTGCGACAGCACCTTGGTCACCGCGTCCATGCGTTCTTCCGGGGAGATTTCGTAGAAACGCTGCTCGATCTGCTCATCGGAGTGGAACGCTTCGGCCTTGACCTGCTGCGGCGCGCGCATGAATTTGGAGGCCAGTTGCTTGATGCTCACCGGGTAGGTGGCCGAGAACAACAGGGTCTGGCGACGGGCCGGGGTCTTGCTGATGATGTCTTCGATGGCGTCGTAGAAACCCATGTCGAGCATGCGGTCGGCTTCATCGAGGATCAGCGTGTTCAAACCGTCCAGCACCAGCGAACCCTTGCGCAGGTGTTGCTGGATGCGGCCCGGGGTGCCGACGATGACGTGGGCGCCATGTTCCAGGGAAGCGATCTGCGGGCCGAGGGACACGCCGCCGCACAGGGTCAGCACCTTGATGTTGTCTTCGGCGCGGGCCAGGCGGCGGATTTCCTTGGCCACCTGGTCAGCCAGCTCGCGGGTCGGGCACATCACCAGGGCCTGGCAACCGAAGTAGCGCGGGTTGATCGGGTTCAACAGGCCGATGCCGAAGGCGGCGGTCTTGCCGCTGCCGGTCTTGGCCTGGGCGATCAGGTCCAGCCCCTTGAGGATCACCGGCAAGCTTTGCGCCTGGATCTGCGTCATCTCGGCATAACCCAGCGAGTCAAGGTTAGCCAGCATGGCGGCGGAGAGCGGCAAAGTATTAAAAGCGGTGGCGATGGTGGTCACGGGACAGACTCTGCAAAAACAAAATGTCGCGCAGTGTACCAGCCCCGTGGGAATTTCCCTGCAAGTTCTAGACGAGACGCCGCCTAATGCTCAATGTCGTGCTCGCGGCTGACCACTCGTTTGCCGTCTTTTGGCGACAATTGCAGGAAGATCGCCGCCGCCAGCATCGCCATGATGCCCACGGTGAGGAACGTCAACTGGAACGCCTCGAGCACGGTGTTGACCCCATCGTTACCGGCTTGGGCAGTAAACCCGCCAAGCAGGGCACCGGCGCAGGCCACCCCCAGGCTCAGGGCCAGTTGCGCCACCACCGACAGCAGACTGTTGCCGCTGCTGGCCTGGGCATCGTCGAGGTCGATCAGGGTCACGGTGTTCATCGCGGTAAATTGCAGGGAGTTGATCGCCCCCAGTACCGCGAGCATCGCCAGCAACAGCGGGTAGGGCGTCTGTTCGCTGACCAGGCCCATGCTCGCCAGCATCATGCCCAGCAGCAGGGTGTTGCCGGTGAGCACGACGCGATAGCCCAGGCGTTCGATCAACGGCCGGGCGACCGACTTGGCGACCATCGCCGCTGCCGCCAGGGGCAGCATGCTCATCCCGGCCTGGGACGGCGAGTAACCCAGGGCGATCTGCAGCAGCAACGGCACGAGAAACGGCAGGGCGCCGCTGCCCAGGCGCGCGAACAGGTTGCCGAGAATGCCCACGGCAAAGGTCCGGGTCTTGAACAGCACCGGCGAGAACAGTGGGTTTTCGATATGCCCGGCGCGCAGCCAGTAGGCCGCCAGGCACGCCATGCCACCGAACAGCAACAACATCACGCGCAAGTGCGGCAGGTGCAGCTCGCCCAGGCCTTCCATGGCAATGGTGATCAGCACCAT
This sequence comes from Pseudomonas sp. WS 5412, assembly GCF_012985615.1. NCBI lineage: Bacteria > Pseudomonadati > Pseudomonadota > Gammaproteobacteria > Pseudomonadales > Pseudomonadaceae > Pseudomonas > Pseudomonas sp. WS 5412. Next base: position 42,525 of record NZ_JAARMB010000011.1, read on the forward strand.
TGCCGCGCCAAACAGCAAAAAGCCCAGGCTGTCGAAGCGAGTACGCTCGCTGCCGCGCAGGTCGGGGATGAATTTCCACACGGCGTAGCAGCCGATCATGCCCACCGGCAGGTTGATCAGGAAAATCCAGTGCCAGGTCAGGTACTGCACCATCCAGCCGCCCATGGTCGGGCCGAGCAGGGGGCCGAGCAGGCCGGGAATGGTGATAAAACCCATGATCCGCACCAGCTCCGAGCGCGGGTAGGCGCGCAGCACCACCAGCCGGCCCACCGGCAGCATCAGCGCGCCGCCCAGACCCTGGATCACCCGTGCGCCCACCAGCATGCTCAGGCTGCTGGACAGGGCGCACAGCAGCGAGCCGATGCTGAACAGCATGATCGCGCCGAAGAAAATCTTCTTGGTGCCGAAACGGTCGGCGATCCAGCCCGAGGCCGGGATCAGCAAGGCCACGGTGAGCATGTAGGCGATGATCACGCCCTGCATGCGCAGCGGGTTTTCCGCCAGGTCCTCGGCCATGGCGGGCAGTGCCGTGTTGAGAATCGTGCCGTCGAGCGACTGCATGAAGAAGGCAATCGCTACCACCCAGGGTAACCAGCGGGCGGTCTTGGCATCGAGCACGACACGATTCGGCATGAGATCCCTTTTTGTTAGCAGGCTATGGGTTGCCGATTATGCGCCAACCTCTGCCGATTTTCCCACTGGCGGTTCGTCTATATCAGCGATGGCCACGTCCTTGCCCACCAGGAAGTCGATCAGCGCGCGATGCACCGCCAGCGCCGCCTCCCGCGACTCCAGGTCGAGCAAATGGCCGGTGTGCTCGGCGCTGGCAAAGCTGCTGCGGCCCACGTATTGCTTGAACAGTTGGGCTTCATTGGCCGGGGTGTATTCGTCCAGGGTGCCGTTGAGAAAATGCACCGGGGTTTCGATCTGGCGCAATTGCGGCAGGTAGTTGCCATCGCCCAGGGCAAGCACCTGATGAATATGAAAGCGCGCCTGGCGGTACTCGGTGGTGGCCATGGTCGACAGGTGCCGATGGTTATTGCGCTTGAGCCGGCTGGAGAGGAATTTGCCGACGGTCTCATTGAGCAAGTGGCCGACGGCAGACTTGTCATCGGCCTCGATCAGCACCCGCACCCGCTCCACATATTCGAGCATTGCCGGGTTGAGATTGGGTGCCAGGGCCATCACCACCGAGCTTTCGATGGAAGGCGGGTTGTGCGCCAGGGTCAGCAGGGTCGAGATGCCACCCCAGGAGGCCGACACCAGGTGGTTGACCTGGAAACGCTCCACCAGCGCCCGCAGGATCTCGACTTCGTCGTCCTTGGTCACCAGGTCCAGATCAGTGTTGTGGGGGCGCGAATAGCCGGAAAACGGCAAGTCGAACATCAACACATTGAAATGCTCGGCCAGGCACTTGCTGGTGCGGGCGAATGAGCGGGTGGTGGACAGCGCGCCGTTGACCAACAGCACGGTCTTGCGTTGCGGATCGTTACCCAATTGCTCTACGTGAACGTTGTAGTGCTTGAACAACTTATCAATGACAAAACTTCCTTGGTACATGTCAACGCTCCGGCTCGCCCAGTCCCGGGCGAGGTCATGCATCATTTGCGAACAAATGGGTTGAGAGTGGCGGGATGCCACTAACCGTTATAACGAGGTTTTCGAGCGTCGACAACAGTCCGCCAACCAACGGGATGCTGCCAGGGAAGGTTCATCAGAACCCAGGGTATTCCCCTGTAGGAGCCAGCTTAAATTGTGGCAAGGCGCGCGCTTGTTGTGGCGAGAAGCCCCCTCGCCACAGCACAAGCCGGGCGTTTACAAGGTCAGGGTCAGGCGTTTTACCAACGCGCCCGGCAGCAGGTTGGACGAGGTGTTGCGTTCGCCATAGGTGCTGGCCGACAGCAGTAACTCGCGCTCGGCGGTCAGCGCTTCCAACTGCGACCCCAGCAGGTGGTAGACGCTATCGTCAAAGCGCATGGTGCTGACCGGTGCCTTGATCTCGCCGTCTTCGACCCAAAACGTGGCGAAGCGGGTCATGCCCGTCAGGCGCGCCGCCGGCTGGTCGGAGTAGTTCAGGTACCACAGGTTGCTGATGTACAGGCCGGTGCCCAGTTGCTTGAGGAGATCGGCCTGGGCCAGGCTGCCGGCGGCCATCTGCAAGGCGCTGGGGGACTCATCGCCGCTGGCGCCGTTGGTGCTCAAGCCGTATTCGGCGGCGCTGCGCGAGTTGACCAGTTGCCCTTGCGCCTGGCCATTGGCGATCAAGGTCACGTCGTTGCGCGGGTAACCGTCCCGGGAAAACGCCGGGCTCAGGGAACCGGTGATCTGTTCGCCCATGCCCACCAGCGGGCTCAGGGCCTGGTCGCCGGCATACAGGCGCTGCAACGGGCTGCCCTTGCTGGCGATGGCCTGCGCAGAAAAACCACCCCAGGCGAGCATGCCGATGATTTCTTCCATGGCCGCCGGTGCCAGGTAGGCGCGGTATTGGCCGGGCGCCAGGGTGTGCAAGGGCCGGCCAAGAAACTCCAGTTGTTCGCGGGCTTGCTGCAAGCGCTGGGCAAATGCCGCGCTGTCCCAGGCATCGCCGGCGTAGCTGGCCTTGACCGCTTCGCCATTGGCATGGAACAGGCTGAAATCAAAGTTGAAGCTATTGGCCTGGTGCCAGCCAAAAGCCCCCGACGAGCTGGCGAACCCGCGACTGATCGGCCCGGCGGCATAGATGCCGACCAGGTCGAAACCTTGGGCGCCCTGGCTGATTTCGCCCAGGACTTGATCGAGGTCCGGCAGCGCCTGGGCCTGCTCGCTGCTGTTTTGCCAGGCCGTGTGATTGAGCAGCAGGTAAGGATCTTTGGGCAGCAAGGGCAAGGTGTCGCGCAATTGCTGCAGGCCCTCGGCAAGGCGCTGGCGGTCCACCTCGGGGGCGCCGGCCAGGGTGATGGCCAGGTCGGCGTGCCGGCCATCGTTGATCAGCTTGAGGTTGACGCTGGCCTGCTGTACCTGGCCGGCCTGGCGCACCTTGGCGTGGTTGAAACGCACGAATTCGGACGACTCCGCCGCGTAGCCCAGATGAAACTGTTCCCCATCGGCGATGGCCTGCTTGAGCCATTCCACCAGGTCCTTGAAAGCCTTCATCAGGCGTCTCCCCCAAACACATCCACATCGCTGAAGACACACGCCGGCGATGCATGGCCGACGCGGATCACTTGGTTCGGCTCGCCCTTGCCGCAGTTGGGCGTGCCCAGCACCTTGAAGGTGCTGGCATCGCCCACGGCACTGAGCTTGCGCCAGAACTGCGCGGAAATCGCCCGGTAGTTGGGGTTCTTCACCACGCCCTTGAGTTCGCCGTTCTCGATCAACTGGCCCCACTCGCAGCCGAACTGGAACTTGTTGCGCGCATCGTCGATCGACCAGGAACGGTTGGTCGACATCAGGATGCCGTGCTCGATGCCGCCGATCAGTTGCGCCAGGCTCTGGTCGCCAGCCTCGATATTGAGGTTGGCCATGCGGTCGATGGGCGCGCGGTTCCAACTGCTGGCGCGGCTGTTGGCCACGCCGCCCATGCCCGAGCGGTACTGCGACAGCGCCCCGCCCAGGGGCTTGAGCAGCAGGCCGTTGCGGATCAGGAACTGCTTGTTGGCGGGCGTGCCGTCGTCGTCATGGGCGTAGCTGGCCAGTTGCTCGGGAATGTCCGGGTCAAAGGTCACGTTGAGCAGGTTGGAGCCGTATTGCAGGTGCCCGAAGTCGCTGGCCTTGACGAAGCTGGTGCCGGCGTAATTGCGCTCGTCGCCGAGAATGCGGTCCAGCTCCAGCGGGTGGCCGATGGATTCATGGATCTGCAGGATCATCTGGTCGGGCATCAACAGCAGGTTCCGCGGGCCCTGGGGCGTGTTGGGGGCCAGCAGCAGTTGCAGGGCCTCGTCGGCCACCCGTGGCGCGGCGCCTACCAGGCCGAAGCGGCTGATCACATCAAAGCCGCCTTGCTGGCCAAAGTTGCTGCCACCCAGGGTGCGGGTCTGGCTGTCGTTGCCGTGGTAGGCGGTCACGTTGACGCCGGGGAACACAAAACGCTGGGCCTGGCGCAGTTGCGCGCCGGCGCTGTTGAGGTAGATCTGTTCAACGTGGGTGGTGCCCAGGCTGACTTCCCAGTTCACCAGGCGCTCGTCCCTGGGCACGGCCGCTGACTCTGCGCCGAGCAGTTGGTAGCAGTCGCTCAGGGACGGGAAGGCTTGGTCGAGCTCTGGCGACAGGTAGTCGGCGATGTCGCTGGACACCGGCTGGTCGCGCAGGTCGAGCAGGGCGTGGGGCTTGATCCGCCGGGCCTGTTGTTCGGCACGCTCGAGGGCCGCTTGCAGGCCGGCCAGGGAAATATCGTGGGTGGCCGCGTAGGCTTCGACACCGTTGAGGCGCACGGTGAGCATGGCGCCTTCGTCGCGGCCCAGGTGCGGCGGTTCGGCGACATTCTTGCGCACCGACAGGTACTGGCCGGACTCGCGCACGTAGCGCAGGGAGAAGAATTCGGCGCGGGTGCGCAGGGCGGCGAAATGTTGTTTGAGTTGCGGGTGTTTGTCGAACATGGGGCCTTCCTTGTGGGCGGTGATGGCTTTGAGGGCCCCATCGCAGGCAAGCCAGCTCCCACCTTTTGAATGTGCTCACAAATCAAAATGTGTGAGCTGGCTTGCCTGCGATGCTTTTGCCTTGGCTTTAGACCGGGCAACCCTTGGCGCGCAGGATGGCGTCAAAGCGGTCAGGGTCCAGGGTGCCGGCTTCGATGGCAGCCAGTGTGGCTTTCTCGCGGGCCAGCAGGTCATGGCAGCGCACCAGCAATTCCGGCAGTTCGCTGCGCGAGGCGGCGACCACGCCGTCGCCATCGCCGATCATCAGGTCGCCAGGGGCTACCAGCATGCCAGCGCAGGAGATCGGCACGTTGATCTCGCCGCCGCCGTCAGTGCTCGGGCCACGGTGTACGCCGCCGATGGCGTAGGCCGGCAGTTCGCCGGTCTGCCATTCGTCGAGGTCGCGCAGGGCGCCGTTGATCACCACACCGACAATGCCGGCCTTCAGGGCCATGGCGCGCATGATGCCGCCGAACACCGCGCGGGTCAGGTCGGCGCTGCCGTCGATCACCAGCACATCGCCCGGGCGGGCCATCTGCATGGCTTTGAGAATCATCAGGTTGTCACCGGGGCGCACCCGCACGGTGAGGGCGCTGCCGAGCATTGGTGCATTGCCGTGGAAGGCTTTCAGGCCCAGGCCACCGACGTTACGGCCCAGGCAGTCGCTGACGGCCGCCGCCGGGATCTTGCTGAATTCCTTCAGCCATTTCGGGTCCAGCGGTTCAACGTTTGGATTGATCAGGAAGCCGGTAGGCCATTTGCTCGAAGAAACGACATCAAACATGAGAAAGCCTCGTGGCCAGGCAGAAGCCGGCGTGTCGGTAGGAAGGTGAAACGTTTGCGCGAGGGACTAGATTAGGCCGGCGCGGGGGGTGGGATCAAGGGCGGGGCAGTGTAGGAAGAGTCTGGGAAGATGGGTGTTGGCTGGTCGGGTCTTATCGGGAGCAAGCCCCCTCCCACATTTTGATGTGTGAATACGTTCAAATGTGGGAGCGGGCTTGCCTGCGATAAGAGCGCCGCGGTGTAACGGTTACTGCGCGGTCGGACCCACTTCACGCAACGGCTTGCCACGCACCGGCGCATCGCCGGCCACGTAGTAGTCCGCGGTGCTGCGCGGCAACTGGCGGCCACGCATCTTGTCGGCGATTTTCTCGGCGATCATGATGGTTGGCGCGTTCAGGTTGCCGGTGGTGATGATCGGCATGATCGACGCATCGACCACCCGCAGGCCCTGCATGCCATGCACGCGGCCTTCGCCATCGACCACAGCCATTTCGTCGGTGCCCATCTTGCACGAGCAGGACGGGTGGAACGCGGTTTCGGCGTGCTCGCGGATGAACTTGTCCAGTTGCTCGTCGGTTTGCACGTCGATGCCCGGGCTGATTTCACGGCCACGGAACGCGTCCAGTGCCGGCTGCTGCATGATTTCACGGGTCAGGCGGATGCCATCGCGGAACTCCTGCCAGTCCTGCTCGGTGGCCATGTAGTTGAAGAGGATGCTCGGGTAGTCCCGTGGGTTCTTCGACTTCACTTGCACGCGGCCACGGCTCGGCGAACGCATGGAGCCCATGTGCGCCTGGAAACCGTGCTCTTTCACACCGTTGCTACCGTTGTAGTTAATCGCGACCGGCAGGAAGTGGTACTGGATGTTCGGCCACTCGAATTCTTCACGGGTGCGGATAAAACCGCCCGCTTCGAACTGGTTGCTGGCGCCGATGCCGGTGCCGTTGAACAGCCATTCGGCACCAATGGCTGGCTGGTTGTACCAGAGCAGCGACGGGTACAGCGAGACCGGCTGGGTGCAGGCGTATTGCAGATACAGTTCCAGGTGGTCCTGCAGGTTTTCACCGACGCCTGGCAGGTCGTGGACCACCGGGATGTCGAGGCTTTCCAGGAGTTTGGCCGGGCCTACACCGGAACGTTGCAGCAATTGCGGCGAGGCGATGGCGCCGCTGCACACCAGCACTTCCTTGCGCGCGCGGGCTTCAACACGCTCTTCGGCGGCACCGATCAGGTAACGCACGCCGACCGCACGCTTGCCTTCGAACAACACTTTGTCGGCCAGGGCATGGGTGACGATGGTCAGGGTCGAGCGCTTCTTGGCGGTGTCCAGGTAGCCACGGGCGGTACTGGCGCGACGGCCGTTCGGCGTCACGGTACGGTCCATCGGGCCGAAACCTTCCTGCTGGTAGCCGTTCAAGTCTTCGGTACGCGGGTAACCGGCCTGCACGCCAGCTTCAACCATGGCGTGGAACAGCGGGTTGTTACCGGCTTTAGGCGTGGTCACGCTGACCGGACCTTCGCCACCGTGGTAGTCGTTCGGGCCGATGTCGCGGGTTTCGGCCTTGCGGAAATACGGCAGGCAGTCGAGGTAGCTCCAGTCTTCCAGGCCTGGCAGTTTTGCCCAGTTGTCGTAGTCCATGGCGTTGCCACGGATGTAGCACATGCCGTTGATCAGCGACGAGCCACCCAGGCCCTTGCCGCGACCACATTCCATACGACGCCCGTCCATATGTGGCTCTGGATCGGTTTCGTAGGCCCAGTTGTAGCGGCGGCCTTGCAGCGGGAATGCCAGGGCGGCGGGCATCTGGGTGCGGAAGTCCAGGCGGTAGTCGGGGCCGCCGGCTTCCAGCAGCAAAACGGTGACGCCTTCGTCTTCGGTCAGACGGGTCGCCAGGGTGTTACCGGCGGAGCCGGCACCCACAATGATGTAGTCGTATTCTTGGGACATAAATGCACCCTCTTTGGAGTTGGTCAGGTCGGGCCCCATCGCAGGCAAGCCAGCTCCCACAATCAAAATGTGGGAGCCGGGCTCGCCCGCGATAGCGGCCCCGCAGGCAATACAGAACTCGGGTTTAGAACACCGAGGCGTAGTCGCCCAGCTCAACCTGTACCGATTTGATGCGGGTGAAGTTGTTCAGCGAGCTGATGCCGTTCTCACGGCCCACACCCGACTGCTTGTAGCCGCCAACCGGCATTTTCGCGTCGGACTCGCCCCAGGCGTTGATCCAGCAGATACCCGCTTCCAACTGATGAATCACGCGGTGGGCGCGGTTCAGGTCCTTTGTCACCAGACCAGCGGCCAGGCCGAAGTCGGTGTCGTTGGCACGACGGATCACTTCTTCTTCGGTCTCGTAGGTGAGGATGCTCATCACCGGGCCAAAGATTTCTTCACGCACGATGGTCATGTCGTCGGTGCAGTCAGTGAACACGGTCGGTGCCACGAATGCGCCCTTGGCGAAGTCGCCGTCGGTCAGGCGGTCGCCGCCGCACAGCAGGCGTGCGCCTTCTTCCTTGCCCTTGGCGATGTAGCCCAGCACGCTTTCCATGTGGGCGAAGCTGACCAGTGGGCCGAAGTTGGTGTTTTCGTCTTCTGGGTTGCCAACGCGGATACGCGCAACACGCTCAACGATCTTGGCTTCAAAGGCGGCTTGCAGGTGCTTTGGAATGAACACACGGGTGCCGTTGGTGCAGACCTGCCCGGAGCTGTAGAAGTTGGCCATCATCGCGGTGTCGGCGGCGCGATCCAGGTCGGCGTCGTCGAAAATGATCAGCGGGGATTTGCCGCCCAGTTCCATGGTGACGTCTTTGAGCGAGGAGCTCGAAGCGCTGGCCATGACCTTCTTGCCGGTGTCGGTACCGCCGGTGAAGGAGATTTTCTCGATGCGTGGGTGCTCGGTCAGCCAGGTGCCGACTTCACGGCCGCTACCGGTCAGAACGTTGAACACGCCATCCGGCACGCCAGCTTCGGTGTAGATTTCGGCCAGCTTCAGGGTGGTCAGCGAGGTGACTTCGCTTGGCTTGAAGATCATCGCGTTGCCGGCAGCCAGGGCTGGGGCGGACTTCCACAGGGCAATCTGGATCGGGTAGTTCCACGCGCCGATACCGGCGACCACGCCCAGCGGCTCGCGGCGGGTGTAGACGAACGAGGTGGTACGCAGCGGGATCTGCTCGCCTTCGATGGCGGGCACCAGGCCTGCGTAGTATTCCAGCACATCGGCGCCGGTGACGATGTCGACGTACTTGGTTTCAGAGAAGGATTTACCGGTGTCCAGGGTTTCCAGGGCCGCCAGTTCATCATTGCGCTCGCGCAGGATTTCCACGGCGCGACGCAGGATGCGCGAACGCTCCATGGCGGTCATGGCGGCCCAGATTTTCTGGCCCTTTTCGGCGCTGACCACCGCACGCTCAACGTCTTCGAATGTGGCGCGTTGCACGTTGGCGAGAACTTCACCGTTAGCCGGGTTGATGGCTTCGAAGGTGGCATCGCTGCCAGCGTCGCTGTAGCCGCCGTCAATGTAGAGTTTTTGCAGTTCGAAACGGGCCATAAAGTCCTCGCAAGTGCATAAGTGGTTGGCGTTAACCACCAAAAGGTGCAGCCATAAGGTTCTGGCAACACCGTTCAGTAGCCGTTCAGGGGTTGAGCGTTTATGTGTGCTCTAACTCACCTGCTTGGCCAATTGGAAATCCATGTATTCGTAAGCGATCCGTTGCGCCTGCTCCGTGTCGAAAGCGTCTCCCGACAGGGCGCCGCGCAACCACAAACCGTCGATCAAGGCCGCCAGGCCTCGGGCTGCGCTGCGTGCATCTTCCAGCGGCAGCACACGGCGGAACTGGCAGCACAGGTTGGAATACAGGCGGTGATCGTTGATCCGCTGCAACCTGTGCAAAGACGGGTGGTGCATGCTGGTGGCCCAGAAGGCCAGCCAGGTTTTCATTGCCGGGCCGTTGACCTGGCTGGCGTCGAAGTTGCCGCCGATAATCACTTGAAGGTGCGCCCGCGGGGTGTCTTCCTTCAATGCCTGCCGGCGTTCGTGGACATTCTCGATCAGCACATTCATCAGGTACCGCATCGTTGCGGCGATCAGGCCGTTCTTGTCCTGAAAGTAGTGACTGATGATGCCGTTCGAGACGCCGGCCAAACGGGCGATCAGCGCAATGCTGGCATCCCCCATCCCGACCTGATCTATGGCCGTCAATGTGGCTTCGATCAACTGCTGGCGGCGTATGGGTTGCATACCGACCTTGGGCATGTAGCACCTCTCCTTAGGCCTGCCAACGGGCGTAAACGTTCGTCGGCGTGAAGGCCAGTCTATTTTGTTTTGATTGAACGTTCAATCAACAAAGAATAAGATCTGCGACAAATGGTCGCTGCCTACAGGTATTTCCTACGTGTCGGCAGACGCATCTGACATCCGTAAAAACCCTTGAAACAGCCCATGACAGCGCGTTGCTGGGGTCTGGGGTTTTTCGGGATGTCTTTATAACACCCGTCCGTCGACTGCCGAAAAATCGATGGCGTGGGTCAAGCGCTGCCTTGTGTCCTCTCTCGCACTGCCCGGAGCCTCTGTGCCATGAGTTCTGCCTCTCTAATAAAGACCCCACCGGAAAAAGTGCGGGTCAACGGTTGGGTGTTCTACACCTCTACCGCGTTGATCCTGTTGTTGACCGCCGTTCTGATCATCGCCCCGCAAGAGGCCGGCAGAATGCTGGGAGTCGCCCAGACCTGGCTCTCGAAAAGCTTTGGCTGGTATTACATGGTGGTTATCGCCGCCTACCTGGTATTTGTGGTGGGCCTGGCGTTTTCGTCCTACGGCAAACTGAAGCTGGGCAGCAAGGCTGATACCCCGGACTTCAGTTACGGCGCCTGGGCCGGCATGTTGTTCTCCTCGGGCATCGGCATTTCGTTGCTGTACTTCGGCGCGTCCGAGCCGTTGGACCACTACTTCAACCCGCCCGAAGGCGCCGCCGCCACCCATATGGCCGCGCGCCAGGCGTTGCAGCTGACCTTCCTGCACTGGGGCCTGCATGGCTGGGCGATCTACGCGCTGGTCGGCCTGGCCGTGGCGTACTTCGCCTACCGCCATAACCAGCCGCTGGCCCTGCGTTCGGCGCTGTACCCATTGATGGGCGAGCGTTGGGTCAAAGGCGCGGCGGGTCACGCGGTGGACGGCTTCGGCATGTTCGTGACCCTGCTGGGTCTGGTGACAAACCTGGGGATTGGTTCGATGCAAGTGTCGTCCGGGTTGGAAAACCTGTTCGGCATGGAGCACAGCAACACCAACCTGCTGATCGTGATCATCGTGATGAGCACCGTGGCGACCATCGCCGCCGTGTCGGGCGTGGAGAACGGCATTCGTCGCTTGTCCAACCTGAACATCGTGCTGTTCAGCGGCCTGCTGATTTTTGTGCTGCTGTTTGGCCCGACCCTGCACCTGCTCAACGGCTTTGTGCAGAACATCGGCGACTACATGAACGGTCTGGTGCTGAAAACCTTCGACCTCTACGTGTACGAAGGCGATGGTGAGAAGTCCGAGCGCTGGATGGGCCTGTGGACCCTGTTCTACTGGGCCTGGTGGATTTCCTGGGCACCGTTCGTGGGCATGTTCATCGCGCGTATTTCCCGTGGCCGTACGGTGCGCGAACTGGTGGCGGGCGTGCTGCTGATCCCGCTGGGCTTTACCCTGGCGTGGCTGTCGATCTTCGGCAACTCGGCCCTGGACCTGGTACTCAACCATGGCGCCGTGGAGCTGGGCAAGACCGCGTTGGAGCAACCCTCCATGGCGATCTACCAGTTGCTGGAGTACTACCCGGCGTCGAAAGTGGTGATCGGCGTGTCGATCTTTGTGGGTTTTGTGCTGTTCCTGACGCCGGCGGATTCCGGCGCGGTGATGATGGCCAACCTGTCGTGCAAAGGTGGCAACGTGGATGAGGATGCGCCGCACTGGCTGCGGATCTTCTGGTCGGCGGTGATCACCCTGGTGACCATCGGCTTGCTGTTTGCTGGCAACTTTGAAGCCATGCAGACCATGGTGGTGCTGGCGGGCTTGCCGTTCTCGGTGGTGCTGATCTTCTTTATGTTCGGTTTGCACAAAGCCATGCGCCAGGACGTGGCCATCGAACAGGAGCAGGCGCAATTGGCCGAACGCGGCCGTCGTGGTTTCAGCGAGCGCCTGACTGCCCAGGACCTGCAGCCGAGCCAGGCCGTGGTGCAGCGCTTTATGGACAAGAAGGTCACCCCGGCGCTGGAAGAAGCCGCCGTGGCCCTGCGCGCCCAAGGGCTGGATGTGCAGACGCTGCTGGGTAAATCCAAGCGCTGCATTGGCGTGCGGATCGAGATGGAAGGCAACCCGTTTGTCTACGAGGTGAGCCTGGACGGCTACCTGGCGGCGCCGAGTGAGTCGATCGAGGCCGACGAGGAGCGTGCGCGCTACTACCGCGCCGAGGTTTACCTGCACAACGGCGGCCAGGAGTACGACCTGATGGGCTTCACCCAGGAGCAGATCACCCGGGATGTGCTCGATCAGTTTGAAAGCCATCGGCAGCTCCTTGGCCGTGTCTATAGCTGATGGTTGAAGGCGGGTGGTGTCGTCACTGACACCATCTGGTCAAAATGTGGGAGCGGGCTTGCTCGCGATTGCGGTGTATCAGTACCAGATTCATTGACTGATACATTGCAATCGCGAGCAAGCCCGCTCCCACATTTGTTTTGTGTTGCCTTTTAGCCCAGGTTCTTGCCCAGCAGGGCGTGGTACAGCTCGCTGTCCCCCAGAATCCCCACCACTTTGTTGTTGTCGTGCAGCACCAGCTTGTTGCCGGTCTGGTAGCGAATCTGCAAGGCATCGCGCATGCCGATATTCGAATCCACCAAGGTCGGTAGCCGCCCCAGGCCTTCCACGGCTTGCCCCGGCGCCCAGTTCTGCAGGTTCATTGCCACGCCATTTTGCCGTGCGCCCTGGATGGTGTTGCCTTCGGCCAGGTCCAGCCACGAATCGCCGCCCGGATCCAGGCATACCGAGCCGTTGACTCGCTTGCAGTTGTCCAGGGTGCGCATCAGGCTGCGGCCGCACAATACGTTCAGCGGGTTGGTATGGGCGACGAAGGTGCGCACATAGTCGTCCGCCGGGTTCAGCACAATTTCTTCCGGCACGCTGTACTGGATGATCTTGCCGTCTTTCATGATCGCGATCCGGCTACCCAGTTTCAGCGCCTCATCCAGGTCGTGGCTGACGAACACGATGGTCTTGCTCAGTTTGCGTTGCAGCTCCAGCAACTCATCCTGCAGGCCTTGGCGGATCAGCGGGTCGAGGGCCGAGAAGGGTTCGTCCATCAGCAGGATATCGGCGTCCATCGCCAGGGCGCGGGCCAGGCCGACGCGCTGTTGCATGCCGCCCGAAAGTTCGTCGGGCTTCTTGTTGCGCCATTGGGTCAGGCCCACCAGCTCAAGCTTCTCGTCCACCAGCTTGCGCCGTTCCTTTTCGGGGCGGCCCTGCATTTCCAGGCCAAAGCTGATGTTTTCACGCACGGTCAGCCAGGGCATCAGGGCGAACTTCTGGAACACCATGGCGATACGCTTGGTGCGCATCATTTTCAGCTCTGCCGGGGTGCATGAGGCGATGTCGATCTGGCGCCCTTCATGCTCGACAAACAACTGGCCACGGCTCACGGTGTTAAGGCCGTTGATACAGCGCAACAGGCTGGATTTGCCGGAGCCGGACAGGCCCATCAGCACGCAGATCTCGCCTTTCTCGATATCCAGGCTGGCCTTTTCCACTCCGACGATCTGCCCGGTCTTTTTCAGGATTTCATTGCGGTGCATTCCCTCGTCCAGCAGCTTGAGGGCTTCGCGTGGGTCTTTGGAAAAAATCACATCGACATTGTCGAATCGGATAATGCTCATGCATCACCCCCTACTTTGGCGTCGGGTTGTTTGCAGATGCGGTCGAGCATGATGGCCAGCAGCACAATCGCCAGGCCGGCTTCAAAGCCCAGGGCAATGTCGGCGGTGTTCAGCGCGTTGACCACGGGTTTGCCGAGGCCGTCGGCGCCCACCAGGGCCGCAATTACCACCATCGACAACGACAGCATGATGCATTGGGTAATACCGGCAGCGATGCTCGGCATGGCGTGGGGCAGTTCGATGCGCGAGAGCAACTGGCGGCGCGAGCAGCCAAAGGCCTTGCCGGCATCCATCAACTCTTGCGGTACATCGCGGATGCCCAGGTAGGTCAGGCGGATCGGCGCGGCAATCGCGAACACCACCGTGGAGATCAGGCCAGGCACCACACCCAGCCCGAAGAGGGTCAGGGTCGGGATAAGGTAAACAAAGGTTGGCACGGTCTGCATCAAGTCGAGCACCGGGCGCATCACGGTGTAGAACATCGGTTTGTGCGCGGCAACAATGCCCAGCGGCACACCGATGACCACGCAGACCAGGGTGGCGAACAGCACCTGGGCCAGGGTCTCCATGGTTTCCTGCCAGTACCCCAGGTTGAGGATCAGCAGGAAGGAGGCAATCACAAATACAGTCAGCCCCCACTTACGTTGAATGTAGTGAGCAAGCAGCGCAATCAGACCGATCAATGCCAGCGGATTGAACCAGGTCAGCGCAAACGTCACGCCGTGGATCATCGTTTCCAGTGTCGATGCGATCGCGTCGAAATAATCGGCGCCGTTCTGCGTCAACCATTCGACGAAGGCAGCGATGTACTGGCCTAGTGGGATTTTCTGTTCAGTCAGCATGGTAGTGAATGTCCACATGCGAAGAGGGAAACATCCTGGGCCGGCGCGCCGGCCCAGGGTCAGCGGTTACTTGTCGAGGTAGGCTTTTACGGCGGCAAGTCCTGGTTTGCCATCAAGGGTGGTGACCCCGGCGAGCCAGGTGTCGAGCACTTGCGGGTTCTTCTTCAGCCAGGCCTTGGCGGCGGCGTCGGGCTTCATTTTGTCGTCGAGGACGTTACCCATCAGGGTGCTTTCCATGTCGAGGGTGAACACCAGGTTTTTCAGGAGCTGGCCGACGTTGCTGCACTCCTGCACGTAGCCCTTGCGGGTGTTGGTGTAGATGGTGGCCTGGCCGTAGTTGGGGCCGAATGAATCGTCACCGCCAGTCAGGTACTTCATCTTGAACCGGGTGTTCATCGGGTGTGGTTCCCAGCCCAGGAATACAATGGCCTGCTCCCGTTTGGTGGCGCGCTCGACTTGCGAGAGCATCCCCGCCTCACTGGACTCGACCACCTTGAAACCTGCGTCTTTCAAGCCGAACTGATTTTTGTCGATCAGGCTCTGGATCGTGCGGTTGCCGTCGTTGCCCGGTTCAATGCCATAGATCTTGCCGCCCAGCTCCTTCTTGAACTTGGCGATATCGGCAAAGTCCTTCAGTCCCTTGTCGTACAGCGCTTGTGGCACTGCCAGGGTGTACTTGGCGTTTTCCAGGTTGGCGCGCACGGTTTCCACGGTGCCGGCATCACGGTACTGCTTGATGTCGTTTTCCATGGTCGGCATCCAGTTGCCGAGGAAGATATCCATGTTTTTGCCATCAGCCAGGGACTTGTAGGTCACGGGCACGGAAATCATCGTGGTCCGGGGCTTGTAGCCCAGGCCCTTGAGGATTTCGCTGGTGGTGGCGGTGGTGACGGTGATATCGGTCCAGCCGACATCGGAGAAGTTGACGGTGCTGCACTGCTCGGGATCAGCAGCGTGGGCCGCAAAGGGAAGACTCAGCATGGCGGCCAACAACAACGGGGGGGAACCTTTCATGGGTTTGGACTCCTGGTGTTTTTCCGGCGGTGCGAGACCGCGCTTATAAGTGTTGCAGTTGGGGCGTGCGAGCAACGTGCAGCCTCGGTACCTTGCAAACGAGTCGAGACTGATCATGTACCAGTGAAAATCTGACGCCTACAGGGTGGGTCGCATCCAGTACAGGGATGGTCGTATCCAGTGTCGGTGACGTCGCATACAGGTTTTTCCACAGGCAAAACTGCACTTTTTCTCGATCTGCGCCGCAAAAAACGGCGATTACGCCCCATTGCGAGGGGACGACGCTGGTGAGCATGGGTATGTCGGTGTCAGACGCCGGACGGCGCAACGAAAGCTTGATGATGCCGCCATCTGGGCGACTTGAGCGTAGCAGCTCCGCCACCAGGCGTTACTGCGCCTGGCCTGTGCTATCGAGGAGTTTCGCGCAATGGCTATCAGCGTTTTCGACCTGTTCAAGATTGGCATCGGGCCGTCCAGTTCCCACACCGTCGGCCCCATGCGGGCCGCGGCGTTGTTCGTCCAGGACTTGCGTGAACGTGCTCTTTTGGAACAGGTGCAGCGTGTCGAAGTTCAGCTGTATGGCTCGTTGTCGGCCACCGGCATCGGGCATGGCAGCGACAATGCAGTGATCATGGGGCTGATGGGCGAGTGGCCGGATGCGATTGATCCGTCGCAGATCGGCCCGCGTATCGAGACCCTGCGTGAGACGCAGACGCTGCTGCTGGACAACCGTGTGCCGGTGCCCTTTGTGTGGTCGCGGGACATGCGCCTGATCGACGAAAACCTGCCGTTCCATCCCAATGCCATGACCCTGGTGGTCTACGGCGCCCAGACCGAGTTGCATCGCGATACCTACTATTCGGTGGGGGGCGGTTTTGTGGTGGATGAGGCCCAGGCGCGCAGCGGCGTGGCGGATATGGACCGCACCGAACTGCCCTATGATTTTTCCAGTGCGATGGAGTTGTTGCAGTTGTGCAACACCCACAACCTGCGGGTTGCCGACCTGATGCTGGCCAATGAAAAGGTCTGGCGCTCCGAGGAAGAAATCCGCAGCGGCCTGATGAAACTCTGGCGTGCCATGCAGGACTGTGTCGAGCAGGGCCTCAAGCATGAAGGCATCCTGCCCGGCGGCTTGAATGTGCGCCGCCGCGCCGCCAAGTTGCACCGCAGTTTGCAGGAGCTGGGCAAGCCGAATGTGATCGGCTCCACCTTGAGCGCCATGGAGTGGGTCAACCTGTTCGCCCTGGCCGTCAACGAAGAAAACGCCGCCGGTGGGCGCATGGTCACCGCACCCACCAATGGCGCGGCGGGGATCATCCCGGCGGTGCTGCACTACTTTATGAAGTTCAGCGAAGAAGTCACCGAGGCCAATGTGGTGGACTACTTCCTCGGTGCGGCGGCCATCGGCATCCTGTGCAAGAAGAATGCGTCGATCTCCGGCGCCGAAGTGGGTTGCCAGGGTGAAGTCGGTTCGGCCTGCGCCATGGCGGCGGCGGGGCTGGCAGAGATTCTTGGCGCCTCGCCGGAGCAGGTGTGCAACGCCGCCGAAATCGGCCTGGAACACAACCTGGGCCTGACCTGCGACCCGGTGGGCGGCCTGGTGCAAGTGCCGTGTATCGAGCGCAATGCGATTGCCGCGGTCAAGGCGATCAATGCCGCGCAGATGGCCCTGCGGGGCGACGGCCAGCACTTTATTTCCCTGGACCGGGTGATCCGCACCATGCGCGATACCGGCGCGGATATGCATGACAAGTACAAGGAGACCTCGCGGGGTGGGTTGGCGGTGAGTGCTGTCGAGTGTTAAGTGAACGCAATGTTCAAAACAGTGAAGATCAAATGTGGGAGCGGGCTTGCTCGAAGACGTCGGCCCAGCAAACGTTGATGTTGACTGACCCACTGCTTTCGCGAGCAAGCCCGCTCCCACAGGGGATCTGCGTTTAACTGACTGGCATTGGGGCTTGCCCGCGATGGTGGTGTGTCGAACCCCACTGCTCATAAAGTGAACACTCCAACCCCAACACGCCACCTTTTAGCGCGTCGCAAACAGATAAGTAGCCCCCAAACGATTTCCCTCCCGACCACCCGTCACCTGTGCGTGTGGTGACACACTTTTCCTACGCCCTGAAAGCGCCTTCCCACAAGTGCTACCGATCTGCTCACAGACCCTGAGCGTAGGCTTTTTCCGAGTCATATCCTCACGCTGCGCGCGGGCTTATATAGACACCTCAACAGGTCGTTTTCAGGAGTTATTGAATACCTATTCAACTTTAGGCATGGCATTTGCTCTATCAATTCAAAGCCTCTCTCCTGACGGATGACGAGCGCAATAACAAGAGCCTCGCCTGAGGCCATTACCTGCTTTGTGTGAGGAGATACCGCGATGACGTCGTTCAACTCCGGGGCCCAACCCCAGAACCGTGCGCCTCAATCCATCGGCTTTTTGCTGCTGGACAATTTCACGCTGATTTCCCTGGCGTCCGCAGTGGAACCACTGCGCATGGCCAACCAATTGTCCGGCCGCGAGCTGTATCGCTGGACTACCTTGAGCGTCGACGGCAACCAGGTATGGGCCAGCGATGGCCTGCAAATCACCCCCGATTGCTCCATGCACAAAGCCCCGGCCCTGGACACCGTGATTGTCTGCGGCGGCGTGGGTATCCAGCGCACCGTGACCCGTGAACATGTGTCGTGGCTGCAAAGCCAGGCGCGCCAGTCCCGTCGTCTCGGCGCGGTGTGCACCGGCAGTTGGGCCCTGGCCTGCGCCGGCTTGCTCGACGGGTTTGATTGCAGCGTGCACTGGGAATGCCTGGCGTCGATGCAGGAAGCCTTCCCACGGGTGTCGATGAGTACGCGCCTGTTCACCCTCGACCGCAATCGCTTCACCAGTTCTGGTGGTACCGCGCCGCTGGACATGATGTTGCACCTGATCAGCCGCGACCATGGCCGTGAACTGTCGGCGGCGATTTCCGAGATGTTCGTGTACGAACGTATCCGCAATGAGCAGGACCACCAGCGCGTGCCGCTCAAGCACATGCTCGGCACCAATCAGCCGAAGCTGCAGGAAATCGTCGCGCTGATGGAAGCCAACCTGGAAGAGCCGATCGACCTCGATGAATTGGCCGTCTATGTCGCCGTCTCGCGGCGTCAGCTGGAGCGGCTGTTCCAGAAATACCTGCACTGCTCGCCGTCGCGCTACTACCTCAAGCTGCGCCTGATCCGCGCCCGGCAGTTGCTCAAGCAAACGCCGATGTCGATCATCGAAGTGGCTTCGGTATGCGGGTTTGTGTCCACGCCGCACTTCTCCAAGTGCTACCGCGAATACTTCGGCATTCCGCCACGGGATGAGCGCGTAGGTTCCAACACCACCCAGCAAGTGGCGATGATGCCGATTCCGCAGGCGCTGGTGTTGTCACCGCTGGCCGGGCCGATGTCGGCGTTGAGCCAGGCGCGCAATGAGTCGACGTTTGCCAGTGTAAGGCTGTAGGCCGAGGCGTCTGCATCGCCGGCAAGCCAGCGCCCACATTTGAAGGTATTCACAGATCAAAATGTGGGCGCTGGCTTGCCGGCGATAGCGGTGTATCAGGCCCCGGAATTCTGTTTGAACTGCATCAGGGCCGGCAACAACTGCTTATCAATCGCCTGGCGCACCGCCGGCAGAATCGTCGCGCTGCTGGTGTACATCTGCTCGACCATACCCTTGAGTGCCTTGGCCCGCGCCTCACTCAAACCGCGTACCGCGCATTCACAGGCCTGCTCGGCGGTGGCGCCGCTGGACACCTCGAAACCCAGGGAGCGCAGTTGGCTCAGCAGGTCATCCTGATCAATCAAATCCGCGTGCATCATGATGTTCATCCTGGTTAGGGGAGCCTTTGATTCTGGTGGGCTGCCAGCGGGTCGGCAAGGGCTGAATGACGCGATGGCTGGAACGACTATGAGCAGGTCGTTTTCGGGCCAGTTGCCGAGGGTGGTTGCGGGCACACTGGTTTTCAAGCAAGCAGAATGAAGGTTTGGTCACCCTCGGCCCGCACGCTCGCACAAAGCACTCTGCCCCGATCCTGTCACGGCTTGATCGGGGCTTTTTTTATTTGCCGGGCAGGCCGATGACGCGACCGAGCAGGGCCGGCCGGGGCAGGTCTGATTGCTCGGTGCTGATGGCCGTCAACCGCTGTGCAACCCCCTCACTGAAGGGGGCCGAGCGTGGCCCCGCCAGGTCGACATGCAGCAGCATCTGCTCATTGCCCGCCAGCTCCCGCTCTTCGCCCACCAGGTGCAGGCTGTGATACAGATGCAGGCGCTTGTTGTCATGGGCGATCAACTGGGTATGCACCTCGACCTCGGCGCCGAGTTTCACTTCGTGCAGGTAATTGAGGTGCAGTTCCAGGGTGAACAGCGAGTGGCCACTGGCTTCGCGGTGGTCGCTGTCCAGGCCCAGGGTGTCCATCAATGCATCGGTGGCGTAGCTGAAGATCAGCAGGTAAAACGCATCGCGCAGATGGCCGTTGTAATCGACCCAGTCAGGGAGGATGTTGGTGGTGTAGGTCGTCAGTGCGGGCATGGCGTCAATTCCAGATCTGTACTCGGTCAACTGCAGGAGCTGGCTTGCCTGCTCCCACAGATATCAACCGCCGTTATTCGGCGAAGCTCATGCCGTGTTTTTGCTTGGTGGTCTTCACCGCCTCCAGCACCGCCAGCAGGCAATCATCACGATAGCGTTCCAGCGCCGAAATGCTATGGCTGCCCAACTGCTCACGGGTGCCATCAACCACATCATCAATTAGTTTGTCGGTCAGCTCCGGCGCCGGCAGGTACGTCCACGGCAACTGCAGTGCCGGCCCGAACTGCGCCATGAAATGCCGCATCCCGGCATCGCCGCCGGCCAGGGTGTAGGTCAGGAAGGTGCCCATGAACGACCAGCGCAAGCCGGCGCCAAAGCGGATCGCATCGTCGATCTCGCCGGTGGTCGCCACCCCATCGTTGACCAAGTGCAACGCCTCACGCCATAGCGCTTCCAGCAAGCGGTCGGCGATAAACCCCGGGACTTCCTTGCGCACATGCAGCGGGCGCATACCGAGAGATTGGTAGACCTTGATCGCGGCCTGGATTGCTTCGGGCGCGGTGTGTTTGCCACCGACCACTTCTACCAGCGGCAGCAGGTAAACCGGGTTGAACGGGTGGCCGACCACGCAGCGTTCCGGGTGCGTGGCGCCTTCATAAAACTCACTGGGCAATAGCCCCGAAGTGCTGGAGCCGATCAAGGCATCGGGTTTGGCCGCTGCGCTGATTTTGCTGTGCAGTTCCAGTTTCAGTTCCAGGCGTTCGGGGGCGCTTTCCTGGATGAAATCGGCGTCTTGCACGCATTCTTCGATGGTCGCGACAAAACGCAGGCGCTCCTGGGAGGCGCCCGGCGCCAGGCCCTGTTGTTCCAGGGCGCCCCAGGCATTGGCAACGCGCTTGCGCAGGGCGGCTTCGGCGCCGGGCGCCGGGTCCCAGGCCACCACATCCAGGCCGTGGGCGAGGGCGCGGGACACCCAGCCGCTGCCGATCACACCGCTGCCCAGGGCGGCGAAGGTTTTGATTTCGGTGATAAAGCTCATTTTGGTAATTTCCAGTGCTAAAGAGGTTCATTGTGGGAGCCGGTTGCGGCAGGGGGATTAGCTGCGTTTGGTCAGGCCCATCTTGGTTCGGCCTTCAGCCGGGGTCAGCACTCGCGCGCCCAGGCGGCTGAGGATCTCCCCGGCCCGCTCCACCAGTTGCCCATTGGTCGCCAGTACGCCCTTGTCCAGCCACAAATTGTCTTCCAGACCGACCCGCACATTGCCGCCCAGCAGCACCGCCTGCGCCGCCATCGGCATTTGCATGCGGCCGATGCCAAAGCCGGCCCACACCGCGTCGGCAGGCAGGTTGTCGACCATGGCTTTCATGGTGGTGGTGTCGGCCGGCGCGCCCCACGGGATGCCCAGGCACAGTTGGAACAACGGGTCATCGAGCAAGCCTTCCTTGATCATCTGCTTGGCGAACCACAGGTGGCCGGTATCGAAAATCTCCAGTTCGGCCTTCACTCCCAGTTCCTGGATGCGCTTGGCACCCGCACGCAGCTGGGCCGGGGTGGACACATAAATGGTGTCGCCATCGCCGAAGTTCAGGGTGCCGCAGTCCAGGGTGCAGATTTCCGGCAGCAGCGCTTCGACGTGGGCCAGGCGGGTCAACGGGCCGACCAGGTCGGTGTTGGGGCCGAATTCCATGGGGTGCTCGCCGCCGCCGATTTCCAGGTCGCCGCCCATGCCGGCGGTGAGGTTGACGATGATGTCGATGTCCGCCTCGCGGATGCGCTCCATCAGTTCGCGGTACAGCGCTACGTCGCGGCTGAATTTGCCGGTGTGCGGGTCGCGCACATGGCAATGCACCACGGTGGCGCCGGCTTTGGCCGCTTCTACTGCTGCTGCAGCGATTTGCTTGGGGGTGACCGGCACGTGGGGGCTTCTGGCGGTCGTGTCGCCAGCACCGGTGAGCGCGCAGGTGATGATGACGTCGTGGTTCATGGGGCAGGTTCCTT
Organism: Pseudomonas sp. WS 5412; assembly: GCF_012985615.1. Classification (NCBI taxonomy): domain Bacteria; kingdom Pseudomonadati; phylum Pseudomonadota; class Gammaproteobacteria; order Pseudomonadales; family Pseudomonadaceae; genus Pseudomonas; species Pseudomonas sp. WS 5412. The sequence goes on from NZ_JAARMB010000011.1 coordinate 64,227, forward strand.
ACAGGCGGGCGTAGTGATGCCGTTCGCAGCCGGTATCAGCTGCGAAGCGGTGATTTGAAAGAGGTTATTTGCTGCTCAGTTGCAGGTTTTGCGCAGCCGGCTTGCCATCGAAGGTGGTCACACCTTCCAGCCAGCGCTGCTGGTCCTGGGGGTGGTCCTTGAGCCACTGCCTGGCGGACTCGAACGCATCCTTGTGCTCCAGCAGCGGCTGCATCATCCGGCTCTCGTCGGCGGCGGTGAAGGTCAGGTTGGTCAGCAGCTTGTGCACATTCGGGCATTGCTCGGCGTAGGTCGGGGTGGTGACGGTCCAGACCGTGGCCATACCTTCGTTGGGCCCCAAAGCGTCCTCGCTGCCGGACAGATAGGTCATCTGCACATTGACGTTCATCGGGTGCGGCGCCCAGCCGAAAAACACCACCGCTTCCTTGCGACGCACGGCGCGGTCCACGGCGGCGAGCATGCCGGCCTCGCTGGACTCCACCAGTTGGAATTTGCCCAGGCCGAACTGGTTCTTGGCGATCATCGCCTTGATCTGGGTATTGGCCCCCGAGCCGGGCTCGATGCCGTAGATCTTGCCGCCCAGCTCTTTCTGGAACTTGGCAATGTCGGCGAAGGTTTTCAGGCCCTTGTCTGCCAGATAGGTCGGCACCGCGAGAGTCGCGCGGGCGTCCTTGAGGCTGGGCGCGTCGAGGACTTTGACCTGCCCGGCGTCGACGAAAGGTGTGATGGTCTGGGTCATCAGTGGGTTCCAGTAACCGAGGAACAGGTCCAGGCGCTGGTCGCGAATGCCGGAGAAGATGATTTGCTGGGACGCGCTGGTTTGCTTGGTGCTGTAGCCGAGGCCGTCGAGCAGCACCTGGGTCATGGCGCTGGTGGCGATCACGTCGGTCCAGTTCACCACGCCCATGCGCACGTTTTTACAGGAGGCGGCATCGGCGGCCCACACGCTGGTGCTCAACACGGCGCCGAGTGCGAGCACGCAGCGGCTGATCAGTCGGTTCATGATGGATCCCTCGGCAGGTCGTTATTGTGGGTTCCGGCGTCTTTGTGCGCCGTGCAGCCAAGTTACCCAGCTTGCTGCCCGGTAAAACGCACGGCGGCGACCCACTTTTGCACTGCAGCGACCTTGTGCCCTTGAATGGGCGATGGAACTGGCGTATCACAGACCACGCTACCCGTCCCACGAGTGCGCACCATGTCCCAGGATTTCTACTTCCTGCTGATGCCGGGGTTCTCCGCCATCGGCTTTATTTCCGCCATCGAACCGCTGCGCGTGGCCAACCGCTTTCGCGGTGAACTGTATCGCTGGCACGTATTGAGCGCGGATGGCGGCGCGGTGTTGGCGAGCAATGGCATGTCGGTCAATGCCGACGCCGGGCTGGAGCCCCTGAAAAAAGGTGCGACCCTGCTGGTGGTGGCCGGCTTCGAACCGCTGGAATTCGCCACTCCGGCCCTGGAGCACTGGCTGCGCCGTCTCGACCACGACGGCGTGACCCTGGGCGCCATCGACACTGGCAGCTTCGTCCTGGCCCAGGCCGGCCTGCTCGACGGCTACCGTCTGACCCTGCACTGGGAGGCCATCGACGCCTTTAAAGAGTCCTATCCGGCGCTGACGGTGACTCAGGAACTGTTCGAGATCGACCGCCGGCGCATCACCTGTGCCGGCGGCACCGCGTCCATCGACCTGATGCTCGACCTGATCAGCCAGGCCCACGGCCCGGAGCTGGCGATCCAGGTTTCCGAGCAATTCGTGCTGGGCCGCATCCGCCCGCGCAAAGACCACCAGCGCATGCAGATCGCCACGCGCTACGGCATCAACAACCAGAAGCTGGTGCAGGTGATTGGCGAGATGGAGCTACATACCGAGCCCCCCCTGAGCACCCTGGTGCTGGCGCAGATGATCAAGGTTACGCGGCGACAGCTGGAGCGCCTGTTCCGCCTGCACCTGAACGACACCCCGAGCAACTTCTACCTTGGCCTGCGCCTGGAAAAAGCCCGGCAGTTATTGCGCCAGAGCGGCATGAGCGTGCTGGAAGTGAGCATTGCCTGCGGGTTTGAGTCGCCGTCGTATTTCACCCGCAGCTACCGGGCGCGGTTTGCCAAGTGCCCGCGAGAGGATCGGCGGCGGGAGGTGGTGTAAGTCTATTGGGCATATGCCGACCCCATGTGGGAGCTGGCTTGCCTGCGATCGCGGTGTATCAGTTGGCAGATAAGTTGCTGACCCACCGCTATCGCAGGCAAGCCAGCTCCCTCATGGGATGTGTGGTGGGGCTTATTTTTTTACCAAGGCCGAGTACGCGGCTTTAAACGCCTCATGCTGATACTTGTTCAGCGTCGCCGGCAATGCAAAGTCATGCTTCTTGTTCTGCGCATTGATGGTCTGCGGCGACAGCAGCGTCACTTCAACGCCGTCCAGCAACTGCAATACCCCTTCAATCTTGAACGTGGTCGGGCCGCCGGCGAATTCGCCTTTCTTGCTGCGTTTCTTGATCGCGATACGGGTGATGCCGTTGTCGCGCACAAACGCGGCCACCTGGCGGGCAAAGGCTTTGACGTTGGCGGCCTCGTCATCGTCCTCGAGGGCGATTTTCTTGGTGGCCAGGGCGACGTGGGTCAGGTCCTGGGCGGCAACGGCGATAATGGCTTCGCTGCCTTTGATTTCGATGCCGCAGATGTTCATGAGTCACCCCTGTATTTTTGGGAAAAAACGGTTGGGCCCGTTCAATATGGTTAGGAGTTTTCCGGGCTTCAAGATATCGCGTTTTTAATCGATAAGTAGGCGCGATAGACAAAGCCGAAATTATGAAAATTTTTCAGCGCTTCTGTAACTATTTTACAGCAGAGATGAAACTTGCGATGTTCAACCAGTATCTTGTCTCTCGAAATGGCAACTATTTGAGAGTGTTGTTGCAACGGGGTCGGGGTGCTGAGGGTGTAAGTGATGTATGCAAACATTAAGTTTGGCGAGTCATAAAATTGCCCGACGGAATGAGTGGGTATTATTTTGTATGGTTTTTCGATTCGGTAGGCCCATCGGCGGAATTGTCCGTTCTGCTGCTCTGCGATGATCGGTGAGGCATGTGTTGGGAAGACGTTAAGTTTGAAATCTTCGTAAAACCCGACAATATAAAAATTTTTCATCAGGCGGTTCTGCTCTCAATTCCGTACTTGGGGTTATAGGTGATGACCTTGCTTGCAAGTTTTCGTTTTAACTTATTTATCGTTTGGTTGGACAGGTAGGTGTTGGGTATGAATATTCTGTTTATGTGTTTTTCTGTAATGCTATAGTTTTTGTTGAGGCGAAACTCAAATAGTCGGGCGTGGGGGTTGGCTTCGCTGTACATGAAGTCTATGACGGTCGGTTCGAAATGTTTTTCAAAAGTAGGCTTTAATGAAAGGCAGGCGCTATGAGAGACAAGACTTTTTAGGGCGTCTTCAGGCAGGCCAAATAACTCGGTTGTCAGTGCGTGAAATTTAGTGTAGTCGCAGTGGACCATTTCGAGAAAAAGTTCTTTGTCATGGTTCGGTTTAAGAAAGCCGAATTTTAAGCTGCCGGTATCAATAGGGCTGCCCATTTCAAATGCGCTGATATTGTCTGTCAAGAAAGATATATTTAACTCTAGGACAATTGAGCCTCTGAGCAGGGGTGGGTTTTCGATGGGATTACCAATGTTGAAATAATCGGCTTGTTGTTCGCTTGTGGCGGCCGGGCACAGTATTTTTTCAATGATGTGCAGTTTGTTTAATGTAAGAATTTTCGAAAAAATAGTCATTCTATTTTTTACTTTTCTGTATGTTTTTTTGCCACTGGCCGTTTGCGGTATTTAAAATCGTCTGATAGCGCCCTTGATAAGCGTCAACCTGTTTAAGTGTGATTTTGCAATTGGTTTCGTCGTCTTCTTCTTTTCTTCTATCCATGGTGATGCAGTGAGCCAGTTCGCGAAGCGCGCAAGTCGTGGCTATATCCATGGCCATTCGTTCTTGATACATGAACTTACTTAGCAGTTGACCTGCGACTGCTGCCATGGAACTGGTGATGATGGCAATGACGGCGAGCGGAAAAGTGGTGTACTTGGTGTTAATTGCTATAAGTAATGTAGTTAAAGCGGTGAGGAGTATTTGAGCCAGCGAAAAAAGTCGGTTGTACTTTTGATTTTTAGCGCGCTTTGCCTCAAACTCGGTAAGGCGATTACGAATTTGAAGCTCTAGTTCAGCTAGGCTTTTTAGCGAGTGATCCATGTGACATCCCTATCAATTTTAGCATATGATAAAGTACATAGTGGCTGTTGGGTATGTCAACTAAAAGTAGTTATTTTGTGTGGTTTTTACAAGGGTGGCTGGTGAGCGGCTGCTGGGAAGGCGCACCGGTTATAATTTTGTTGCGCGGATCAATGATTTTTTGTTGTCGAGGTCATTTTGGTTGACGTGAGTGGTGTAATCGAAGAGTTGCTGTCAATCTGCAAGGATATGATCATTCCAATGAAGGGTGATGGTCATGATGATTTGAAGTACATGTGCCAGGCTTTTTTTCTACGGCAGATTGATCATATGCAAAGTCTGGTTCTTCTTAAGGAGTCATGTGATGCGCAATTGATCTCCAGAAGTATGTTTGAGGGCGCGCTTTATTTGATGTATGCCTCTAAGGATGCCCAGGTCGCAACACGCTGGCGGAAGTATTGTATTGTTTTGGATAAACAAAAAATCGATTTTTCTGATAAGCGTGGACTGCCGGTACCTCCTGAAATAAGGGCGTACATTGACAGTCAGTTGCCTGATTGTGATCGCCTGTTCAAACGTGAAGACGGCAGCTATGCCGCTACCTGGCGCGATGACGAAAGTATTTATTCAATTGTAAAGAAAGTCGGGTTTGAGCGTCTTTATGATGAATATTATTACCCTATGTCAGACTATCATCACTGGGGAACCGAATCCGTCGGAAAGCGTTTTGCTCTGAAGGATGGGAAAGTCTATCTCACGAAAGATGTAGAGACTGACAGAGCATCGGCAATTCGTCTGGCAATCTCTTGCCTGTTATCCACGGCAGATTTTGCAAATGTGCTATTTGAGTGTGGTATGAGCGCCAGGCTGGAGCAGATGAAGGCGCAACTGCAGAACGTATTTAAAACCGGCGTTTATACGATACCGATTTAGACTGGACCTGTTGGTCGTTAGTTTGGCGCGGCTCTGGCAGGCAGCGCAGAGTGCTGCGGGGGCTTTTCCTGCCCCGCTGACGTTTCAAACCGGTGTTTGAGTCTTTTAACGCTACTCCTGCCCAATCGACTCCAAAAACTCCGACCGCTCATCACTCATCCGCGCCAGGCAGTCATTCTGCGCAATGGCATAGGCCTGGGTGCCGGTCACCGCCGGGAAGGTATCCACCGCGCAATCAGCATCCCGTAACTTTTCCCACTTCTGCTGGGCATCCTTCAGACGAGCGGTGATGTCTGCCAACTGTGCCTTGTTGCTGGCGTAGGTAGTGCCCATGCGTTCCAGCAAGCTCTGGTAGTTATCCTTGAGCAGCTGTTCGGCGGTGGTTTTGTTGTAGGAGGCGCATTCCAGGGTCTGTTTGTCGTTTTCGATGCCATCACACGGCGTGCTGTCGGTGTCTTCAGCCGCGTGGACGCCGGTGGCGAGGAGTACCAAAGCCAGGAAAATCGGTTTCATTGCGCCTTCTCATGTCAGGGGATGGGTCGAATTCTGGCTCAAGCGTAGGCCAAAGAACAGATGCAGGACAGACACGTCCGTGCACCCTTTGTCGTGGATTGACGCTTTCGGCAATTCCCCTGTCGTTTTTGCACCCGGCTCCGTCAGCCCCTGGGCATATGCTGGCCCCAAAGCGCCGGCAGACGATTCGGCGCATGAATCGCCAATAAGGGGACGCCTGATGAGCCCAGCCGAACTGCACGCCGACAGCATCGTTATCGACGGGCTGATCATTGCCAAGTGGAACCGCGACCTGTTTGAGGACATGCGCAAGGGTGGCCTGACCGCCGCCAACTGCACGGTGTCGGTGTGGGAAGGCTTCCAGGCCACGATCAATAACATCGTGGCCAGCCAGACCCTGATCCGCGAGAACAGCGACCTGGTGATCCCGGTGAAGACCACCGCCGATATCCGCCGCGCCAAAGAGCAGGGCAAGACCGGCATCATCTTCGGCTTCCAGAATGCCCATGCTTTTGAAGACCAACTCGGCTATGTCGAGATCTTCAAGCAGCTCGGCGTCGGCGTGGTGCAGATGTGCTACAACACCCAGAACCTGGTGGGTACCGGCTGCTACGAGCGCGACGGCGGCCTGTCGGGCTTCGGGCGTGAAATCGTCGGCGAGATGAACCGTGTCGGCATCATGTGCGACCTGTCCCACGTCGGCTCCAAGACATCCGAAGAAGTCATCCTCGAATCGAAAAAACCGGTGTGCTACTCCCACTGCCTGCCGTCCGGGCTCAAAGAGCACCCGCGCAACAAATCCGATGCAGAACTCAAATTCATTGCCGACCACGGTGGTTTTGTCGGCGTGACCATGTTTGCGCCGTTCCTGGCCAAGGGCATTGACTCGACCATCGACGACTACGCCGAAGCCATCGAGTACACCATGAATATTGTTGGCGAAGACGCCATCGGCATCGGTACCGACTTTACCCAGGGCCATGGCCAGGATTTCTTCGAAATGCTGACCCATGACAAGGGCTATGCCCGCCGCCTGACCAGCTTCGGCAAAATCATCAACCCGCTGGGCATCCGTACCGTGGGCGAGTTCCCCAACCTGACCGAGACCCTGCTCAAGCGCGGCCATAGCGAACGCGTGGTGCGCAAGATCATGGGTGAAAACTGGGTCAGCGTGTTGAAAGACGTCTGGGGCGAATAAGCCATCGTTTTTTCTCCCCCGGCCATTCGCGCCGGGGCATTACCAAGAATTTTCTGGAGTTAAGTTTCCATGGCCAAGATCGCCCCGCAATTGCCTATCGAAGTCGACAGCGAAACCGGTGTCTGGACTTCCGACGCCCTGCCGATGCTGTACGTGCCGCGCCATTTCTTCGTCAACAACCATATGGGCATCGAGGAAGTGCTGGGCGCTGAAGCCTACGCCGAAATCCTCTACAAGGCCGGCTACAAGTCGGCCTGGCACTGGTGTGAAAAAGAAGCCGAATGCCACGGTCTGGAAGGCGTCGCGGTGTTCGAGCACTACATGAAGCGCCTGTCGCAGCGCGGCTGGGGCCTGTTCAAGATCCAGGACATCGACCTCGACAAAGGCACTGCCAGCGTCAAGCTCGAACACTCGGCCTTTGTGTATGTGTACGGCAAGGTCGGGCGCAAAGTGGACTACATGTTCACCGGCTGGTTTGCCGGCGCCATGGACCAGATTCTGCAAGCGCGCGGCAGCCAGATCCGCACTGTCGCCGAACAAGTCTACGGAGGCTCCGAAGAGGGCCACGATGACGGCTTGTTCACTGTCAAGCCGTTGTAAGCCGAGGACCGTGCCATGGCTTTCGAAGCAATGTTTGCGCCGATCCAGATCGGCAAACTGACCATCCGCAACCGCGTGCTCAGTACCGCCCACGCCGAGGTGTATGCCACCGACGGCGGGATGACCACCGAGCGTTATGTGAAGTATTACGAAGAGAAAGCCAAGGGCGGTATTGGCCTGGCGATCTGTGGCGGCTCCTCGGTGGTGGCGATCGACAGCCCGCAGGAGTGGTGGAGTTCGGTGAACCTGTCCACCGACCGCATCATCCCGCACTTCCAGAACCTGGCTGACGCGATGCACAAGCATGGCGCCAAGATCATGATCCAGATTACCCACATGGGCCGTCGCTCGCGTTGGGACGGCTTTAACTGGCCAACCCTGATGTCGCCCTCCGGCGTGCGTGAGCCGGTACACCGTGCCACCTGCAAGACCATCGAACCGGAAGAAATCTGGCGGGTGATCGGCAACTACGCCAGCGCCGCAGCTCGGGCCAAAGCCGGTGGCCTGGATGGCGTGGAACTGTCGGCGGTGCACCAGCACATGATCGACCAGTTCTGGAGCCCGCGAGTCAACAAGCGTACCGATGAATGGGGCGGCAGCTTCGAGGGGCGGATGAAATTCGGCCTGGAAGTGCTCAAGGCCGTGCGTGCAGAAGTCGGCCCGGATTTTTGCGTCGGCATCCGTCTGTGCGGTGACGAGTTCCACCCGGACGGCCTGTCCCACGAGGACATGAAGCAGATCGCCAAGTATTACGACGACACCGGCATGCTCGACTTTATCGGCGTGGTCGGCTCGGGGTGCGACACGCACAACACCCTGGCCAACGTGATCCCCAATATGAGTTTCCCACCGGAGCCGTTCCTGCACCTGGCCGCCGGGATCAAGGAAGTGGTCAAGGTCCCGGTGCTGCACGCGCAGAACATCAAGGACCCGAACCAGGCCACGCGCATCCTCGAAGGCGGCTATGTGGACATGGTCGGCATGACCCGGGCGCACATGGCCGACCCGCACCTGATCGCCAAGATCAAGATGGGGCAGATCGACCAGATCAAGCAGTGTGTCGGCGCCAACTATTGCATCGACCGCCAGTACCAGGGCCTGGACGTGCTGTGCATCCAGAATGCCGCGACCTCCCGTGAATACATGGGCGTGCCGCACATCATCGAAAAATCCACCGGGCCCAAGCGCAAAGTGGTGGTGGTCGGTGCCGGCCCGGCCGGGATGGAAGCGGCGCGGGTCGCTGCCGAGCGCGGCCACGATGTGACCCTGTTGGAGAAAAAAGACTTTATCGGCGGGCAGATCACCACGGCGTCCAAGGCACCGCAGCGCGACCAGATCGCCGGTATCACCCGCTGGTTCCAGCTGGAACTGGCGCGGCTGAACGTCGACCTGCGCCTGGGCGTGGCGGCCGATGCCGCGACCATCCTCGACCTGCGTCCCGATGTGGTGGTGCTGGCCGTGGGCGGGCACCCGTTCCTCGAGCAGAACGAACACTGGGGCGCGGCAGAAGGCCTGGTGGTCAGCAGTTGGGACGTGCTCGACGGCAAGGTGGCGCCGGGCAAGAACGTGCTGGTGTACGACACCATCTGCGAATTCACCGGCATGTCGGTGGCGGACTTTTTGGCCGACAAGGGCTGCCAGGTCGAGATCGTCACTGACGATATCAAGCCTGGCGTGGCCATCGGCGGTACGTCATTCCCGACCTACTACCGCAGCATGTACCCCAAGGAAGTGATCATGACCGGCGACATGATGCTGGAGAAGGTCTACCGCGAGGGCGACAAACTCATCGCCGTGCTGGAGAACGAATACACCGGCGCCAAGGAAGAGCGGGTGGTGGACCAGGTGGTGGTGGAGAACGGCGTGCGTCCGGACGAAGAAATCTACTACGCCCTCAAGCAAGGGGCGCGCAACAAGGGGCAGATGGACGTTGAGGCGCTGTTCGCGATCAAGCCGCAACCGTGCCTGAGCGAGCCGGGGGAGGGCTACTTGCTGTTCCGCATCGGCGACTGCGTGGCCCAGCGCAATACCCACGCTGCGATCTACGACGCCCTGCGCCTGTGCAAGGATTTCTGACCCAACACCGAACCAATGTGGACTCGGTCAAAAATGTGGGAGCGGGCTTGCTCGCGAAAGCGGTGTGTCAGTCGATACATCCGGTGGCTGATGCACCGCCTTCGCGAGCAAGCCCGCTCCCACATTAGACCTGTGTGGTCTGTGGGAGCTTCACCATGTTGAACACCTTGCTTCCTGTTCTTTTGTTCGCAGCGATGGGCCTCGCCGTCCTCGGCGCCCTGCGCCGGGTGAATATGTGGCGCCGTGGCCGTGCCGCCAAGGTCGACCTGCTGGGTGGCCTGCTGGCCATGCCCAAGCGCTATATGGTCGACCTGCACCACGTGGTCGCCCGCGACAAATACATCGCCAACACCCACGTCGCCACGGCCCTGGGCTTTGTGCTGTCGGCGTTGCTGGCGATCCTGGTGCACGGCTTCGGCCTGCATAACCGTATCCTCGGCTACGCCTTGCTGCTGGCATCGGTGCTGATGTTTGTCGGCGCCACCTTCGTCTATCTGCGCCGGCGCAACCCGCCGTCGCGGCTGTCCAAAGGCCCGTGGATGCGCCTGCCGAAAAGCCTGATGGCGTTCTCGGTGAGCTTCTTCCTGGTGACGTTGCCGGTGGCCGGGCTCCTGCCTGCCGACTTCGGTGGCTGGCTGTTGGCCGCGCTGCTCGGTGTGGGCGTGCTGTGGGGCGTGTCGGAAATGTTCTTCGGCATGACCTGGGGCGGGCCAATGAAACACGCCTTTGCCGGCGCCCTGCACCTGGCCTGGCACCGCCGCGCCGAACGCTTTGGCGGTGGCCGTTCCACCGGCTTGAAGCCGCTGGACCTGGCCGACAAGAACGCGCCCCTGGGCGTGGAAAAACCCAAGGATTTCACCTGGAACCAACTGCTCGGTTTTGACGCCTGTGTGCAGTGCGGCAAGTGCGAAGCCGCGTGCCCGGCCTTCGCCGCCGGCCAGCCGCTGAACCCGAAAAAGCTGATCCAGGACATGGTGGTCGGCCTGGCCGGCGGCACGGATGCCAAATTCGCCGGCAGCCCGTATCCCGGCAAGCCCGTGGGCGAACACGGCGGCAATCCGCACCAACCGATCGTCAATGGCCTGGTGGACGCCGAGACATTGTGGTCGTGTACCACCTGCCGCGCCTGCGTCGAAGAGTGCCCGATGATGATCGAGCACGTAGACGCCATCGTTGATATGCGCCGCCACCTGACCCTGGAAAAAGGTGCCACGCCGAACAAGGGCGCCGAAGTCCTGGAGAACCTGATCGCCACCGACAACCCCGGCGGATTCGCCCCAGGTGGGCGGATGAACTGGGCGGCGGATTTGAACCTGCCATTGCTCGGCGACAAGCAAACCACCGACGTGCTGTTCTGGGTCGGCGACGGCGCCTTCGACATGCGCAACCAACGCACTTTGCGCGCCTTCGTCAAAGTGCTGAAAGCGGCCAAGGTAGACTTCGCCGTACTAGGCCTGGAGGAGCGCGACAGCGGCGACGTGGCCCGGCGTCTGGGCGATGAGGCGACGTTCCAATTGCTGGCCGCGCGCAATATCCAGACCCTGGCCAAGTACCGCTTCCAGCGCATCGTGACCTGCGATCCCCATAGCTTCCATGTGTTGAAAAACGAATACGGCGCCTTCGACGGCAACTACCAGGTGCAGCACCACAGCACCTACATGGCCGAGCTGATCGACGCAGGCCTGCTGAACCTGGGCCAGCACAAGAGCAACAGCGTGACCTACCACGACCCGTGCTACCTGGGGCGCTATAACGGTGAGTACGAGGCCCCGCGCCAAGTGCTGCGGGCACTGGGGATTGAGGTCAAGGAGATGCAACGTTCGGGTTTCCGTTCCCGTTGCTGCGGTGGCGGTGGCGGCGCGCCGATCACTGATATTCCCGGCAAGCAGCGCATCCCCGACATGCGTATGGAAGACATCCGCGAGACCGGCGCCGAGCTGGTAGCCGTGGGTTGCCCACAGTGCACGGCGATGCTCGAAGGGGTTGTCGAGCCCCGCCCACTGATCAAGGACATTGCCGAGTTGGTGGCGGATGCCTTGCTCGAAGAGGCTGCACCGGCCAAGAACACACGTGTACCAGCGGAGGTCCACTGATGAGCGACATTATCCGCCGCGATCCACGGGCTGAATGGATCGCCCGCAACCGCTTGCACCCGTTGCACGCGGCGATGCAACCGGAGGAGCACAGCTGGATGGGGCCTAACGGCATCATCCGTAAAAATGTGCATGGCATCGGTTTTATCGGCCCCAACGGCATCAAGCGGATCGACCGCAGCGGCGCCCAGCAGGGCGGTGCGACCAAACGTACGGCCGCGGCGCAAGTGCAGTTGCCGCTGCACCAGGTGCCAGCCCCGGCGTTTTACATCAACGTGGTGCCGGACATGGTCGGCGGCCGCCTGAGCAGCCACGACCGCGACTTGCTGGGCCTGGCGCGGCAACTGGCCGGCAGCGACGGTGCGGTGCTGGCGGTGGTGTTTGGCGAACATAAGGAAAGTGCCTTCGACACGGCCGGCGTGGATCGCCTGCTGGTGCTCGACGGCCACGAATTCGAGGGTTATTCACCGGAGCAGCGGGTCCATGGCCTGCGGGCTGTGGATAACCAGTTCCGCCCGCGTCATTGGCTGCTGCCCGACAGCCGCAGTGGCGGGGGTGAACTGGGGCGGCGCTTTGCCGCGAGCCTCACGGAGCGCCCGGCCACCCGGGTGTGGCAGATCAAGGGTAATGAGTGCATCGGCCGTGCCGGCGCGGGCCAGGAAGACCTGGCGCGCACGCTGCCACGGCTGATCCTCGCTGCGGTGGAATGTGCCGATCCAGTCAGCGAAACGCGCCATGAAGTGTTGCCGGTGGAGTTATCCACAGCCCTGGCGCGCAGCTTGCCGCGTATTGAGGATCTGGGTGCGGTGGCAGTGGATCCCGGTGCGATTCCCATGGCCGAGGCCGAGTTTATTTTCTCCGGTGGCAATGGGGTCAAGGACTGGGACTTGTTCCATCAGACGGCCGCGGCCCTGGGCGCTACCGAAGGTGCGTCGCGGGTGGCGGTGGATGATGGCTTCATGGCTCGTGATCGCCAGGTGGGTGCCAGTGGTATCTGGGTCACCGCCCGGGTGTATGTGGCGGTCGGGATTTCCGGGGCGATCCAGCACCTGCAAGGCATCGGTGCCTGCGACAAGGTGGTGGCGATCAACCTCGATCCGGGTTGCGACATGATCAAGCGCGCCGACCTGTCGGTGATCGGCGACAGCGGCGACATTCTCCGGGCCTTGATTGCTGCGGTCCAGGCCCACCGTAACGGCGCCAAGCGCGATGCGGCTTAAACAAAGGATATGGCCATGACCACCCATGTAATCAGCCTGGTATCCATAGGCGCCCACCCGACCTCCGGCCGGCCGCGCCGCGCCGAACAGGATGCGCGTGCCGTCGAGCTGGGGTTGCAACTGGCTGGGGATAACCTGCAAGTGCTGCATGCCGGCGATATCGCCGAGCCGACCCTGCGTGCTTACCTGGGCATGGGGCTGGCGCAGTTACACGTGCTGGAACAACCGGCCGGCGCCGATGCCCTGCCAGTGCTCGGCGACTATCTGCGGGACACTGGTGCGCAGGTGGTGCTTACCGGCAGCCAGGCCGAAACGGGCGAGGGCTCGGGGATGTTGCCGTTCCTGCTGGCCGAGCAACTGGGCTGGCCGCTGATTGTCGGCCTGGCTCAGGTGGAGTCCATCGACAGCGGCGTAGCCCAGGTACTGCAAGCGCTGCCTCGTGGTCAGCGGCGACGCCTGAAAGTGCGCCTGCCGTTTCTGGCCACGGTGGATAACGCCGGGCCCAAGCCGCGGCAAAGCGCCTACGGCCCGGCCCAGCGTGGCGTGCTGCAGGAGCACGACGTGGCGGTGGTGGACGATGAGTTATTCACAGGCGCCGTGCTGCAACCGGCCAAGCCTCGGCCCAAGCGGCTCAAGGTGATCAAGGCCAAGAGCGGCGCCGACCGCATGAAGGCCGCCACGGCCAAGGCCAGCGGCGGAGGTGGGCAGGTGCTGAAGGGGGTAAGCCCTGAGGCGGGCGCTGAGGCAATTCTCAAGCTGCTGATTGAGGAGGGTGTGGTTCGCTAGGGCTGAAATAATCGCACATACATACCGCGATGCCAGCCTTTGCCAGTGCCTGGGTGTGAGCTTAAATAAATTTTCAGCCAAAGGATCCAGCCCCATGCCCGTCAACTTCCGCGCGGCAGTGCCCGCCGATGCCCGCGATATAGCGCGTCTGTTCCTGATCTCTTCAGAAGGAGCCGCGGCTTACATCTGGAGCCAGCTCGCAGAGCCAGGCCAGGAACTCCTGGACGTTGGCGCCAGCCGTTATGCGCGCTCGGGTGTGGATTTCTCTTATGAAAATTGCCTGATCGCCGAATCAGAGGGCGTGGTGGTGGGCATGATGCACAGTTATGTCATGCGCCATGATCCGGATGCAGAGCCGGTTACCGATCCAGTCCTTGCTCCCTACGCGGACCTGGAGATCCCCGATACCCTTTATATTTCCAGCCTGGCGCTGCACGAAGGTTGGCGCGGCCAAGGCTTGGGCGTGCAATTTCTCGCCCATGCCCGACAGCGGGCCGAGCACCTTGGGCTTATCGGCTTGAGCCTGATTGACTATGCGGCCAATACCGGTGCCCTGAGGTTCTATGAGCGCCATGGCTTTCGGATTGTCGACAGTTGCCAGATAACCCCGCACCCGATGCTAGGTGTCACCGGCAAAGCTTATTTGATGCAGTACCCGTAGCCCTCGACTGGGGGTTACCCACAATCCCTGTTGGTTCACCTGTGGATAACCTGTTCGCGGTTGTCCACTCCCCAGTGAAATCAAGCCCTGCAGCCCTCTGTACGAAAAACAACCAACCTAAGCGACGGTTTTTGCTCGGCTTTTTCTGTGGATAAGGAAATAGCCTGGTTCAAAGTTGCCCCCAAAGTCTGTTGGTGCTTCTGTGGATAAGATGTTCGCTATCCGCTGTAAGCCATAGGGATAAAGGCTTGTAGTAAATTGGTTGAAAAATGATCAATATCGCTGTTTCAACCGATCTACGCGCGTAAAGCCTCGATTTTGCTCGGTTGCAGGCGGTTTTCCACAGAAGGGGCAAAGTTGCCCCCAAAGTCTGTTGGCGCTTCTGTGGATAAGGTGTTTGCGTTCCTCTGCAGGCCATATAGAACGTGGCTTGTGAGCTTCTGGTTAAAAACTGATCAATGTTGGATAAAACCTGCTGCTTTGAATAAGTCACGGATTTTCTTGGTTTTATTTCAAGGGAACAGGGCAGTTGCCCACAATTGCTGTGGGTGGGTTTGTGGATAAGTTGTTGGGCGATGGCTGGAGTGCAGGGTAGTGGCGGGCTGGAGCAGTGATGGTCAATTTATGAACAGATGAGTATCCAAATGTGGGAGCAGACTTGCTCCCACATTTTTGATCTCTGGTACATCAGTTACTCGTGTGCGGCGACACCTTTGAGGTACGGCGCCGGTGCCGCCCCCAGGTTGTTCAGCATGCGCTCGCTGTACCAGTCCACAAAGTTCACCACGCCAAACTCATAGGTCTTGGAGTACGGCCCTGGCTGGTAAGCGGTGGAGTTGATTCCGCGCTGGTTCTCTTCGGCCAGACGCCGGTCCTGGTCGTTGGTCGCGTCCCACACTTGGCGCATGCGCTCGACGTCGTAGTCCACCCCTTCCACAGCGTCCTTGTGCACCAGCCACTTGGTGGTGACCATGGTTTCCTGGGCGCTGATCGGCCACACGGTAAAGACGATGATGTGATCGCCCATGCAGTGGTTCCACGAGTGCGGCAGGTGCAGGATGCGCATCGAGCCGAGGTCGGGGTTCTTGATGCGGCCCATCAGTTTCTTGCAGCCCTGCTTGCCATCCAGGGTCATCGACACGGTGCCCTTGAGCAGTGGCATGCGCACGATGCGGTTGCGCAGGCCGAAGCTGGCGTGGGCGTAAGGGATCTTCTCGGCGTCCCAGGCGGCGGCTGAAGCGGCGACGTGGTCCTTGAACGCCTGGTCAGCCCGTGGGTCGGTGACGTCGTCCCATTCCAGCAGGGTTTTCAGCAACTCGGGGTGGGAGGCGTTGCAGTGGTAGCACTCGCGGTTGTTTTCCAGCACCAGTTTCCAGTTGGCTTTTTCGAACAAGGTGGTCTGGATCGCCACCTTGGTGTTTTCCATGTCGTAGGGTTCCATGTAATGGTTCAGCGTCGACAAAAAGTCATCAATGGCCGGCGGGTTCTCGGCCAGGCTGATAAAGATGTAGCCGCCGGCGGTCTTCACGTTCACCGGTTTGAGGCCGTACTGCTTCATGTCGAAGTCGGCGCCCATCTCGGTGCCGGCGAACAGCAGGCGCCCGTCCAGTTCGTAGGTCCACTGGTGGTAATGGCACACCAGTTTGGCGACCTTGCCCTTGTCGCTGGTGCACAGGCGCGAGCCGCGATGGCGGCAGACGTTGTGGAAGGCATGCACCACGCCTTCGGCGCCACGAATCACGATGATCGGGTTCTTGCCGATCTGAAGGGTCAGGTAGTTGCCCTTGGCCGGGATTTCGCAGGTCATACCGGCGATCAACCATTCCTTCTGGAAGATCTCCTGCATGTCGATATCGAACAGCCGCTGGTCAGAGTAAAACGGCTGGGGCAGCGAAAAAGTGCGCTCGCGCTCTTGCAGCATTTGCGCGGTGGCCTTGCGTGCGGGTTCCAGCGGATCGCCCAAGCTCAAGGTTGCGGTGACGTCCATTATGTGTGTCCTCAAGGCCATTCTGTGTGGCCGCGATAAGTGGCTGATCAGGTTTGCAGCAAGGCGTAAAGAAAGCGTCGTTGTTGGCTGCGAGTGTGGGCCCGGTGCTGCCCGCAACCTTATCCATTAACGACATGGCCCACTCTGTTCCCGACGCGCAACCCCAGTGGTATGGGGGCTGGTCGCGATAAGTATGCGAATGTCGCAGATAGGTAAATGGCAGGTCGCGGCGTTACGCAGAATCGCCAGCATCAAGCCGAACTACGGCCGTGGAGAACAGCATGTCCAACAGCTTCCTGAATCCTGTCACCACCCAGACCTGGGCCAATGGTCGGCACATCGTCCGTTGCGTCAAAGTCATCCAGGAAACCTGGGATGTGCGCACCTTCTGCTTTATGGCCGACCAGCCGATCCTGTTCTTTTTCAAGCCGGGGCAGTTCGTCACCCTGGAGCTGGAGATCGACGGCCAGCCGATCATGCGCTCGTACACCATTTCCAGCTCGCCATCGGTGCCCTACAGCTTCTCGGTGACGATCAAGCGCGTGCCGGGTGGCAAGGTCTCCAACTGGTTGCACGACACCCTGCACGAAGGCCAGGAGCTGGCGGTACACGGGCCGGTCGGGCTGTTCAATGCCATCGACTTCAGCAACCCCAAGGTGCTGTACCTCAGCGGCGGCGTGGGGATCACCCCGGTGATGTCCATGGCGCGCTGGTATTACGACACCAACGCCAATGTCGACATGGTGTTTGTGCACAGTGCCCGCTCGCCGAAAGACATCATCTACCACCGCGAGCTGGAGCATATGGCGTCGCGCATCGACAACTTCAGCCTGCACCTGATCTGTGAGAAACACGGCCTGGGCGAGCCGTGGGCCGGTTATCGGGGTTACCTCAACCAGAAAATGCTCGAACTGATGGTGCCGGACTTCCTTGAGCGCGAAGTGTTCTGCTGCGGCCCTACGCCCTATATGAACGCGGTCAAGCGCCTGCTGGAAGCCAATGGCTTCGACATGAGCCGTTACCACGAGGAATCCTTCGGCGCCACGCCACCGGAGGCGCGGGCCGATGCTGTGGAACAAGCCGAACAGGCCGCCGATGCGCCGGAAATCGACCTGGCGGATCTGCACCAGGTGGAATTTATCTCGTCAGGCAAAAGCATTCGTGTGGCACCCGGGGAAACCGTGCATGCGGCAGCTGCCAAGCTGGGCCTGCTGATTCCCAAGGCCTGCGGCATGGGCATATGCGGCACATGCAAGGTGATGAAACTGGGTGGGGAAGTGGAGATGGAGCACAACGGCGGGATTACCGAGGAAGACGAAGCCGAAGGCTACATCCTGTCGTGCTGCAGCGTGCCGAAGGGCGATGTGCGGATCGAGTTCTAATACCCCCCCTGATCATTCCCACGCTCCGCGTGGGAATGCCTCCCGGGACGCTCCGCGTCCCTTGTGTGCGATGTGACGCGGAGCGTCACAGGCTGCGTTCCCACGCAGAGCGTGGGAACGATCTTCAATACCAGCGCTGGATGTCGATCAACCCCTCCATGCCCAAATAGTTGCGAGCACTGGAGTACCTCCAGTGTTCAGCAAGGTCCACATAACCCCGCTTCACTGGGTTGTGGTGGATGTAATCAAGCTTCTGGCGCATCACCGCCTCGCTGTATACCAGCTCGGCATGTGAGCCTTCCTGCCAGAGTTGATACACCCGATCTACCTTGTGTGCACGTCTGCAAAAGCGCAGACGTTGTAATACCCGTTCAGCGCCTTTGCTGTGCAGGTCATCGATGATGGTTCGAGCGGTGAAGGATTTGAATTGGCTGACGCATTTGCTCAGGTCAGGCGCCTGAGCGACGAAGTGCAGGTGGTTTTCCAGGACGACGTAGCCATAAAGGTTGAGGGCGTGGTGGTTTTGTTGATATCGCCAACAATCCAGAAGATGACTGACGAGGTAGTCACGAGTGAACAGTGGTAGCCACTCCATGACGGTACATGTCAGGAAGTGTGGTTTTTCGGGTTCGGTGATGACGTAGCGGCTTCTACCCATAGGCTCATCCTTGAGGGGACGCAGAGCGTCCTGGGAGGCGTTCCCACGCAGAGCGTGGGACGATCAGGAAGTTAGCGGGCGTAGATATGAATCGCGAATTGCTCGCCTGAAGCTGTCGGTTCGAAGACTTTTTCGGTGATTCTCAAGGTCTGGCCAGGTTCCTGGATGATGTCACCGACCTTCGCCAGTTTGCGGAATTCATCCCAGCCGACGAGGGTGGTCGAGAGTTGGGTATCGCTTTGCAGGATGTTGCCGAAGGTTTGATTTTCCATGGTGCAGCCCTCTGCTGGATTTCCGTTTCCGGCCGATAGTTCGGCAGGCAGTGTGGCCCGCAAGGCGGCCTGTGCAGTGGCCTTTCATTGCGGGTTCCAAGAGGCTAGCCCATGAAAAGCAGGCTGGGTGCTGTCAGAAATATCAAAAAATAGTCTCGGCATTCCGCCAGTATCAGGCC
The DNA here is from genome assembly GCF_012985615.1 of Pseudomonas sp. WS 5412. Taxonomy (NCBI): domain Bacteria; kingdom Pseudomonadati; phylum Pseudomonadota; class Gammaproteobacteria; order Pseudomonadales; family Pseudomonadaceae; genus Pseudomonas; species Pseudomonas sp. WS 5412. The sequence continues at coordinate 83,003 of NZ_JAARMB010000011.1, forward strand.
CACACCGGCAAGCCGGATGAGATCAGGCGCCCATCACCTCACGAATATCCGCTGCCAGTTCACGCACCCGATCTTCCTCGGTATCCCACGCACACATGAAGCGCGCACCGCCCTTGCCGATGAAGGTGTAGAAGCGCCAGCCCTTGGCCGTCAGCGCCGCGATGGCCGGTTCCGAGAGTTGCAGGAACACGCCGTTGGCCTGCACCGGGAACATCAATTCCACGCCGGGAATATCCGCTACCAGGCTGCTGAGCAACTGGGCGCAGTGGTTGGCGTGGCGTGCATGTTTGAGCCAGGCGTCGTTTTCCAGCAGGCCGACCCAAGGGGCGGAAAGGAAGCGCATTTTCGACGCCAGTTGGCCGGCCTGTTTGCAGCGGTAATCGAAGTCTTCCGCCAGCTTGTGGTTGAAGAACAGGATCGCTTCACCCACCGCCATGCCGTTTTTGGTGCCGCCAAAACACAGCACATCCACACCGGCTTTCCAGGTCAGGTCGGCAGGCGAGCAGCCGAGGAAGGCGCAGGCGTTGGAGAAGCGTGCACCGTCCATGTGCAGGTTCAGCCCCAGTTCCTTGCAGGTGGCGCTGATGGCGCGGATTTCATCCGGGGTGTACACGCTGCCCACTTCGGTGGCCTGGGTCAGGGTCACGACGCGGGGCTTGGGGTAGTGGATGTCCTGGCGCTTGAGGGCGATCTCGCGGATGGATTCGGGGGTCAGCTTGCCGTTTTCGGTGCGCGCGGTGAGCAGCTTGGAGCCGTTGGAGAAAAACTCCGGCGCGCCGCATTCGTCGGTCTCGACGTGGGCGGTTTCCGAGCAAATCACGCTATGGTAGCTCTGGCACAAGGAAGACAGGGCCAGGGAGTTGGCCGCTGTTCCGTTGAAGGCGAAGAACACTTCACAGTCGGTTTCGAACAGTTTGCGGAATCCGTCGGCGGCGCGGTGGGTCCATTCATCATCGCCATAGGCGCGTTGATGGCCCTGGTTGGCGAGCTCCATGGCGGCCCAGGCTTCCGGGCAGATACCGGAATAGTTGTCACTGGCAAATTGTTGGCTCTTGTCGGTCATGGCCCGTTCCTGTGGTCGATGTTGGTGCGCACTTTAACCAAGAATATCCGGAGCGCGCACGCACTGTTAATGCAAAGTCTCTGGGGAATTATGCACGGTACTGAAACGATTCCTTTACAGCGCGAGCGCGATGGCGCGCTGGACCTGCTCAAATGGCTGGCGCTATTGAGCATGGTGCTGGACCACTTGCGCTATGTCGGTTTAAGCCTCGATGGCCTGTACGTGCCGGGGCGCCTGGCGTTCCCGTGGTTTTGCCTGGCGATTGCGGCCAATTTGCAGCGGGTCCGTGATGCGCCCGTCACCGGGCAATGGCGTTACCTGGGGTGGCTGCTGCTGTTCAGCGTGATCAGCGAGGTGCCGTATCGGCTGTTTATCGACAATGCCGATACATTGAATGTGCTGCCGACCCTGGCGCTGGGTTTGCTGGTTGCCCGAGGATGGCAGCAAAAGACGCTTTTTGACCGCGGATTGGCGCTGATTGCCCTGCTGGCCGGCGCTGTGTGCTCGGCGCAACTGATGTTCGGCTTTTTTGGTGTATTGCTGCCGCTGGCGATGTTGTTGGTGTTTAGTCGCCCCTGGTATTTCAGCGTGTTGCCGGGGTTGGTGTGTGTAGCTGCCAATCAATGGCAGGTCTTACTCAATAGCGGCAATCTCGTCGCGATGCTCGGGTTGGCCACCTGCCTGATTGCGCCATTGGCCGGATTGGTCTTGTTGCGACATGCCCAAGGCGCCTCGCCCCCGGCCATGCGCCGCTGGGCGTATGCACTTTATCCCGCGCATTTCTTACTGCTGCTACTCCTTCGAAAGGTCATCACATAGCCCCTGTGGGAGCGGGCTTGCTCGCGAATGCGGTGGCCCAGCCAATGCATGTGCTGCCTGACACACCGCATTCGCGAGCAAGCCCGCTCCCAGATTTGTTCAGTGTTGTTCTGGCCATGTCGTAAACGCACCTTTGCGTGGCGTGCGTAGGCATTTGACCTGCCTGCGCCAGCCCTACCATCGCATCAAAGGGCCCTGCACGGGCCTCAACAATACGAAAGGCTGGGAGAGACGCGATGTTCAGCAAACAAGACCAGATCCAGGGATATGACGACGCACTGCTGGCGGCCATGAATGCCGAGGAGCAGCGCCAGGAAGATCATATCGAGCTGATCGCGTCGGAGAACTACACCAGCAAGCGTGTGATGCAGGCCCAGGGCAGCGGCCTGACCAACAAATACGCCGAAGGCTACCCTGGCAAGCGCTACTACGGCGGCTGCGAGCATGTGGATAAAGTCGAGGCCCTGGCCATCGAGCGCGCCAAGCAACTGTTCGGCGCCGATTACGCCAACGTGCAGCCGCACTCCGGTTCGTCCGCCAACAGTGCGGTGTACCTGGCGCTGATCAATGCCGGTGACACCATCCTCGGCATGAGCCTGGCCCACGGCGGTCACCTGACCCACGGCGCCAAGGTGTCGTCGTCGGGCAAGCTGTACAACGCGGTGCAGTACGGCATCAACACCGACACCGGGCTGATCGACTACGACGAAGTCGAGCGCCTGGCCGTGGAACACAAGCCGAAGATGATCGTTGCCGGCTTCTCCGCCTATTCCAAGACCCTGGACTTCCCGCGTTTTCGCGCCATCGCCGACAAGGTCGGTGCGCTGCTGTTCGTTGACATGGCTCACGTCGCCGGCCTGGTGGCTGCGGGTCTGTACCCGAACCCGCTGCCTTACGCCGATGTGGTCACCACCACCACCCACAAAACCTTGCGCGGTCCACGTGGCGGCTTGATCCTGGCCAAGTCCAACGAAGAGATTGAGAAAAAACTCAACTCCGCTGTATTCCCCGGCGCCCAGGGCGGCCCGTTGATGCATGTGATCGCGGGCAAGGCGGTGTGCTTCAAGGAGGCAATGGAGCCAGGCTTCAAAGCGTATCAACAGCAGGTGATCGACAACGCCCAGGCCATGGCCAGCGTGTTTATCAAACGCGGCTACGATGTAGTGTCCGGCGGCACCGATAACCACCTGTTCCTGGTCAGCCTGATCCGCCAGGGCCTGACCGGCAAGGACGCAGACGCCGCCCTCGGTCGCGCCCACATCACCGTCAACAAGAACGCCGTGCCCAATGACCCGCAGTCGCCGTTCGTGACTTCGGGCCTGCGCATCGGTACCCCGGCGGTGACCACCCGTGGTTTCAAGGTGACGCAATGCGTGGAGCTGGCGGGCTGGATCTGCGACATCCTCGACAACCTCGGTGACGCCGATGTCGAGGCCAATGTGGCCAAGCACGTGTCTGCGCTGTGCGCTGATTTCCCGGTTTATCGCTGAGCGCGGTTTTGGAGTAATGCCTATGCAACGCTACTCAGGCTTCGGCCTCTTCAAGCACTCCCTCAGCCATCACGAAAACTGGCAGAAGATGTGGCGCACGCCGACCCCGAAAAAGGTCTACGACGTGGTCATCGTCGGCGGCGGCGGGCATGGTCTGGCCACCGCTTACTACCTGGCCAAGGAACACGGCATCACCAATGTGGCCGTGGTCGAGAAAGGTTGGCTGGGCGGCGGTAACACCGCACGCAACACCACCATTGTGCGTTCCAACTACCTGTGGGACGAGTCGGCGCATCTCTATGAGCATGCGATGAAGCTCTGGGAAGGTTTGTCCCAGGACCTGAACTACAACGTGATGTTCTCCCAGCGTGGCGTCTACAACCTGTGCCACACCCTGCAGGACATCCGTGATTCCGAGCGTCGCGTGAGCGCCAACCGCCTCAACGGCGTGGACGGTGAGCTGCTGAATGCCAAGCAGGTCGCGGACGAGATTCCGTACCTCGATTGCTCGAAAAATACCCGCTACCCGGTACTGGGTGCCACCGTGCAACGGCGCGGCGGCGTGGCCCGTCACGATGCTGTGGCGTGGGGCTTTGCCCGTGCTGCCGATGCCTTGGGCGTGGACCTGATCCAGCAGACCGAAGTCATCGGTTTCCGCAAGGAAAACGGCGTGTGCATCGGCGTGGAAACCAACAAGGGCTTTATCGGCGCCAAGCGCGTCGGGGTGGTCACAGCCGGTAACTCCGGGCACATGGCCTCGCTGGCCGGGTTCCGCCTGCCGATTGAATCCCACCCGCTGCAAGCGTTGGTGTCGGAGCCGATCAAGCCGATTATCGACAGCGTGATCATGTCCAACGCCGTGCACGGGTACATCAGCCAGTCCGACAAGGGCGACCTGGTGATCGGCGCCGGTATCGACGGCTACAACGGCTACGGCCAGCGCGGCTCGTACCCGGTGATCGAGCACACCATCCAGGCCATCGTCGAGATGTTCCCGGTGCTGTCGCGGGTGCGCATGAACCGTCAGTGGGGCGGCATCGTCGACACCACGCCGGACGCCTGCCCGATCATCTCCAAGACCCCGGTACCGAACATGTTTTTCAACTGCGGCTGGGGCACCGGTGGCTTCAAGGCCACCCCCGGTTCAGGCAACGTGTTTGCCGCGAGCCTGGCCAAGGGTGAGATGCACCCGCTGGCGGCACCTTTCTCCATCGACCGTTTCCACAACGGTGCGCTGATCGACGAACACGGCGCTGCGGCCGTCGCCCACTAACAGGAGAAATTCCCTATGTTGCATATCTTCTGTCCTCACTGTGGCGAACTGCGCTCCGAAGAGGAATTCCATGCCTCCGGCCAAGCGCATATCCCGCGCCCGCTGGACCCGAATGCCTGCACCGATGAAGAGTGGGGCGACTACATGTTCTTCCGCGATAACCCCCGTGGCCTGCACCACGAACTGTGGATCCATGCCGCCGGTTGCCGCCAGTACTTCAACGCGACCCGCGACACCCTGACCTACGAAATTCTTGAAACCTACAAGATCGGTACCCAGCCGCAATTCACCGCCAAGGCTTCTGGAGAGAAGGTATGAGCCAGATCAATCGCCTGTCCAACGGTGGCCGCATCGACCGTAACAAAGTCCTGACGTTTACCTTCAACGGCCAGAGCTACAAAGGCTTTGAAGGCGACACCCTGGCTGCCGCCTTGCTGGCCAACGGTGTGGATATCATCGGCCGCAGCTTCAAGTACTCGCGCCCGCGCGGCATCTTCGCCGCCGGCGCCGAAGAGCCGAACGCGGTGCTGCAGATCGGTGCCACCGAAGCCACGCAAATCCCTAACGTGCGCGCCACGCAACAGGCGCTGTACCAAGGCCTGGTCGCCACCAGCACCAACGGCTGGCCGAGCGTGAACAACGACATGATGGGCATTCTCGGCAAGGTCGGCGGCAAGCTGATGCCGCCGGGTTTCTACTACAAAACCTTCATGTACCCGCAATCGTTCTGGATGACCTACGAGAAGTACATCCGCAAGGCCGCCGGGCTTGGCCGCTCGCCGACCGAGAACGATCCGGACACCTACGACTACATGAACCGCCATTGCGATGTGCTGATCGTCGGCGCCGGCCCTGCCGGCCTGGCAGCGGCCCTGGCCGCTGCGCGCAGTGGCGCGCGGGTGATCATCGCTGATGAGCAGGAAGAGTTCGGCGGGTCGTTGCTCGATTCGCGCGAAAACCTCGACGGCAAGCCGGCGACCGAATGGGTCGCCAGTGTGATCGCCGAGCTCAAGGCCCTGCCAGACGTGGTGCTGCTGCCTCGCGCTACCGTCAATGGTTATCACGACCATAACTTCCTGACCATCCATGAGCGCCTCACCGATCACCTCGGTGACCGTGCGCCGATTGGCGTGGTGCGCCAGCGTATTCACCGTGTGCGTGCCAAGCGTGTGGTACTGGCGACCGGCGCGTGTGAGCGTCCACTGGTGTACGGCAACAACGATGTGCCGGGCAATATGCTCGCCGGTGCAGTTTCGACCTACGTGCGCCGTTACGGCGTGGCGCCGGGTAAAAAACTGCTGCTGTCGACCAACAACGATCACGCTTACCGTGTGGCGCTGGATTGGTTCGACGCTGGCCTCACCGTGGTCGCGGTGGCCGATGCACGCCACAACCCACGCGGCGCGCTGGTGGAAGAAGCGCGCGCCAAAGGCATTCGCATCCTCACCGGCAGCGCCGTGATCGAAGCCCGTGGCAGTAAGCATGTGACCGGCGCCCGTGTGGCCGCCATCGACGTCAAAGCACATAAGGTCACCAGCCCCGGCGAGTGGCTGGACTGCGACCTGGTGGCCAGCTCCGGCGGCTATAGCCCGGTGGTGCACTTGGCCTCGCACCTGGGCGGCAAGCCGACCTGGCGTGAAGATATCCTCGGTTTTGTACCGGGCGAAGCGCCGCAGAAACGTGTGTGCGTGGGGGGGATCAACGGTGTCTACGGCTTGGGTGACTCCCTGGCCGATGGCTTTGAAGGCGGCGTGCGCGCGGCCAGCGAGGCCGGGTTTGCTCCGGTGGAAGGTACGCTGCCCAAGGCCCTGACGCGCCTGGAAGAGCCGACCCTGGCCCTGTTCCAGGTGCCTCACGAAAAAGCCACTGCACGGGCGCCCAAGCAATTTGTCGACCTGCAGAACGACGTCACCGCCGCCGCCATCGAACTGGCGACCCGCGAAGGGTTCGAGTCGGTGGAGCACGTCAAGCGCTACACCGCGCTGGGCTTCGGCACAGACCAGGGCAAGCTGGGCAACGTCAACGGCCTGGCCATCGCGGCCCGCTCGCTGAACGTGACCATCCCGCAGATGGGCACCACCATGTTCCGCCCCAACTACACGCCGGTAACCTTCGGCGCGGTAGCGGGCCGGCACTGTGGGCACATCTTCGAGCCGGTGCGCTACACCGCGCTGCAAGCCTGGCACGTGAAAAACGGCGCCGAGTTTGAAGATGTCGGCCAGTGGAAACGCCCGTGGTACTTCCCGCGCAACGGTGAAGACCTGCATGCGGCAGTCAAGCGCGAATGCCTGGCCGTGCGCGACAGCGTCGGCCTGCTGGACGCCTCGACCCTGGGTAAAATCGACATTCAAGGCCCGGATGCCCGCGAGTTCCTCAACCGCATCTACAGCAACGCCTGGACCAAGCTCGACGTGGGCAAGGCGCGCTACGGCCTGATGTGCAAGGAAGACGGCATGGTCTTCGACGACGGCGTGACCGCCTGCCTTGCCGACAACCACTTCCTGATGACCACCACCACGGGCGGCGCCGCCCGCGTGCTGCAGTGGCTGGAAATCTACCAGCAGACCGAGTGGCCGGACCTCAAGGTGTACTTCACCTCGGTCACCGACCACTGGGCGACCATGACCTTGTCCGGGCCCAACAGCCGCAAGCTGTTGAGCGAAGTCACCGATATCGACCTGGACAAGGACGGCTTCCCGTTCATGACCTGGAAAGAAGGCTTGGTGGGCGGCGTGCCGGCGCGGGTGTTCCGTATCTCGTTTACCGGTGAGCTGTCCTATGAAGTCAACGTGCAGGCCGACTACGCCATGGGCGTGCTGGAACAGATTGTCGAGGCTGGCAAACAGTACAACCTGACCCCGTATGGCACCGAGACCATGCACGTACTGCGGGCCGAGAAGGGCTTCATTATCGTCGGCCAGGACACCGACGGCTCGATGACCCCGGACGACCTCAACATGGGCTGGTGTGTGGGCCGCACCAAACCGTTCTCGTGGATCGGCTGGCGCGGGATGAACCGCGAAGACTGCGTGCGCGAAGAGCGCAAGCAACTGGTGGGCTTGAAGCCGATTGACCCGAAAGTGTGGCTGCCTGAGGGCGCGCAGCTGGTGTTCGATCCGAAGCAGAGCATCCCGATGAAGATGGTCGGCCACGTGACCTCCAGCTATGCGCACAACTCCCTCGGCTATTCGTTTGCGATGGCGGTGGTCAAGGGCGGCTTGAAGCGTATGGGCGAGCGGGTGTTCTCACCGCAGGCGGATGGCAGTGTGATCGAAGCGGAGATTGTGTCTTCGGTGTTCTTTGACCCGAAAGGCGAGCGCCAGAACATCTGATAGACCGAGGTGCGGCCTTCGCGAGCAAGCCCGCTCCCACTGGGGAAATGCATTCCGAAATGTGGGAGCGAGCTTGCTCGCGATGGCGGCAGAAGCCGCACAACAGAATTCAAGAAAGGTGCTTTATGACCGCAGCCAATGTGTACCAACAACGCCCCACCACCGGCGCCAAGGCCGAGTCGTCGCTGCACCATGCCGACCTCGCCAGCCTGGTCGGCAAGGGGCGCAAGAACGCCGGCGTGACCGTACGTGAAAAGAAACTCCTCGGCCACCTGACCCTGCGCGGCGATGGCCACGATGCCGCGTTCGCCGCTGGCGTGCACAAGGCCCTGGGCATCGAACTGCCGGGTGCCCTGAGCGTGATCGTCAAAGGTGAAACCAGCCTGCAATGGCTCGGCCCGGATGAATGGTTGCTGATCGTGCCGAGCGGTGAGGAATTTGCCGCCGAGCAAAACCTGCGCGCGGCCCTGGGGGATTTGCATATCCAGATCGTCAACGTCAGCGGCGGCCAGCAGATCCTCGAACTGAGCGGCCCGAACGTACGCGATGTGCTGATGAAATCCACCAGTTACGACGTGCACCCCGACAACTTCCCGGTGGGCAAGGCCGTGGGCACGGTGTTCGCCAAGTCGCAACTGGTGATCCGCCATACCGCTGAAGACACCTGGGAACTGCTGATTCGTCGCAGCTTCTCGGACTATTGGTGGTTGTGGCTGCAGGATGCCTCGGCCGAATACGGCCTGAGTGTCCAAGCCTGAGCAGATGGGCTGTTGTGGCGAGGGGGCTTGCCCCCGTTGGAGCGCGCAGCGGTCCCGGTAAGGTCACTGCAGTTTTTCTGAAAGAACCGAGTGGCTGATTTTAGGGCTGCTTCGCAGCCCAACGGGGGCAAGCCCCCTCGCCACAAAGGCCTGAGGATTCAAGTATGAGCCGCGCACCCGATACATGGATTTTGACCGCCGACTGCCCCAGCGTGCTCGGCACGGTGGACGCGGTCACCCGCTATCTGTTCGAGCAGGGCTGCTACGTCACCGAGCACCATTCGTTCGATGACCGCCTCTCCGGGCGTTTTTTTATCCGCGTGGAATTCCGCCAGCCCGACGACTTTGACGAGCAAGGTTTCCGCGATGGCCTGGCCACCCGCGGCGAAGCCTTTGGCATGATCTTCGAGCTGACGGCGCCGAACTACCGGCCAAAAGTGGTGATCATGGTGTCCAAGGCCGATCACTGCCTCAACGATCTGTTGTACCGCCAACGCATCGGCCAATTGTCGATGGACGTGGTCGCAGTGGTGTCCAACCACCCCGATCTCAAGCCATTGGCCGACTGGCACCAGATTCCTTACTACCATTTCCCCCTCGACCCCAATGACAAACCGTCCCAAGAGCGCCAGGTGTGGCAAGTGATTGAAGAGACGGGGGCCGAACTGGTGATCCTTGCGCGCTACATGCAAGTGCTGTCGCCGGAGCTGTGCCGCAAGTTGGATGGCAAGGCGATCAATATCCATCACTCGTTGCTGCCGGGGTTCAAGGGCGCCAAGCCGTATCACCAGGCATACAACAAAGGGGTGAAGTTGGTTGGCGCCACTGCGCATTACATCAATAACGACCTGGACGAAGGCCCGATCATCGCCCAGGGCGTGGAAGTGGTGGATCACAGCCACTATCCCGAGGACCTGATTGCCAAGGGGCGGGATATCGAGGGACTGACATTGGCGCGGGCGGTGGGGTACCACATTGAGCGACGGGTGTTCTTGAACGCCAATAGAACGGTGGTGCTCTGACTGACGCCATCGCAGGCAAGCCAGCTCCCACAGGGTGATATGTGAACCCTGTGGGAGCGGGCTTGCCCGCGATGAGGCCCTCACAAACAACGCAAAAACAGCATCTGTAACCCGAGCACTCAAACGCGCTGCCCATCCAAGGGGCAACGCAGTTCCATAAAAACAACAGCGAGGTGAAAGCATGTCTGGTAATCGTGGTGTCGTGTATCTCGGCAACGGTCAGGTCGAAGTACAGAAAATCGACTATCCCAAAATGCAGGACCCCCGTGGCAGGAAGATTGAACACGGCGTTATCCTGCGCGTGGTTTCCACCAATATCTGCGGCTCCGACCAACACATGGTGCGCGGCCGTACCACCGCCCAGACCGGCCTGGTGCTCGGTCACGAAATCACCGGCGAGGTGATCGAGAAGGGCAGCGACGTCGAGAACCTGAAACTCGGCGACCTGGTGTCTGTGCCGTTCAACGTTGCTTGCGGCCGCTGCCGCTCCTGCAAGGAACAACACACCGGCGTATGCCTGACCGTCAACCCGGCCCGTGCCGGTGGTGCCTACGGCTACGTGGACATGGGCGACTGGACCGGCGGCCAGGCCGAGTACGTGCTGGTGCCCTACGCCGACTTCAACCTGCTGAAACTGCCGGATCGCGACAAGGCCATGGAGAAAATCCGTGACCTGACCTGCCTCTCCGACATCCTGCCCACTGGCTACCACGGCGCCGTCACTGCGGGCGTTGGCCCTGGCAGCACCGTGTACATCGCCGGCGCCGGTCCCGTAGGCCTGGCCGCTGCCGCTTCCGCACGCTTGCTGGGGGCGGCGGTGGTGATCATCGGTGACGTCAACCCGATCCGCCTGGCCCACGCCAAGGCCCAGGGTTTTGAAATCGCCGACCTGTCCACCGACACCCCGCTACACGAGCAAATCGCCGCGCTGCTTGGCGAGCCGGAAGTGGACAGCGCCGTCGACTGTGTGGGCTTTGAGGCCCGCGGCCATGGCCATGACGGCGTCAAGGCCGAAGCCCCGGCCACGGTGCTCAACTCACTGATGGGCGTGGTGCGTGTGGCGGGCAAGATCGGTATTCCCGGCCTGTACGTCACTGAAGATCCAGGGGCGGTGGATGCCGCCGCAAAAATGGGCAGCCTGAGCATTCGTTTCGGTCTGGGCTGGGCCAAGTCCCACAGCTTCCACACCGGCCAGACCCCGGTGATGAAGTACAACCGCCAGTTGATGCAGGCGATCATGTGGGACCGCATTAACATCGCGGAGATCGTGGGTGTGCAGGTGATCAGCCTGGACGACGCGCCGCGTGGTTATGGCGAGTTCGATGCAGGTGTGCCGAAGAAGTTTGTGATTGATCCGCACAAGCTGTTCAGCGCGGCTTAACAGCAACAACCACTCGCCAATGTGGGGGCTGTGGGAGCTGGGCCCCCACATTGGCGATTGGGTGTCTGGGGATCAGCGGATCGCCAGCGCACCCTGGTACACCATCGGGCCGGTAGGCTGCTTGCTCACCGAGCCACCCTTGGTCTCCGAACTGACCATCAATTCCACCGGCTGGCTGATAGTTTCCTGCTGACGTGGGTTGAGGCCGATGATGCCTTTGCCATCCTCCGGCAACAGGCCCAAAGACACCGGCGTGCCGCCTGCAGGCAGGGCCCACAGTTCGAGGCTGCGGTCTGGTTCCGGCGCAGTGGCCGCAATCGGTTGGACTTCCAGGTAATCCTTGTGCGCCATGATTTGCGCCGCCGGCTGTTGGGTGCTGCTGACCAGGGTCGCTGCAGACTTGACGCTGTCCTGGGTATAGAGCGCGCCGCCGATACCGGCAACCACCACCACGCAGACGCCGATGAACAGGCGCGGGCGGGTCCAGAATGAGGGCTTGTGCTCGATCACTGGGGGTTGGGACGCAGTCATAAGGCTCTTCCTGACAAGTTTTGTAGTGTGTTGATTGACCCTGTGGCTGGCGATGGGTTCCTAGTGGCAGTTTGATGGTGTCGGTTTTTAGGGCTTTTCTGAACAAATCTGTGAGCTGGAACAACCGGTGGGATGCTGGGTCAAACGGCTGCTTTAGCTCCTACATTTACGAGGTTGTCTCGATGAAGATTTCACGCGGTTTTGCCCTGTCCTGCCTCCTGACCGTGGCGGCCAGCCCGGTATTTGCAGCAGGCTTCAGCCTGGGTGATGTGGCCAACGCCGTTGCTGGCGCCCAGGGCACCAACAAGGCCGCCGCCGCTGCGCCGAGCGCACAAACCGCAGGTTTGCTGGGGGCGTTGACCAAACAGTTGAATGTCACCCCGGAGCAAGCCGTCGGTGGCACCGGTGCGATGTTGGGCCTGGCCAAGAACCAACTCAGCAGCACTGATTATTCGCAGTTGGGCAAAAGCGTGCCGGGCCTGGATAAGCTGTCGGGTGGCAACGCTTTGGGCAGCCTTGGCGCCTTGAGCGGCATGCTCGGCCAAACCGGTGGCAGCAAGACCAGCGGCCTCGATGGCCTGTTGGGGAACGTCAAGGACACCAACGACCTGAACACTGCGTTCAGCGCCTTGGGCATGGACAGCGGCATGATCGGCCAGTTTGCCCCGGTGATCCTGCAGTACCTGGGTGGCCAGGGTGCCGACAGTTCAGTACTGGGCAAGCTAGCCGGCATCTGGGGGGCGGGGAGCTGAAAAACACCTCGGTGTGAAGTCGTCCTGGGAACTGAGTGGTCGGCTCTAACCACTGATCTACACCCGCCTGGAACTCGGCCTTCTCCTCCCCCAGCGAGGGGGCTCCAGACCGGGTGTCGTTCCCTTTAAGGAGATCTTCCAATGAGCGAATCAACAATATCGCGCAATTCATTCCCGGGATTTGGCAAATCCCCGGTCGACTACAGCAAGATGACCAGGGAGGAGTTTGAGAAGGCTGCAGGCATGAAGTTCATGTCTTACGATGAAATGATCAACGGCAATAAGCCTGACTCGGAAACGGGTCGTGTCTCCGGCGGCGCGGACGCCTCCGGGAGCGTTGCCGGTGTGGGTTTTAGTGCCGGTGCCGGTGCTTCGATCAAGTTTTAAATGAACCAGCCTGCCAGGTGGCCGTCACGGGCTGCGACGAGTCACCTGATAAGCTCATCAAGGCGCGCATCCTTCTCCAGCCAGAGCTGGTTGACCCAGTTCTGGACGCTCTGGCGAAACGCCGGATCATTCTCGTAATCCCCCTGCCACAACGCCGGATCCAGCTCGCGGGTGCGGATATCAACAATCACCCGGGGCACCGCGCCGCTGATCAAATCCCAGAACCCTGGAATCCTGTCCTGTGGGTAGACCACGGTTACGTCGAGGATCGCATCCAACTGCTCGCCCATGGCCGCCAGTACAAATGCCACGCCACCGGCCTTGGGCTTGAGCAGGCGAGTGAACGGCGAGTTCTGCTGGGCCCGCTTGGCCTCGGTAAAGCGCGTGCCTTCCAGGTAGTTGACCACCGTCACCGGCTGGCGCTTGAACAGCTCGCAGGCCTGTTTGGTGATCTTCAGGTCCTGGCCCGCCAGTTCCGGATGCTTGGCCAGGAATGCCTTGGTGTAGCGCTTCATGAACGGGTAATCCAGGGCCCACCAGGCCAGGCCCAGGAACGGCACCCAGATCAGCTCCTTTTTCAGGAAGAATTTGAAAAATGGCGTGCGCCGGTTGAGGGTCTGGATCAGCGCCGGGATATCCACCCAGGATTGATGGTTGCTGATCACCAGGTACGAGGTATCGACCCTCAGCCCGGTATCGCCGCGAATATCCCATTGGGTGGGGATACACAGGGCAAAGATCAGCTTGTCGATCTCGGCCCAGGTCTCGGCAATCCACATCACGGCCCGGGAGGCATAGTCCCGTGACCGCCCGGGCGCCACCAGCTTGAGCAGGGCGAAGACCATCAGCGGGCCGATCAGGATCAGCGTGTTGAGTAACAGCAGCAGTGTGACGAAACAGCCGGTGAGCAGGCGGCGCATAAGGAACTCTTGCAAACGGTTGGACGGGCCATGATAAGCAGCTTGAGTCTAGAGGCCAAATCGCAAATGACCTGACGAATGTTTCACTTTGTGTTGCGTATGCTGGGTAACGATCCAACTTCGGGCTGTGTTTGCAGTCTAGTATTGGCCTACTTACCTTCAAGGAAACCTCCTACGTGAAATCCCTCCTTGCCCTGTTAGCCGTGGTTGCCCTGCCCGTGATGGCCGCCGAGCCGACCCTGTACGGGCGCTACGAATATATCCAGTTGCCGGAAATCGGCGAGACCTTCAAGGCCAAGATGGACACCGGCGCGCTGACCGCCTCGCTGTCGGCCCGCGACATCCAGACCTTCACCCGCGATGGCGAGGACTGGGTGCGGTTCCGTCTCAGTGGCAAGGATGTGAGCAACAAGGTCTATGAACACAAAGTGGCGCGCATCAGCAAGATCAAGAACCGCGCCGACGAAGATGAAGACAAGGAAGACACCAGCGTGGCCAAGCGCCCGGTGGTGGAGCTGGAAATGTGCCTGGGCAACGTCAAGCGCACGGTGGAGGTCAACCTCACCGACCGCAGCAGCTTCAACTACCCGCTGCTGATCGGCGCCAAGGCTCTGCGCGAGTTCGGCGCTGCGGTGAACCCGGCCCGGCGCTACACCGCCGACAAACCGGACTGCTGATTGACGCCGCACAAGGCATGGGGCACCGTTCACCTTTAGCTCCCAGTGCTCGGACGCCATGCCCCATATCCTGATTGTCGAAGACGAAGCGGCGATAGCCGATACGCTGATTTTTGCCCTGCAGGGCGAAGGCTTCACCACCACCTGGCTGACCCTCGGCCAGTCCGCGCTGGAGCATCAGCGGCAGACCCCGGCAGACATGCTGATCCTCGACATCGGCCTGCCGGACATCAGCGGCTTTGAAACTTGCAAGCAACTGCGCCGCTTCAGCGAAGTGCCGGTGATGTTCCTCAGTGCCCGCGACGGCGAGATCGACCGCGTGGTGGGCCTGGAAATCGGCGCCGACGACTATGTGGTCAAACCCTTCAGCCCACGGGAAGTGGCGGCGCGGGTCAAGGCGATCCTCAAGCGCGTGGCACCGGTGGCAGTGCCGGCCAGCGGCGGGCTGTTCCAGGTAGACCACGAGCGGGTGCAGATCCAGTATCGCGGCCAGTTGCTGGGCCTGACTCGCCATGAATTCCGCCTGCTCAATTGCCTGCTGGAACAGCCCGAACGGGTGTTCAGTCGCGAGCAATTGCTGGATGCGGTCGGCGTGGCGGCCGATGCCGGCTACGAGCGCAATATCGACAGCCATATCAAAAGCCTGCGTAGCAAGCTGCGGGGCGTGGTTGCCGAGGCCGAGCCGATCCAGACCCATCGCGGCCTGGGCTACAGCTACAGCCCGAGCCACGCCTGATGCGCCTGGGGCTGCGGATTTTCCTGGTGTATGCGCTGTTTATCGGTCTGACCGGTTACTTTGTGCTCAACACCGTCATGAAGGAAATCCGCCCCGGCGTGCGTCAGTCCACTGAAGAAACCCTGGTGGACACCGCCAACCTGCTGGCGGAAATCCTGCGTGATGATGTGAAGAACGGCACCCTTGGTCAAAGCCACTGGCCCACCGTGCTCAAGGCCTACGGCGAGCGCCAGCCGGGGGCAACCATCTGGGGCCTGGCGAAAAACCAGGTCAACCACCGCATCTATGTGACGGACGCCAAGGGTGTCGTGTTGCTGGATTCCAGCGGTACGGCGGTGGGCCAGGACTACTCGAAATGGAACGATGTGTACCTGACCCTGCGCGGCGAGTACGGCGCCCGCTCGACCCGCAGCGATGCCGATGACCCGGCATCCTCGGTGATGCACGTGGGCGCGCCGATCCGCGATAACGGGCAGATCATTGGCGTGGTCACGGTGGCCAAGCCCAACAGCTCGCTGCAGCCCTATGTCGACCGTACCGAACGCCGCCTGCTGTGGTACGGCGCCGGTCTGGTGGCGCTGGGCTTGCTGCTGGGGGCCCTGTTGTCCTGGTGGTTGAGCGCGGCGCTACGGCGCCTGACCACTTATGCCCAGGCGGTCAGCGAAGGGCGCCGCGCCGAGTTGCCGCATTATCGTGGCGGCGAGTTGGCGCAGTTATCCACCGCTGTGGAGCACATGCGCACGCAACTGGAAGGCAAGGCCTATGTCGAGCGTTATGTGCACACCCTGACCCACGAACTGAAAAGCCCGTTGGCGGCGATTCGCGGTGCGGCGGAACTGTTGCAGGGGGAAATGACAGTCGCCCAGCAGCAGCGGTTCGTCGGCAATATCGCCAGTGAAAGCGCGCGCTTGCAGCAGTTGATCGAACGCCTGCTGAACCTGGCCCAGGTCGAGCAGCGCCAGGGCTTGGAGCAGCAGATTTCGGTACCGTTGGCCGCCTTGGTCGATGAGGTCCTCAAGGCGCAATGCGCGCGGATCGAGCAGGCCGGGTTGCAGGTCGAACGTCTGATCGAAGCCGACGTAAAGCTGTTTGGCGAGCCGTTTCTGCTGCGCCAGGCCCTGGGCAATCTGCTGGAAAATGCCCTGGACTTTACCCCGCCCGGCGGCACGCTGCGTTTCAGCGCCCAGGTGCGGCATCATGCTGTGGATGTGCGCCTGTTCAACCAGGCCGAACCGATCCCCGAATACGCCCTGCCACGCCTGAGCGAGCGTTTCTATTCCCTGCCGCGCCCGGTCAGTGGCCGCAAAAGCACCGGCCTGGGCCTGAACTTTGTCGAAGAAGTGATGAAGCTGCACGGCGGCTCATTGCAGATTGGCAACGTGCCGGGTGGCGTGGAAGTGGTGCTGCATCTCCACACAGTCTCCACATTGCCCTCATAAATCCCCCACAGGCCGCCGCCAGACTCTCCCCATCAAAACAGGGAGAGACCCATGAACCGCAGTCTGCTATTCAAACTGGGCGCCATCGCGCTGCTGATCCTGCTATTGCTGATTCCGTTGCTGATGATCAACGGCATCATCAACGAGCGCCAGGAACTGCGCGACGGCGTCGTGATGGACATTGCCCGCAGCTCCAGCTACAGCCAGCAGGTCAGCGGGCCATTGATGGTGGTGCCGTTTCGCAAGACCGTGCGTGAGTGGAAGCTCAACGAAAAACTCAACAAACGCTATGAAGTGCTCAGCGAAGAACAGGGCCGCCTGTACTTCCTGCCGGAGCAGTTCGAGCTCGATGGGCAGGTGCAAACCGAACTGCGGGCGCGAGGAATCTACCAGGCGCGGCTGTTCCATGCCGACAACCGCATCAGCGGCCGCTTTGTGCTGCCGGCGCAAATGGGCATCAAGGAGGACTTTGCCGATTACAAGTTTGGCCAGGCATTTTTGGCGGTCGGTATCAGCGATATCCGCGGCATTGAAAACGCCCTGAAACTGGAGCTGGGCAGCCAGCGCCTGGAGTTTGCCCCAGGCACCCAAGTGAGCTTTCTCGGCGCTGGCGTACACGTGATGTTGCCGACCCAGGACAGTAAGAACCCCGCGCCGCTGGATTTTGCCTTCGACCTGCGCCTGCAGGGTACCGAGCAACTGCAGGTACTGCCGGTGGGCAAGACCAGCAAGGTCAAGCTGGCCTCCAACTGGCCCCATCCGAGCTTTGTCGGCAACTTCCTGCCGGCGCAGCGTGAGATCAACGACCAAGGCTTCAGCGCCAACTGGCAGACCTCGTTCTTCTCCACCAACCTTGAGGAATCGTTGTACGGCTGTGTGGTTGGCAGTCGCTGCGAGGACTTCAACGAACGCAGCTTTGGCGTGAACTTTATCGACCCGGTGGACCAGTACCTCAAGAGCGACCGCGCGATCAAATATGCGCTGCTGTTCATCGCCCTGACGTTCGCCGGTTTCTTCCTGTTTGAAGTGCTCAA
Organism: Pseudomonas sp. WS 5412; assembly: GCF_012985615.1. NCBI lineage: Bacteria > Pseudomonadati > Pseudomonadota > Gammaproteobacteria > Pseudomonadales > Pseudomonadaceae > Pseudomonas > Pseudomonas sp. WS 5412. Next base: position 100,617 of record NZ_JAARMB010000011.1, read on the forward strand.
GAGCCTGGCGGTGCACCCGATCCAGTATGCGTTGGTGGGGGTGGCCCTGGCGTTTTTCTACTTGCTGTTGCTGTCGTTGTCCGAGCATATCGGCTTTGCCCTGGCGTACCTGATCTCGGCCAGTGCCTGTGTGTTGTTGATCGGTTTTTACGTGTGCCATGTGCTGCGCAGCGTGGCCCATGGGCTGGGGTTTTCGACGGGGTTGGCGGCCCTGTATGGCTTGCTGTACGGGTTGTTGAGTGCCGAGGACTACGCGCTGTTGATGGGCTCGCTGTTGCTGTTCGGGCTGCTGGGTACGGTGATGGTGCTGACGCGCAAACTGGACTGGTATGGGGTGGGCAAGCGTAAGGCGGCCGAGTTGGAGGTGATGCAATGATCGGGCTACGGGAGGATCAGCGGGAGAAGGCACAACTGGTGGGAAAAATTAACGCGCTGTTTCCGGAGTGGCGCGACACCTTTGTGGCTAATGGCCTTGTTGTGGCGAGGAGGCTTGTCCCCTCGCCACAACAAGCCTCGCTTGCCACCCATAACGGGTTGCTACAGGAATCAGGCCGGCGGCTGGGTCGCCAACATTGACGGCCGCTGACTGACCTCGGCGTACCAGGCGGCCAGTTTGGGATTGCTTGAACGCCACTGCAGGTCGGGGTGGCGGAAGTCCACATACGCCAGGGCGCAGGCGACGCTGATCGCGGCGATGTCGAAATGGCTGGCCAGTTCAGCGATAGCGTCCTGTTCCAATTCGGCCAGGGCGCGGCGGATTTTGTTGCGCTGCTCCTGCAGCCAGCTATCCCAGTGTTTGTCGGCCGGGCGCATGGCGGTTTCATAGCGTACCAATACGGCCGCGTCCATGATCCCGTCGGCCATCGAGGCCAGGGTCAGGCGGCGCCAGCGGGCCGAACCGTCCCGGGGGATCAGCGGGTTGCCGACATGCTGGTGGTCGAAGTAGTCGAGGATCACCCGGCTGTCGTGCAACACATTGCCATCGGCCAGGCGCAGGGCCGGGATCTTGCCCAGCGGATTGCCCTCGTTCAACGCGGTGATCGGGTTGACCGGCGTGACCAGCACAGTCTCCAGGACAACGCGGTCTTGCTGGCCGGTTTCGTGGAGCAGCACCAGGACTTTGCGGACAAACGGCGAGGCAGGGTTGTGGAACAAGGTCATGCTGGGCGCGAACATGGGCAATCCTCGGAAAGGGTCGGCCATAGACTAGACAGTTGCGAGGTGACTGGCGAGGGGGATCTTGGTTGTTTTTGCGGGCCTCATCGCAGGCAAGCCAGCTCCCACATTTTGATGTGTGAACACTGCCAACTGTGGCAGCTGGCTTGCCTGCGATAGCGCCCTCACGGCCGCCGCAGCAACCCCCAGACCAACCCACACACATTTTGATATGTGAACACCGTCAACTGTGGGAGCTGGCTTGCCTGCGATGGCGCCCTCACGGTCGCCGCAGCAACCCCCAGACACCGATTACCGACGGGATCCCCAGTCCAATCCAGCTCAGGGAATCCCAACCCCCATCCCCCAGCAACGCCGCAAACAGTCCGGCAGCACTGAGCAGCCCGATCCCGAGCGGCACCCCGAACACCTTCCAGAAATTCGATTGCCTTGGCCTCATGACTTGGCCGCCTTGCGCCGCACCAGCCATAGGTATACGCCGCTGCCCAGCACGATGATGGTCAGCACATCCAGCACCGCCCAGAGGATTTTCATCGGCATGCCGCCATAGTCGCCAAAGTGCAGGGGCTGGGACATGCCCATGGCGTCCATGTACCACGGCCGCCCGGCCACGGCGGTGACACTCAGGTCGCTGGCGTCGATCAGCACCGGGGTCAGCAGGTGCGAGGTCAGGTGCGTGCTGCCTTTCATAAACACTGCGTAATGGTGCTCGCTGGAAAAGCGCGTACCGGGGAACGCAATAAAGTCTGGGGTCATGCCCGGCGCGGCCTGCTCAGCAATCTTCAGCAGGTCGGTGGCCGGCGCACGCGAGGTCAGCGGTGGCGCGTTCTTATAGGGCTCGATCATCGCGGTGAGGCTGTCACTGCGCCATGCGGCGATGATCAAGTCGGCACTGGCGCTGATCACCCCGGTGACGCCCACCACCAGGGCCCAGGTCAGGGTGACAACGCCGATCAGGTTATGCAGGTCCAGCCAGCGCAGGCGTGTGGACTTGTCCTGGCGCACCGTGGCGAACTTCAAGCGCCGCATAAAGGGCAGGTACAACACCGTGCCGGAAACAATCGCCAGCACAAACAGCACGCCCATAAAGGCCAGCAGCAACTTGCCCGGCAGGCCGGCGAACATATCCACATGCAGGCGCAGCAGGAACATCGTCAAGCCGCCATTGGCCGACGGCATCTCCACGCTTTCCCCGGTGCGCGCATCGAGCATAAAGGTGTGGGACGAATTGGGCTCGGTGCCGGCGGTGGCCGCCATGATCGCAACCACTCCGTTCTTGTCGTCCTCATCCCAGGCCAGGTACTGCATGGCTTCGCCCGGGCGATGGGCCTGGGCCTTGGCCACCAGTTGCTCAAGGTTGAGCTGCGGAGTATCGGCAGGCATCTGCTTGAGCTCGGGTTCGTTGCCCAGCAGGTGATCGATCTCGTGGTGAAAGATCAACGGCAAGCCGGTCAGCGCCAGCATCAGCAGGAACACGGTGCAGATCAGGCTGGTCCAGGTGTGGATGAAGGACCAGCGGCGGATGGTTGTGCTTTTCATTTTCTAGCCTTCAGACACACCAAAGCCGCCCACGGGGCGGCCTGGTTGTTAACTCAGCCGATTACCACTGGTAAGTGGCACTGGCGACGACGCTGCGCTGATCACCGTAGTAGCAGTAGGAGGCATCACAGGTGGAGATGTACTGCTTGTCGAACAGGTTGGTGGCGTTCAGTTTTACCGAGGCACCTTTGAGGCTGTTGTCCAGGCGGCCGAGGTCGTAATGCACCGCACCGTCGAATACGGTGTAGGCATCAGCCTTGCCTAGCCAGGTATTGCCCTGGTCGCCGTAGGTGTTGCCGGTGTAGCGGGCCCCAAAGCCGATACCGAAACCGTCGAGCACACCGTCGTGCCAGGTGTAGTCGGTCCACAACGAGGCTTGCTGGTTGGGTATCAGTTGCAGGCGGTTGCCTTTGTAGATGCCTGTTTGCACCTCGGATTTGGCCAGGGTGTAGGCGGCGATGACCTTGAGGTTCTCGGTCACGTCAGACACCGCTTCCAGTTCCAGGCCCTTGACCTTGACTTCGCCGGCCTGGTCGGTGATCGACTGGCCGCCTGAGCCGGTTCTAGTCACCAGCACGTTTTTCTGGGTCAAGTCGTAAACCGCGGCGCTGAGCAGAGTGTTGCTGCCGGGCGGCTGGTACTTGACCCCTAACTCCCATTGCTTGCCTTCGGTGGGCTTGTACGACTTGACCGGGTCTGCGCTGGCGTTGCTCGCGGGTTGGAACGATTCGGCGTAGGACAGGTAGGGGACAAAGCCCGAATCGAATACATAACTCAGTGCGGCGTTGCCACTGAAGTTCTTGCTGCGGTCAGTGTTGGTAGCGTCTTGCTTGTTGAGGTACGTGGTGCCCTGATGAACCCAGTCTCCACGGCCGCCGAGAGTCAGGCGCCACTTGTCGAGGGCCATCTGGTCCTGAGCGTAGAGGCCGGTCTGCACAGTTTTCTGGTTGTAGTCGTAATAGGCCGCTGAGCGCAAAGGACGCTCTACTGGCTTAGTGTTGGCCGGGTTGAAGATGTTGACCCTCCCGCCGTCACCGTAAATCGACAGGTACGAGGTGTCGGTGCGTTGGTGGTCCAGTCCCAGCAGCAGGGTGTGGGTGATATCACCAGTAGCAAAGTCAGCCTGGAAATTGTTGTCCACCGCGAACTGACCGATGTTCTCGTCAACGTTGGTCGAGATGCGGTTCATGTTTCCCGCAGAATCAACCGGAGCATAACCATAGGCACCGACAGTTAGTTGCTGAAACGATAACTCCGACTTGGTGTAACGCAGGTTTTGCTTGAACTGCCAGGTATCGTTAAAACGATGTTCAAAGGCATAGCCCAAGGCGTAATAGGTACGGTCGTAGAACTCGTAGTCCGGATCACCCAGGTTCTTGTGGTGCGAGACTTCGCCCAGCGGTGATTTGATCTTGGTGCCCACGATCGGCAGGAACTGGCTGGTGGCGCCGGTATCGTCGCGAGTGAACTGCGAGAGCACGGTCAGCTTGGTATCGGTATCAATGTTCCAGGTCAGGCTGGGCGCAATGTTGTAGCGCTTGTTGTCGATGTGATCGACCTGGGTGCCGGCATCGCGCACCACGCCGCTGAGGCCATAAAGAAACTGACCTTCATCGTCAATCTTACCGGTGCTGGCGAAGTTGATCTGGCGATAGTTGTCGCTGCCGTATTGCACCTGGATGGCATTGCTCGATTCCGCGCTGGGGCGCCGGCTGACCATATCCAGCAGACCGCCTGGCGGGGTCTGGCCGTAGACCGACGAGGCCGGGCCGCGCAGTAGGGCGAGACGATCAAGGTTCCAGGTTTCCGCTTTCGGGTTGGCGTACACACCGCGAGGCAATGGCAGGCCATCGAGGAAATGGGTGGGTTCGAAGCCACGCACACGCATCCAGTCGTAGCGGGTATCACTGCCGTAGCTGGCGGACACGATTCCCGGCATGTATTTGACCGCGTCATCCAGGTTCTGAACGTTGCGGTCCAGCATTTGCTGGCGGGTGGCCACGGAAATCGAGCGGGGTGCTTCTACCAGGGCCGTATCAGTCTTGCTCCCCGCCGCCGTCCGCGTAGCAACATAACCCTCCACCGGCCCCCACGCGCTCTCGTAATTCCCCTGCCCGGTGATATTGGTCTCCGGCAGCGACACCACACCCTCTGGAATCGCCACCAGGGTGTAGGTGCCTGCGCTGCTCTGCTCCAACTGCAACCCCGTCCCACGCAGGGCCTCGCGCAGTGCGCCCGGTGCATCGAACTGGCCCTTGACCGGGGCCGAGGTCTTGCCGGCGGCCAGTGCCGGGCTGAGGGTCAGGGGGAGGCCAGCCTGGCTGGCGATCTGGTTCAGGGTGCTGGCCAATGGCGCAGCCGGCAGGTTGTAGGCGCGCACACTGGACGCCTGTTCGGCGGCGAACAGCGAGGTGCTGGTCAGCGGGGCGCTGAGGGCGATGGCCACGGCTAGCAGGCTGGGGCGCAACAAGGTGTCTAATGTGCGGGACATAGGGCGGCTCCGGAATGGAAATATTTCTCAATTGCCTAGGTGCCGGACGAGAATCAAAAAGTGATAGGGCCAAGTGAAAATAAATCTGTGAATGCTCACGCGCTCTTCGTAGTTTTTGCAGTCGGCGAAGCGATTGAGGTTGAGCGCACCGGCCACCCCGCAGCGCAGTCGGCATTCAGCGGCCAGCGCCTCGGCAGCGGGGGCGCAGAGGGCTTTGTTTTCGACATTGCCTTTATTCAATTATTGCTAACGGAACCGTCTGGCACGGGCCTGGCGGCCACGTTAATCCACCACGGCGTATGTTGCTCGATCTGCACCGGCAGGGTCGGCAGCAGCGCGTTAAGCGCCAGCGTGGTGTCGTGCAGCGGGAAGCTGCCGGTGATGCGCAGGTCGGCGACGTTTTTATCCACACCCAGGTAGCCGGTGCGGTAGCGCGCCAGTTCCTCGACCACATCCCCCAGCCGCGCGTTGTCCACCACCAGCATGCCGCGGGTCCAGGCGTCGGTGCCGGGGGTTACGGCCAGCGACGGGCCGAGGCTGTTACGGCGCATCAGCACTTGCTGGCCTTCCTTGAACACCTGCTCCTGGTGCAACGCCTCGGGCTGCGCCGCAACCGCCGACTGCAACACGCTGAGCCGCGTGCCGTCGTCCTCGCGCTTGACGATAAACCGCGTACCCAGGGCGCGCAGGCTGCCGTCGCGGGTTTCGACAACAAAGGGGCGCCCATCGTTGTGCCCGGTTTCGACGAAGATCTCACCTTCCTGCAGCACGATTACTCGGCGCTTTTCGTCAAAACGCACGTCAATGGCGCTGTGGGTGTTGAGGTTGATCAGGGTGCCATCTGCCAGTTTTAGCGTGCGCTGTTCACCGGTGGCGGTGCGTTGGTCGGCCAGCCAGTAGTTGATCGGCACGTAGCGCTGGCCGGCGAACACCGCCAGGCCGCAGACCAGCACCACACTGGCCAGGCCGCTGCCGAGCTTGCGCACCCGTTGCCGAATGCCTTCGCGCGATTGCAGCAGCGCCGCCCGTGCCGGGCCGCTGGCCACGCTGAAGCGCTGGTCGAGCATGCCCAGTTGGCGCCAGGCGCGGGCGTGTTCTTCGCTGCTGGCCAGCCATTTGTTGAATGCTTCATGCTCCACGGGGCTGCTGTCCCCGGAGTCCAGGGACAGTTGCCAGGCAATCGCCGCATCCAGCACCCGTGCGCTGACCGGTCTGGAACTGACCTGGCTCACAACGGCTGGCCATACAGGGCGATGTAGCACTGGCGAATCCCCTGGGCCAGATATTGCCGTACCCGGGGCACCGACACGCCGAGGCGCTGGGCGATTTCGGCGTGGCCCAGGCCGTCCAGGCGGTTATAGAGGAACGCGGCGCGGGCCTTGCTGGACAGCTTGCCGAGCAAGCGGTCGATGGCTTTGAGGTCTTCGAGGATCAGGTGCTGTTCTTCCGGGGAAGGCTGTTCGCTTTCCGGGATCAGCATCAGTTCGGTGAGGTAGGCCTGTTCCAGCGCGGCGCGGCGAAAGTAGTCGAACAACAGGCCCTTTGCGACAGCCACCAGAAACGCCCGGGGTTCGCGGGGTTCACGCAGTTCTTCACGGCCCAGCAGGCGCATGAAGGTGTCCTGGCTCAGGTCCTCGGCACGACTGGGGCAGGCCACGTTGCGCCGCAGCCACGCCAGCAGCCAGCCGCGATGGTCACGGTACAACGTGCCAACAAGCTCACTGTGGGGACTTTGGGCTGACGACAAGGCATCACCAATCGAGATGTTTAAACTAACGAGAATTATTCGCGATTGTGGCAGAGGTGGCGGATGGGTGCAATTGGCGTTGGTCGGGCGGGACGGATGTTGCTGAGGGGGCTTGCTCCCGTTTCAGGGCCGCTTCGCGCCCCAACGGGAGCAAGCTCCCTCGCCACAGGTTACCGATTGTCTCTCTTAACTGAGCGGCAGCCGTTAGAAGGAAGGGGCTTGTTTGCGACGTTTCCACTGGCTCAGGCGTTGTTGCAACGCGGCAGGGCTGTCCAGCCCTTGCTGGCGGGCACGGCTGAATAGAATCAACATCAATTCTGCGGTGGCCAGAGCATCGGCGCTGGCGTGATGGCGTTCGCCCACTTGCAGGTTGAAATGGGTAATCCAGTCATCCAGGCCGGCTTCGCGGATATGCGCCTGGGGGCACAGCATGGGCGCCAGGTCTGCCACGTCGAGGAACGGATGGGTCAGGCGATAACCCAGGCTGTCCTTGAGCGCTCGGCCAAGCATGTGCTGGTCGAATGGTGCGTGGAACGCCAGCAGCGGGCTGTCGCCGACAAAGTCCATGAAGTCCAGTAACGCTTCGGCTGGATCGCAACCGGCGGCGATCGCACTGGGGCCCAGGCCATGGATCAGCACGCTGGGGCTGATTTTGTTGTCGGCCCGTTGCAGGGTACGTTCGAACTGCTGGGAAAAGTCGACCGCGCCGTCTTCGATCACCACCGCGCCAATCGACAGCACCTGGTCGCGATTGAGGTTCAGGCCGCTGGTTTCCAGGTCCAGTACCACCCAGCGCTGCTCGCGCAGACTGTGTTCGCCGAGTGCCTTGGGGGCAGCCAGTTGTTGCAGGCGCGCCTGTTGCTGGGCATTCAGGCCTGGCCGGGCAGGGCGCAGCCAACTGAACAGGCTCACAGCTGATACCTCAGGGCCAGGCTGCTTTGCAGGCGTTGGGCCTGGCGCAGGGATTCACGCAGGATGCGCCGGTCCAGGTGGTTGAGGCTGTCGGGGTCGACCCGGTTGGAGTAGGGCTGGTTCTCGCGGGTTTGCAACTGGTGCTGCTGCATGCGGGTTTGCTGGATAAAGTGGTAGGCCTCTTCATAGGCCGCGCCGTCCAGGCGTTCGATCACCTCTTTATCCACCAACTGACGCAAGCGCTCCAGGGTGTTGTTGGTGGCGATGCCATTGGCCAGGGCCAGCAGGCGGGCACCGTCGACGAAGGGCGTGAGGCCCTGCACCTTGAGGTCGAGGGTGGCCTTGTCCGAGCCTTTGCGCGTCAGCACGAAGTCACGGAAGCGCCCCACCGGCGGACGCTGGCGCAAGGCGTTCTCGGCCATCATCCGTTGGAACAGGCGATTGTCCGCCACTTGCTCAAGCATGCCCTGGCGCAGTTGCTCGCAGCCTTGCTCATCGCCCCACACCACCCGCAGGTCGAAGTAGATGCTGGACTTGAGCAGGTTCTCTGGCGTCGCTTCGCGGATAAATGCGGCAAAGCGCCGGGCCCATTCGGCACGGGACAGGCACAGTTCGGGGTTGCCGGCCATGATATTGCCCTTGCACAGGGTGAAACCGCACAGTGCCAGGCTTTGATTGATCTGCTGCGCCAGGGGCAACAACAGGCCACGAATCTCGGCGGCGTGGGCGGCATCGCGGGCATCGAACAGGATGCCGTTGTCCTGGTCGGTGTGCAGCGTCTGCTCACGGCGGCCTTCGCTGCCAAAACACAGCCAACTGAATGGCACGCCGGGGTCGCCCTTGTCTGCGATGCTCAGCTCGATGACCCGGCATACCGTGTGATCGTTGAGCAGGGTGATGATATGGGTGATCTGGGTCGAGGACGCGCCGTGGGCCAGCATGCGCTCCACCAATTGGCTGATCTCGCCACGGATCGCCACCAGGTTTTCCACCCGTGGTGCATTGCGGATGGTGCGTGCCAGGTGGACCAGGTCAACCCGTTGCAGGGAAAACAGATCGCGCTCGGACACCACTCCACACAGGCGCCGGTCCTTGACCAGGCACACATGGGCGATATGCCGTTCGGTCATGGCAATCGCCGCGTCGAAGGCGCTGTGATCCGGGCTGAGGAAGAAGGGCGCCTGGGTCATATGCTGTTCGATGGCCTGGGTGAAATCGCTGGTGCCTTCGGCCACGACATGGCGCAGGTCACGCAGGGTGAAAATCCCCAGGGGCGCCTTGTGTTCATCGACCACCACAATGCTGCCGACCTGCTGCTCATGCATCAGTGTGACCGCCTCACGCAGCGGCGTCCGCGGGCTGCAGGTCACGGGGTGACGCATGGCCAGCTCGCCCAGGCGGGTGTTCAGCGAATACTGGGTGCCGAGGGTTTCCACGGCCTTTTGCTGGACTTGCTGGTTGACCTGGTCCAACAGGCTGCTGACCCCACGCAAGGCAAAGTCGCGAAACGGCCCGGACAGGGCAAACAACTTGATAAACGCCGGCTTGTTCAATTGCAGGCAGAACGTGTCTTCGGCGGCCTTGTGCTCAGTTCGCGTCGCCCGTTCCCCCAGTAGCGCGGCCAGGGGGAAGCATTCGCCGGTGGTGATTTCGAAGGTGGTTTGCGCCGAATCCGGGCGCTCGCCGATCACCCGACCCTGTTTGACGATGTAGAAGTGCTCCACAGGGCCTGCCGACGGTTTGAGAATGCTCTCGCCGGGGCCGTAGAAGCGCAACTGGCACTGCTCTACCAGAAACGCCAGGTGGGCGTTTTCCATCTGATTGAACGGAGGGAAGCGTTGCAGGAATTGCAGGGTGCCGTGAATGTTCTGCAATACCGCAGTTTTCCCTGCCTGGGTGAAAGCATCAGCTTTACTCATAACCATGACCGCAGTTTTTTTGTCGTTATCGTCCCTCATGGTCGACCCCCACGCGGCGGGTGCCCATTGGACGTAAGTCTAGGTAGCTATCCGGCCTTCAATGACTAGGGAAAAACCTTACATGAATATCGTCCAGACCCCGTAGAACGCCCACTAGGAAAACTATCCGACGAAGTGCACATTGTTCGCCCTTCCGGTGATGTCTGACTTCTGTGCTGGGAGATTGAGTGCAACTGCTGAGAAATATATGCCCGACCAAGATATTTTGAGCGATGCCGAGCGCGAGGCGCTAAGCGCCGTGATGCTGGAGCCTGATCTACCGCCGCAGCGGGTACTGATCGTTGATGACGATAAAGATGCCCGTGAACTGTTGGCGGAGATTCTTGGGCTGGATGGCATTCGCTGCATGACGGCAGACAGCGGCGAGGCGGCCTGGGAACTCTTGAATGCCAGCACATCCATTGGTTTGTTGATCACCGATTTGCGCATGGCGCCCAGCAACGGCCTGGAACTGATCCGCAAAGTACGCGAGTCCACCCGGGCTGCGTTGCCGATCATCATCATGTCGGGGGATGCCGAGGCACCGGACGTGATCGACGCGATGCACCTGAGCGTGGTGGACTTTTTGCTCAAGCCGATTGATAGCGTGAAGTTGGCGAAGATGGTCAAACGCGAGCTGGGGATGGCGCAGTAGGGGGTGTTTTTACCGTTGGTCAGTACTGTCAGATTTCACAGTATCGGCGGTTTGAGTGGCGCTTGTTTAATCGTTGGGAGGGTGCTGGTTTGGAATCAGCGCCTCTAAATGACGCGAACAGGAGTTCATTATGAGTACTGAAAAAAACAACCCGCAACACAGCGCTAATATTCACGCCTCTATCAATGGTCAGCAGGAGGTTTTTTCTCCGAATCAGTTTTTTGGTATCCCTTCCCAGGTCAGAATGGACACAGATATTACTACCCACCTGACAATTAATTACGGCCAGGACCTGAAGAACGGGACTCATACCCTGACGCATACTCAGTTTGGAATTGAATATTTAGATGCAACCGGAAGCACATTCACTCATCCAGTTGCAGGCACCATCGTTGTGAAAGTCGTCGGTAATAACCATACCGGTCAGTTGATCGGCTTGAAGGTTGACGGAACGGGCTCAGGGCAAGGCAGTAAGTTGGAGCTGTCGGGTAGTTACCTGATTGTGGTTTCAGGTTAAGCCTTGCAACATAAAAAAGCCCCGGTCATAGGACCGGGGCTTTTTCATTTCAATGACCAGTTACAAACCATTCTTGGCCTTGAACTCCCGCCGCCGACGATGCAACACCGGCTCGGTATAACCATTGGGCTGCTTGGTCCCTTCAATCACCAACTCCACCGCGGCCTGGAACGCGATATTGCTGTCGAAATCCGGTGCCAGCGGGCGGTACAGCGCATCACCGGCATTCTGCCGATCCACCACCGGCGCCATGCGCTTGAGGCTTTCCATGACCTGGGCTTCGCTGACCACGGCATGGCGCAGCCAGTTGGCAATGTGCTGGCTGGAAATACGCAGGGTGGCGCGGTCTTCCATCAGGCCCACATCGTTGATGTCTGGTACTTTCGAGCAACCCACACCCTGGTCGATCCAGCGCACCACATAGCCGAGGATGCCCTGGGCGTTGTTGTCCAGTTCGTTGCGGATTTCTTCCTCGGACCAGTCGGTATTCTGCGCCAGGGGGATGGTCAGGATGTCGTCCACCGACGCGCGTTCGCGCTTGGCCAGTTCGGCCTGGCGGGCGAATACATCGACCTTGTGGTAATGCAGCGCGTGCAATGCCGCGGCGGTCGGCGACGGCACCCAAGCGGTGTTGGCACCGGCCAGCGGGTGCGCGATTTTCTGCTCGAGCATGGCCGCCATCAGGTCGGGCATGGCCCACATGCCTTTACCGATCTGCGCACGGCCTTGCAGGCCGGTGCTCAGGCCGATATCGACGTTCCAGTTCTCGTAGGCGCCGATCCATTTTTCGGCCTTCATGGCAGCTTTGCGCACCATCGCGCCCGCTTCCATGGAGGTGTGGATTTCGTCGCCGGTACGGTCGAGGAAGCCGGTGTTGATAAACACCACGCGCTCGCTGGCCGCCTTGATGCAGGCCTTGAGGTTGACCGTGGTACGGCGCTCCTCGTCCATGATCCCGACCTTGAGGGTGTTGCGCGTCAGGTTCAGTACGTCTTCGATGCGGCCGAACAGCTCGTTGGTGAACGCCGCTTCTTCCGGGCCGTGCATCTTCGGTTTAACGATGTACACGGAGCCGGTGCGGCTGTTCTTGCGGCTGTTGTTGCCATTGAGGCTGTGGATCGCCGCGAGGCTGGTGATCAAGCCATCGAGGATGCCTTCGGGCACTTCATTGCCCTGGGCGTCGAGGATCGCGTCGATGGTCATCAGGTGGCCAACGTTGCGCACGAACAACAGCGAACGACCATGCAAGGTCACGGCATTACCATCGACACCGGTGTAGGTGCGGTCGGCGTTCATGGTGCGGGTGAAGGTCTTGCCGCCCTTGGCCACTTCTTCGGCCAGGTCGCCCTTCATCAGGCCGAGCCAGTTGCGGTAGATCACCACTTTGTCATCGGCATCGACGGCGGCAACGGAGTCTTCGCAGTCCATGATGGTGGTCAGCGCGGCTTCCATCAGGATGTCTTTGACGCCGGCGGCGTCGGTCTGGCCGACCGGGGTGCTGGGGTCAACCTGGATTTCGAAATGCAGGCCGTTGTGCTTCAACAAGAGTGCGATGGGCTGGGCGGCGTCGCCCTGGTAGCCGATCAACTGGGCGTCGCTGCGCAGGCCGCTGTTGCTGCCGCCCTTGAGGCTGACCACCAGCTTGCGGTCGACGATCTTGTAGCCGGTGGAGTCAACGTGGCTGCCGGCGGTCAGTGGTGCGGCTTCGTCGAGGAAGGCACGGGCGAAGGCGATGACTTTGTCGCCACGCACCTTGTTGTAGCCCTGGCCTTTCTCGGCGCCGTTGGCTTCGCTGATGGCGTCAGTGCCATACAGTGCGTCGTACAGCGAGCCCCAGCGCGCGTTGGAGGCGTTGAGGGCGAACCGCGCATTCATCACCGGCACCACCAGCTGCGGGCCGGCCATGCGGGCGATTTCGTCATCGACGTTTTGGGTGGTCGCCTGGAAATCCGCCGCTTCTGGCAGCAGGTAGCCGATATCTTGCAGGAAGGCTTTGTAGGCCACCGCGTCGTGGGCCTGGCCGGCATGGGTCTGGTGCCAGGTATCGATTCGCGCTTGGAAATCGTCGCGTTTGGCGAGTAGGGCTTTGTTCTTCGGTGCCAGGTCGTGGATGACCTTGTCGGCACCGGCCCAGAACTGGTCGGCGGTCAGGCCGGTACCGGGAATGGCTTCGTTGTTCACGAAGTCGAACAGGACTTTGGCGACCTGCAGGCCACCGACTTGAACGTGTTCAGTCATTGCTTGCCTCACTCTGCGGAGCTAATTCGCTTTTCAGCTTTTCAATTTACCAATGAAGCCTCTGGCCATTTAAACCACAAACCCGGCACCAGTACATGCCATCACGGCGGCTGGGTGGTTCCAATCAACGGCGCAAGGCTTGCTGACGGGGTGTTCGGGGTTACGACGGCGCCTGGGCAGACATCGACCTAACGTTATGTAGTGCGCGCCGAGGCATACTACATGATGAGTTGCGGTTGTGAAAATTAGACTAAATACGTCGTTTAGCGACCCACTTTGGTTGTACGGTCACAGCGGGGTATGGGATGTTCTCAAAAAACCAATGGATTGTTCCAGATAAATATAAAAATGGTACACGATTTGTTTTTCCTCACCGCCATGCGATCAATGTAGGAGCTGGCTTGCCTGCGATGGCCTCTACACCGCAGCACCCGCATCGCCGGCAAGCCAACTGCCACATGAGCCAACCGATACCCGTATCTGCCTATACTGGCTAATCCACAACAAGAGGGCTGTTGCCATGGACCATCTCGTACTCACCGTGATCGCCGCCGACAAACCCGGCGTGGTCGAACGTGTTGCCCACTGCATTGCCGAGCGCGGCGGCAACTGGCTGGAAAGTCGCATGGCCCATATGGCCGGGCAATTTGCCGGGATCCTGCGGGTCAGTGTGCCGATGGAAAACCGCAGTGAGTTGGTCAGCGCCCTGGAGGACCTGTCCACCCATGGCATCCGCGTGCTGGTGGGCGAGAGCAGCGGCGCGCAAGCCTCGGCGAGCAAACCGATCCTGATGACCCTGGTGGGCAATGACCGGCCGGGGATCGTGCGCGAGATCACCGCGCTGTTGAGCAAGCAAGGGGTCAACCTGGAACGCCTGAGCACCGACGTGCGTCCGGCGCCCATGAGCAGTGACCCGTTGTTTCACGCCGAGGCCGCGTTGGCGGTGCCGTCCAGCCTGGCACTGGACACGCTGCAAGCCGCCCTGGAAACCCTGGCCGATGATTTGATGGTGGAACTGCAACTGCGCAGCGAGGAATAACCGTCCACAGGGTTGTTCATCTAAATCTTGCATGGGCCTGTGGATAAGCTGTAGAGACCCGGCGCCAGGCCACGCCGGCCGTGGCGTGTAGTGTATTGAACAAAAAACGAGCAATTTCAACAGCTTGTGCACAAACGCCGGGGATCAGGTTGTGGATAACCTTGGGGTGAAACCCTGTAAGCCACGCCGGCCGTGGCCTACAGGGTTTTGTACGTTATTTGATCAGCGTTTGCGCAGGCTCAGCCATGCATCAACGCTATACACCGCCAGCCCGGCCCAGATAAACACGAACGCCACCAGGCTGGCGGGGCTCATGTGTTCGTCGAACAACAGCACCGCTTGCAGCAGCACCAGGGTCGGCGCCAGGTACTGCAAAAAGCCCAGGGTGGTGTAGGGCAGATGCCGTGCCGCAGCGTTGAAGCAGACCAGGGGAATCAATGTCACCGGGCCTGCGGCCACCAGCCACCAGGCCTCGGAAGTACTCCAGAATGCCAGGTTGGCGCTATGGGCTGTGGGGTTGAGCAGCAGCCACGCCAGGGCAATCGGCACCAGCATCCAGGTTTCCACCACCAACCCGGGTAGCGCCTTGACTGGCGCTTGCTTGCGGATCAAACCATAGAAACCAAAGGTCAGCGCCAGCACCAGCGACACCCACGGCAAGCTGCCGACCTGCCACACCTGTTGCGCAACGCCCACGGCGGCCAGCCCGACGGCCACCCACTGCAAGCGCCGCAGGCGTTCGCCGAGGAGCAGCATGCCCAGTAGTACGTTGACCAGCGGGTTGATGTAGTAACCCAGGCTGGCCTCCAGCATGCGCCCGCTGTTGACTGACCACACATAGGTCAGCCAGTTGCCCGCGATCAATGAGCCGCTCAACGCCAGGATCGCCAGGCGCTTGGGGTTGTCCCGCAGTTCGCGCCACCAGCCGGGGTGTTTCCACACCAGCAACAGCAAACCGCCGAACAGCGCCGACCACAGTACGCGGTGGACGATGATTTCGGCCGCCGGGACGCTGGCGATGGCTTTGAAGTAGAGCGGGAACAGGCCCCAGATGACGTAGGCACTCAGGCCCAGAATGTACCCGCGACGCGGGTTGGCGGCTTGCATGCAGAATCCTTGCTTAGGCAGCTAACAATGCCGCAATTGTAAGGATGTTTGTCAGGAAATGCGTGCTGACTTTTTTTGTGGCGAGGGCACAAGCCCCTCGCCACAGCGACGCCAGTGTCAGAACAGTTTCAGGGGCTCTTCGTTGAGCGCCGACAATTGCTCGCGCAGCGCCAGCACCTGGTCGCCCCAATACCGCTCGCTGCCAAACCACGGGAAGCTGTGCGGAAATGCCGGGTCATCCCAGCGCCGTGCCAGCCACGCGCTGTAGTGCATCAGGCGCAGGGCGCGCAGCGGTTCGATCAGCGCCAGTTCGCGGGGATCGAAGTCGTGGAATTCCTGGTAGCCATCCATCAGCTCCGACAACTGCCCCAGGCATTCCTGGCGATCACCAGCAAGCATCATCCACAAATCCTGTACCGCCGGGCCCATGCGACAGTCGTCGAGGTCGACGATATGGAACATCTCGTCGCGGCACATCATGTTGCCGGGGTGGCAGTCGCCATGCATGCGGATGTTCTTGTGCGGCGTGGCGCTGTACACATCCTCCACACGCTTGAGCAGGTCACGGGCCACGGATTCGTAGGCAGGCAACAGGCTCTTGGGGATGAAATTGCCTTCAAGCAGGGTGTTCAGGGAGTCGTGACCGAAGTTCTTCACGCCCAGGGCTTCGCGGTGCTCGAAAGGGCGGGTGGCGCCGACCGCATGCAAGCGCCCGAGCAACTGCCCGAGGCGGTACAGCTGATCGAGATTGCCCGGCTCCGGCGCCCGGCCACCACGACGGGGGAACAGGGTGAAACGAAAGCCCGCGTGTTCGAACAGGCTTTCACCGTTATGGATCATCGGGGCGACGACCGGGACTTCGCACTCGGCCAGTTCGAAAGTAAAGCGGTGTTCTTCGAGGATCGCCTCGTTGGTCCAGCGCTGGGGGCGATAGAACTTGGCGATCAATGGCTCGGAGTCTTCGATGCCGACCTGATAGACGCGATTTTCGTAGCTGTTGAGCGCCAATACGCGAGCATCGCTGAGGAAACCGATGCTTTCGACAGCATCGAGAACCAGGTCGGGGGTCAATGTTTCAAACGGGTGGGCCATGCGAACTCCTGCGCGCAGCAGGTCGCCGCGTCCGGCCGGGTATGGTATCGCACCGGGCCTTGGATAGGTGGCGCGTGTGCCATTGCTATCGCAGGCAAGCCCACACAATGTTTCTGTGTACACCGCTCAAATGTGGGAGCGGGCTTGCCCGCGATGAGGCCCTAAAGATCACCTAAACCGGCGTACCCAACAGCACATTGCTCGGCGCAAACTGCACCTGAACCCGCGTGCCTTCACCCGCCCCCAGCGCCTTGAGCTGCTCGGGCGCCGCCAGCGCACACAGCACCAGGCCATTGGGCAAGGCTATGCGCACCTCACTGGGACCATCCTCTGCATCAAGAACCGCCTCGACCTGGCCGCCCATGCAGTTAAACCCAGGCACCGGCGCCTGGTCGGCAGCGATCAGCTCCAGCCAACCGGCCTTGATCAATGCCACCACTTCAGTGCCGATTTCCAGCTCCAGGCGCAGCGTGCTGTCGTGGGTGATCTGTGCGTCGAGGGTCAAGCCGCCGGCCAGTTCCAGGCGCACCCGGTCATTGCGACCATGGCTATCCATGGCGATCACCTGGCCATGCAATTGGTTACGCGCACTGGTGCGCAGCATCAGGCGGCCCAGCAGGTTGAAGTCGCTGGCGTCTTCGGCGGCCTCCAGCACTTGGGCTTGCAGGGTTTGCAGGCGCTGATACAGGCGCAACACCCGCTCGCCCTCTGCCGAGAGTCGCGCACCGCCGCCGCCCTTGCCGCCGACGCTACGTTCGACCAGTGGTTTTTGCGCCAGGTTGTTCAGTTCATCAATGGCGTCCCACGCGGCCTTGTAACTCAAACCCGCGCTTTTCGCCGCCCGGGTGATGGAGCCCTGTTCGGCGATGTGTTGCAGCAAGGCGATGCGTTGCGGGCGACGGACAATATGTTGGCTCAACAGCGACGGTAAAGGCATGGCGAACGGCTGCACACTGATTTGGAATGCACCGGACGTTGCGGGCAGGCGGCGCCAGAGTCAAGTCATGTGCCGGGCTTGGGCGTGCGCGCCAGGCAGTACACGTCGACCTGGCGCGCGCCGGCGTGCAGCAGCAGGCGGGCCAGGCTGTGGGCGGTGGAGCCGGTGGTCAGTACATCGTCCACCAGCGCCAGGTGCTGGCCGCGCACCTGTGCGTCGGGGGCCAGGGCAAACGCCTTGAGTAAGTTGCGCTGGCGTTGTTTGGCAGCCAATTGTTGCTGGGCGATGGTGTCTTGAGGGCGCAACAGCATGTGTTCATCCAAGGCCAGGTCGAGGTCTTGGCTTAGCCAGCGGGCGAGCATGGCGGCTTGGTTATAGCCGCGCTGGCGCAGGCGTTTGGCGGCCATCGGTACGGGAAGCAGGCGGTCGGGGCGGGTCAGTTCGGCGTTGTCGAAGCCGTCTTGCAGACATTGCCCCAATAGATTGGCCAACAGATGGCCCAGAGGCCATTTGCCCTGATGCTTGAAGCGGCTGATCAGGCTGTCCACCGGGAAGCTGTAGGTCCAAGGCGCGGTCACCTGATGGAACGCCGGCGGTGAGCGCTGGCATTCGCCGCAGATCAGCCCGCTCATCGGCAGCGGCAGGGCACACACGCGACAGCCGTCCGTCAGCCACGGCAGATCGAGTTCGCAGGCGTTGCACACCGTTGAAGGCGAGTCGGTGGCTTCATCACAGATCAAACAGGTTTGGTTGCTTTTTGACCAGATGTAAACTTCGTGTTTGTGACTGGGTTGACAGTGCATGAATCTTCCTTAAATATGCCGAGCATCCGTGTCGTGCCTGTGGGTATTGCCCTGCCCACAGCGCTTGCCCAAGCATAAACAAGGAATCGCCCATGAGCGCCAGCCTCACTGCCACTCTGCGTCACGACTGGTCTTTGGCCGAAGTCAAAGCCCTGTTCGTCCAGCCGTTCAATGATTTGTTGTTCCAGGCGCAGACCGTGCACCGCGCGCATTTCGATGCCAATCGGGTGCAGGTGTCGACGTTGCTGTCGATCAAAACCGGTGCCTGCCCGGAAGATTGCAAATATTGTCCGCAGTCGGGCCACTACAACACCGGCTTGGAAAAAGAAAAACTGATGGAAGTGCAGAAAGTCCTCGAAGAGGCTGCACGCGCCAAGGCCATCGGTTCGACCCGTTTCTGCATGGGCGCGGCCTGGAAGCACCCGTCGGCCAAAGACATGCCTTATGTGTTGCAGATGGTCAAAGGGGTGAAGGCCATGGGCCTGGAAACCTGCATGACCCTCGGCCGTCTCGACCAGGACCAGACCGAGGCCCTGGCCCAGGCCGGCCTCGACTACTACAACCACAACCTGGACACCTCGCCGGAGTTCTACGGCTCGATCATCACCACCCGCACCTACAGCGAGCGCCTGCAAACCCTGGCGTATGTGCGTGATTCGGGGATGAAGATCTGCTCGGGCGGCATCCTCGGCATGGGCGAATCCCTGGACGATCGCGCCAACCTGCTGATCCAACTGGCCAACCTGCCGGAGCATCCGGAGTCGGTGCCGATCAACATGCTGGTCAAGGTGGCCGGTACGCCCCTGGAAAATGCCGAGGATATCGACCCGTTCGACTTTATCCGCATGCTCGCCGTGGCGCGCATCCTGATGCCGAAATCCCACGTGCGCCTGTCCGCCGGCCGCGAGGCAATGAATGAGCAGATGCAGGCCCTGGCGTTCTTTGCCGGTGCCAACTCGATTTTCTACGGTGACAAATTGCTGACCACCGCCAACCCGCAGGCGGACAAGGACATGCAACTGTTCTCGCGCCTGGGCATCCTGCCGGAAGCCCGCGAAGAGCATGCCGATGAAGTGCACCAGGCGGCGATTGAGCAGGCGTTGGTCGAGCAGAAAAGCAGCGAGCAGTTCTACAACGCCGCCGTCTGACCCCCATCTCCCTGTTGGAATGCAATCCAAATGTGGGCGCTGGCAAGCCAGCTCCTACAGTGGGTCGAGTTCAACCTGATCTACCGAGGCCAGCATGTCTTTCGATCTCGCCGCGCGCCTCGCTGCCCGCCGTACAGACCATCTCTATCGCCAGCGCCCACTGCTGCAAAGCCCCCAGGGGCCGCAGGTGGTGGTAGACGGCAAGCCGCTATTGGCCTTTTGCAATAACGACTACCTGGGCCTGGCCAATCATCCGCAAGTCATCGAAGCCTGGCAGGCCGGGGCTTCCCGCTGGGGCGTCGGCGGCGGGGCTTCGCACCTGGTGGTCGGTCATAGCACCCCGCATCATGAGTTGGAGGAGGCCCTGGCCGAGTTCACCGGGCGCCCGCGTGCCTTGTTGTTCACCACCGGATATATGGCCAACCTCGGCACCGTCACCGCATTGGTGGGGCAGGGCGATACGGTGCTCGAAGACCGCCTCAACCACGCGTCCCTGCTAGATGCGGGTTTGCTCTCCGGGGCACGATTCAATCGCTATCTGCACAACGATGCGCTCAGCCTGGCCAAGCGCCTGGAAAAAGCCAGCGGCAATACCCTGGTGGTCACCGACGGTGTGTTCAGCATGGACGGCGACCTGGCGGACCTGCCGGCGCTGGCCCGCGAAACCCGGGCCAAGGGCGCCTGGCTGATGGTGGATGACGCCCATGGCTTCGGTCCGTTGGGCGCCACGGGGGGCGGGATTGTCGAGCATTTCGGCCTGAGCCAGGAGGATGTGCCGGTGTTGGTCGGCACCCTGGGCAAGGCCTTCGGCACCGCCGGGGCGTTTGTGGCTGGCAGTGAGGAACTGATCGAAAGCCTGATCCAGTTCGCCCGCCCATACATCTACACCACCAGCCAACCGCCGGCGCTGGCCTGCGCGACCCTGAAAAGTCTGGAGCTGCTGCGCAGCGAGCACTGGCGACGCGAGCATCTGCGCACGCTGATCCGCCAGTTCCGCCAGGGCGCCGAGCAGATCGGCCTGGAGCTGATGGACAGCTTCACGCCGATCCAGCCAATCATGATTGGCGACAGTGCCCGGGCGATGCGCCTGTCTCAGATGCTGCGCGAACGCGGGATCATGGTCACGGCCATCCGCCCGCCCACGGTGCCGGCCGGCAGCGCGCGCTTGCGCGTGACCTTGACCGCCGCCCACAGCGAGGCGCAGGTACGACTATTGTTAGACGCATTGGACACGTGTTTCCGTTTGTCAGGCCGGGAGTCCGACCATGCGTGATCGACTGATATTGCTCCCCGGCTGGGGCCTGGGTGTCTCGCCGCTGGAGCCTTTGGCCGCCGCCTTGCGCGGTTTGGACGAGCACCTGCGGGTAGATATCGAACCGTTGCCGGCGCTGGCGGGCAGCGACCTCGACGAATGGCTCGACGAACTCGACGCCACCTTGCCCGATAACGCCTGGCTGGGCGGCTGGTCGTTGGGCGGGATGCTCGCCTCTGAGTTGGCGGCACGGCGTGGCGAGCGCTGCTGTGGCCTGCTGACCTTGGCCAGCAACCCATGTTTTGTGGCGCATGAGGGCTGGCCCAGCGCGATGCAGGCGCAGACTTTCGATGCATTCCTGGCCGGTTGCCATGCCGACTCACAAGTCACCCTCAAACGTTTCGGCCTGCTGTGCGCCAAGGGCACGCAAGACCCACGGGGCATTGCGCGCTTGCTGGTCAGCAGCGCGCCGGCTACCCCCTCCAGTGTGCTGATGAGCGGCCTTGAACTGCTCGCGCAACTGGATACTCGCGAGGCCTTGCAGGCCTTTCGTGGCCCGCAGTTGCATCTGTTTGCCGGCCTGGATGAGTTGGTGCCCTGTGAGGCGGCTATTGAGTTGTTGAAGTTGCTGCCAGATGTCGAAGTCGGTCTGATTGAACAGGCCGGCCACGCTTTCCTACTGGACAACCCCCACGGAGTGGCGGGGGCGATCCAGGCTTTTTTGCATGAGTGTGGTGATGACTGATTTGTCCCATCCTCCACTGCCGGGCGCCTTGCCCGACAAGCGCCAGGTCGCGGCGTCGTTTTCCAGGGCTGCGGCCAGTTATGACAGCGTGGCCGCGTTGCAGCGTGATGTGGGCGGCGAACTGCTGTCCCGTCTGCCGTCAGCCTTGCTTCCCCAGCGCTGGTTGGACCTGGGGTGCGGCACCGGGTATTTCAGCCGCGCATTAAACAGTGTATTCCCCGAGGGCCAGGGCCTGGCGCTGGATATCGCCGAAGGCATGCTTAATCACGCCCGGCCATTGGGCGGTGCTGAGTACTTTATTGCCGGGGATGCCGAGCGCTTGCCGTTACAGGATGCAAGCTGCGAGTTGATCTTCTCCAGCCTGGCAGTGCAGTGGTGTGCCGATTTTGCCGCGGTGCTCAGTGAAGCCCGGCGCGTGCTGCAGCCTGGCGGTGTGCTGGCGTTTGCCAGCCTGTGCGTCGGCACCCTGGACGAACTGCGCGAAAGCTGGCGGGCGGCGGATGGGATGGTGCACGTCAATCGCTTCCGCCCGTTCAGTACTTATCAACAGCTGTGTGCGGACAGTGGCTTGCGTGTGGTCAGCCTGGAGCAACGTGCCCATGTGTTGCATTACCCGGATGTGCGCAGCCTGACCCACGAATTGAAAGCATTGGGCGCGCACAATCTGAACCCGGGGCGCCCCGGTGGCTTGACGGGCCGGGCACGGGTTGTTGCACTGGTGCAGGCCTACGAGCAGTTTCGCCAGACCCAGGGGCTGCCGGCAACCTATCAAGTCGTGTACGCCGTATTGGAGAAACCATTATGAGCGCCGCCTATTTCATCTCCGGCACGGACACCGATGTCGGCAAGACCACCGTCGCCGCAGGCCTGCTGCATGCCGCACGGCAAGCAGGCAAGAGCACGGCCGCCGGCAAGCCGGTGGCCTCGGGCTGCGAAGTGACCTCCCGTGGCTTGCGCAACGCCGATGCCCTGGCCTTGCTGGCCGAGTGCTCGTTGCCGCTGGCTTATGCCGAGGTCAATCCACTGGCCTTCGAGCCCGCCATCGCGCCGCACCTGGCGGCCCGTGAAGCCGGTGTGGCGTTGACCGTGCAAGCGCTGCTCAAGCCAATGCGGCACATCCTCGATAAACACGCGGACTTCACCTTGATCGAAGGCGCAGGCGGCTGGCGCGTGCCGCTGGCCGATCAGCACAACCTGTCCGACCTGGCCAAGGCCTTGGGGCTGCCGGTGATCCTGGTGGTGGGCGTGCGTCTGGGCTGCATCAATCATGCGTTGTTGAGCGCCGAAGCCATCGCCCGGGACGGTTTACCGCTGGCGGGGTGGGTGGCCAATATCATCGACCCGAAGACCTCCCGTCTGGAAGAAAACCTCGCCACCTTGGCCGAACGCCTGCCGGCGCCCTGCCTGGGCCGAGTGCCAAGGCTCAAGCAGCCCACGGCGGAAGCAGTGGCCGGGTACCTGCAACTGGACTTGCTTGATTAGTTTTTCCTAGCGATAAGGCATTATGCCATTAGTGTTATTGACGGGCCTTTTGCCAGATTGTCTGCTTCAATAAGGGTTCACGATTTATTGCAAGGCAGGTTCGCCATGGAAATCTCTGGAAGCAGTGCGTTTTATTCAGGCCTGAGCACTATTCAGGCCGGGCAGAACCGTGTCGACCAGGCCGCCGGCAAAATCGCCAGTGCCGCCACCGGCCAGCCTTCGGATGCCCAGAATGATCGCTTGCAGGCGGTCAATCGCGGCCAGCCGACCGACTCGGCGAGCAATATGGTGGAACTGGCCGAAGGCAAGTTTCAGGTGGAGCTGGGCGCAAAAGTCGCCAAAGCTTCCGACGAAATGCTCGGCACGTTGATCGACACCTACGCCTGATCCCCCCCTCGCCATATGGCGGGAGCTTTTCCTGTGGCAAGCCCGTTCGCCACAACCGCCTGATTCTCCCATCTTCCTCTCGTTGAAACGTCGTGCGGCATCACGCTGCAGGCCTCGTCGCGCCTGGCGTTGACCTGCGTCATGACAAACGGCATCCGCTGGGCGCTTGACAAGGATTGGGCGTAAACGTATGTTTCAAACAACTGTTTGACCGCTACAACAAATCCACGCGGTTGTTCATTCCAGGATTCATCAGCAGAGGTTTATCGCTATGCCTGACTACAAGGCCCCCTTGCGTGATATTCGCTTCGTTCGTGACGAACTGCTCGGCTACGAAGCGCACTATCAGAGTCTGCCGGCTTGCCAGGACGCTACCCCAGACATGGTTGACGCCATTCTCGAAGAAGGCGCCAAGTTTTGCGAGCAAGTGCTGGCCCCGTTGAACCGCGTCGGTGACATCGAAGGGTGCACCTGGAGCGAGTCAGGCGTTAAAACCCCTACTGGTTTCAAAGAAGCCTACAAGCAATTCGTCGAAGGCGGCTGGCCGAGCCTGGCCCACGACGTCGCGCACGGCGGCCAAGGCCTGCCGGAATCCCTGGGCCTGGCCGTCAGCGAGATGGTCGGTGAAGCCAACTGGTCGTGGGGCATGTACCCAGGCCTGTCCCATGGCGCGATGAACACCATTTCCGAGCACGGTACCCCCGAGCAGCAGGATGCCTACCTGACCAAACTGGTCTCGGGCGAGTGGACCGGCACCATGTGCCTGACCGAACCGCACTGCGGCACCGACCTGGGCATGCTGCGCACCAAGGCCGAGCCTCAGGCCGACGGTTCCTACAAAGTCTCCGGGACCAAGATCTTCATCTCGGCCGGTGAACACGACATGGCCGATAACATCGTCCACATCGTACTGGCCCGCCTGCCGGATGCTCCGGCTGGCACCAAAGGCATTTCGCTGTTTATCGTGCCTAAGTTCCTGCCCAACGCCGATGGTTCGGTGGGTGAGCGCAACGCGGTGTCCTGTGGTTCCCTGGAACACAAGATGGGCATCCACGGCAACGCCACCTGCGTAATGAACTTCGACGCGGCCACCGGCTACCTGATCGGCCCGGCGAACAAAGGCCTGAACTGCATGTTCACCTTTATGAACACCGCTCGTCTGGGTACCGCACTGCAAGGCCTGGCCCACGCCGAGATCGGTTTCCAGGGTGGCCTGAAATATGCGCGTGACCGTCTGCAGATGCGCTCCCTGACTGGCCCGAAAGCGCCGGACAAGGCCGCTGACCCGATCATCGTGCACCCTGATGTGCGCCGCATGCTGCTGACCATGAAAGCCTTCGCCGAAGGCAACCGTGCGATGGTGTACTTCACCGCCAAGCAAGTGGATATCGTCAAGTACGGCACCGACGACGAAGCCAAGAAACAGGCAGATGGCCTGCTGGCGTTCATGACCCCGATCGCCAAGGCGTTCATGACCGAAGTCGGTTTTGAGTCCGCCAACCACGGCGTACAGATCTACGGCGGCCACGGTTTCATCGCCGAGTGGGGCATGGAGCAGAACGTTCGCGACAGCCGCATTTCGATGCTGTACGAAGGCACCACGGGCATCCAGGCCCTGGACCTGCTCGGCCGTAAAGTGCTGATGACCCAGGGCGAAGCGCTCAAGGGCTTCACCAAGATCGTGCACAAGTTCTGCCAGGCCAACGAAGGCAACGCAGCGGTCAGCGAGTTTGTCGCACCGTTGGCTGCCCTGAACAAGGAATGGGGCGAGTTGACCATGAAGGTCGGCATGGCTGCCATGAAGGACCGTGAAGAAGTCGGTGCCGCGTCCGTGGACTACCTGATGTACTCCGGTTATGCCTGCCTGGCGTACTTCTGGGCCGAGATGGCGCGCCTGGCTGCTGAAAAACTGGCTGCCGGCACCAGCGAAGAAGGCTTCTACACCGCCAAGCTGCAGACTGCACGCTTCTACTTCCAGCGCATCCTGCCGCGTACCCGCACCCACGTAGCCACCATGCTGTCGGGTGCCAACAACCTGATGGACATGAAAGAAGAGAATTTCGACCTGGGCTACTAAGCCTCGGCGGGTTCCCTGCCAAGCCGCCGCTCTTTCGGGAGCGGCGGCTTTTTTGTGGGCGCATGAAAAAACCTGAGTAGCGCGCTCAGGGATTGCGCTTGGCTGCCGTTACAGTGGTGGCAATGTGATACAGGTCACATTGAGTGTGCTTAACTGTGTTCGGTGAAGGCACTGTGCCATCTTTTTTATGGGTCGGAGCTTTACCCTTGTCGCGCGCGTCTGCTGTACGTTTCAGTCATTTCCTACCGTCGTTGCTGTTATTGCTGGCGGGGTTGTCGGCTGCTTACGTCAAGGACCTCAACGTCTTCTTCACCTCGTTGTTCAATGTCCTGCCGACCTTGGTACTGTTGCTCGGAGGGGCCTATTGCACGGTGTACCGTCGCCAGCGTGAGCTGTTCTTGATGGTGACGGTGTATGTCGCCTACTTCCTGCTGGACACCCAGACTGATTTCTACCGCGACCATGGCCGTGTGCGCGAAGACGCCGCCGTGGTGTTCCATCTGGTGTGCCTGCTGTTGCCGATGCTGTTCAGCATTTATGCCCTGTGGCAGGAGAAAACCCACCTGTTCCGCGACTTTGTCGCACGCTGCGCGGTGCTGCTCGCCGTAGGCAGCGTGGCCCTGGGCCTGGAGCAGAGTTACCCGGGGCCGTTGCTCAACTGGCTGGCGGAAATTCGCTGGCCGGCATTGCATGGCGCGTGGATGAGCTTGATCCAACTGTCGTACCCTATGTTCCTGCTGGGCTTTGTCGCACTGGCGGCCCAGTACTGGCGCGAACCGCGGCCGTTGCATGCGGCACAGCTGGTGGGATTGCTGGGGATGTTCTGGATGTTGCCGCAGACCTTTATCCTGCCGTTCACCCTGAACATCATGTGCAGCCAGGTGATGTTGATGATTGCTGCAGGTGTGTCCCACGAGGCCTATCAGATGGCCTTTCGCGATGAACTCACCGGCCTGCCCGGACGCCGCGCCCTCAACGAGCGTATGCAGCGCCTGGGGCGCAACTATGTGCTGGCGATGAGCGACGTCGACCACTTCAAGCGATTCAACGACACCCATGGTCACGACGTCGGTGACCAGGTGCTGCGGCTGGTCGCCAGCAAACTGTCGAAAGTCAGCGGCGGCGGCCGGGCCTATCGGTATGGTGGCGAAGAGTTTGCCGTGGTGTTTGCCGGCAAGACCCTGGATGAATGCCTGCCGCACCTGGAAGAAATCCGCGAGATCATTGCCAACTACCACATCAAGTTGCGTAACCCCGACAGCCGCCCCCAGGACGATCACCAGGGGCGCCAGCGCCGTTCCGGCACGGGTGCGAACAGTGTGTCGGTGACCGTGAGCATCGGCGTCGCCGAGCGCCAGGCCGAGCAGCGCACCCCCGAAGAAGTGCTCAAGTCCGCCGACCAGGCGCTGTACAACGCCAAGGGCGCCGGGCGCAACTGTGTGGTGGCGGCCGGCCAGAACCGCCGTGGCGCGGTGCGCATGCAGGGCGCTGCCGGTTGAGTGATGGTGGTGTATTCAGCGTCTGTACAGTGATTGTCCGGGGCTCCTGGCGGCAGTAGGTTTGAGTCATCTGCCGCCGGAGACATCACCATGCCTGCCTATAAAGCTCCCCTGCGCGATATGCGCTTTCTGATTGATCACGTGTTTGATTTCCCCGCTCACTACGCTGCCCTGGGCGCCACCGAGGCTAGCCCGGACATGGTCAGCGCGATCCTCGAAGAAGGCGCGAGGTTCTGCGAGAACGTGCTGGCGCCGTTGAACCGCCCGGGGGACGAAGAGGGCTGCCATTTCGACAATGGCGTGGTGACCACACCCAAAGGTTTCAAGGAAGCGTTCGCGCAATACGTCGAAGGCGGCTGGCACGGCCTGGCGGCGGATCCGGCCTACGGCGGGCAGGGCTTGCCGTCCTCCCTGGGCTTGGTGCTCAGCGAGATGATCGGCTCCAGCAACACCTCCTGGGGCATGTACCCCGGCTTGACCCACGGCGCCATGTCGGCGATCCACGCCCATGGCACTCAAGAGCAGAAAGACACCTACCTGACCAAGCTCACCGCCGGCCAGTGGACGGGCACCATGTGCCTGACCGAAGCCCACTGTGGCACTGACCTTGGCATCATCAAGACCCGCGCTGTGCCCCAGGCCAATGGCAGCTACGCGGTGACCGGCAGCAAGATCTTCATCTCGGCCGGCGAGCACGACATGAGTGAAAACATCATCCACCTGGTGTTGGCCAAGTTGCCGGATGCGCCTGCTGGCACCAAGGGTATTTCGCTGTTTATCGTGCCCAAGTTCCTCGCCGATAGCGGGGCGCGTAATGGCGTCAGTTGCGGCTCCATCGAGCACAAGATGGGGATCAAGGCTTCGGCCACCTGCGTGCTGAATTTCGATGGTGCCGAGGGCTATCTGATCGGCGAGGCCAACAAAGGCCTCAATTGCATGTTCACCATGATGAACCATGCGCGCCTGGGCACCGGCATGCAGGGGCTGTGCCTGGGTGAAGCGAGCTTCCAGGGCGCGATCAAGTACGCCAACGACCGCCTGCAGATGCGCGCCCTGACCGGCGCCAAGGCCCCGGACAAACCGGCGGACCCGATCATCGTGCATCCCGATGTGCGGCGCATGTTGCTGACCATGAAAGCCTTCAATGAAGGCAACCGCG
Organism: Pseudomonas sp. WS 5412; assembly: GCF_012985615.1. Taxonomy (NCBI): domain Bacteria; kingdom Pseudomonadati; phylum Pseudomonadota; class Gammaproteobacteria; order Pseudomonadales; family Pseudomonadaceae; genus Pseudomonas; species Pseudomonas sp. WS 5412. The sequence continues at coordinate 128,577 of NZ_JAARMB010000011.1, forward strand.
CCCTGACGTACTTCACCGCGAAACTGCTGGACACCGCACACCTGAGCGACGACCCGCAGCAACGCCAGGAAGCCGAGGATTTGCTGGCGTTCCTCACGCCGATCTGCAAAGCCTTTATGACCGAGACCGGCCTGGAAGTGACCAACCACGGCATGCAGGTGTTCGGCGGCCACGGTTTTATCCGCGAGTGGGGCATGGAACAGTTGGTGCGCGATTGTCGCATCGCGCCGATCTATGAAGGCACCAATGGCATCCAGGCCCTGGATTTGCTGGGGCGCAAGGTGCTGGGCAGCCAGGGCAAGTTGCTGCGCGGCTTTACCAAGATTGTGCATAAGTTCTGTGCGGCGAATGCCGAGCACCCGCAACTCAAGGCCCAGGTTGCACAGCTCAACGAGCTGAACCAGCAATGGGGCGAGTTGACCACCAAGGTCGGCATGGCCGCGATGAAAAACCCTGATGAAGTCGGCGCCGCCGCCCTGGATTATTTGATGTACAGCGGTTACATCATCCATGCCTACCTGTGGTTGCGCATGGCCCTGGTGGCCCAGGCGCAATTGGACGCGGGCAGTGGCGATGGGGATTACGCCCGGGGCAAGCTGGTGACCTGTGAGTTTTATTTCAAGCGCCTGTTGCCGCGCACCAGTGCCCATCGTGCGGCGGTGGAGGCGGGCAGTGATTGCCTGATGAGTTTGCCGGCCGAATTGTTCGCCTTATAACTGTTGGCGTGACTGTAAAATACCAATTGGTCACAAGCAGACCCTATGTGTCACAAAAGTTGTTCGGTTACACTCTGGGTCTGTGAAACCGATCCTACCGAATCACTTTTAACGTTCTCACGAGGTTTGCCATGGCTGACTACAAAGCGCCGCTGCGCGATATGCGCTTCGTCCTCAACGAAGTATTCGAGGTTGCCAAGCTGTGGGCGCAATTGCCGGCCCTGGCCGAGACCGTGGATGCTGAAACCGTCGAGGCGATCCTTGAGGAGGCCGGTAAAGTCACCGCCAAGACCATCGCCCCGTTGAGCCGGAATGGCGACGAGGAAGGTTGCCGCTGGGACAACGGCGTGGTCACCACCCCGGCCGGGTTCCCCGAGGCCTACAAGACCTACGCCGAAGGCGGCTGGGTGGGCGTAGGTGGCGATCCTGCCTACGGCGGCATGGGCATGCCCAAGGCGGTCTCGGCCCAGGTCGAAGAGATGATCAACTCCTCGGGCCTGGCGTTTGGCCTGTACCCGATGCTGACGTCCGGCGCCTGCGTGTCGATCAACACCCACGCCAGTGACGAACTGAAAGCCACTTATCTGCCGAATATGTACTCGGGTGTGTGGGCCGGTTCCATGTGCCTGACCGAGCCCCATGCCGGTACCGACCTGGGGATTATTCGTACCAAGGCCGAGCCGCAGGCGGACGGTTCCTACAAGGTCAGCGGCACCAAGATCTTTATCACCGGTGGCGAACACGACCTCACCGAAAACATCATCCACCTGGTGCTGGCCAAGCTGCCGGACGCCCCGGCCGGGCCGAAGGGCATCTCGTTGTTCCTGGTGCCCAAGTTCATGGTCAATGCCGATGGCAGCCTGGGCGCGCGCAACCCGGTGACCTGTGGCTCGATCGAGCACAAGATGGGGATCCAGGCCTCCGCGACCTGTGTAATGAACTTCGACGAAGCCGTTGGCTATCTGGTTGGCGAGCCGAACCGTGGCCTGGCGGCGATGTTCACCATGATGAACTATGAGCGCCTGGGTGTCGGTATCCAGGGCCTGGCGACCGGCGAGCGCTCTTACCAGAACGCGGTCGAATATGCGCGTGACCGCCTGCAAAGCCGCTCGCCGACCGGCCCCAAGGCCAAGGACAAGATCGCCGACCCGATCATCAACCACCCTGACGTGCGTCGCATGTTGCTGACCATGAAGGCCGCGAACGAAGGCGGCCGGGCGTTCTCCACTTACGTGGCGATGCAACTGGACACCGCCAAGTTCAGCGAAGACGCCGCGACCCGCAAGCGCGCAGATGACCTGGTGGCGCTGCTGACCCCGGTTTCCAAGGCGTTCCTCACCGACCTGGGCCTGGAAACCACCGTGCACGGCCAGCAGATTTTCGGCGGTCATGGCTATATTCGCGAGTGGGGTCAGGAGCAGTTGGTGCGGGATGTGCGCATCACTCAGATCTACGAAGGCACTAACGGCATCCAGGCGCTGGACTTGATGGGGCGCAAGATCGTTGGCAGCGGCGGGGCGTTCTACACCCTGTTCGCCGATGAGATCCGCCATTTCATCGCCACTGCCAACAGTGACCTGGCCGAGTTCATTCAGCCGCTGAGTGCTGCGGTGGACGAACTCGACACCTTGACTGCCTGGGTCCTGGACCGCGCCAAGAGCAACCCGAATGAAATCGGTGCGGCCTCGGTGGAGTATCTGCACGCCTTTGGCTACATGGCCTACGCCTACATGTGGGCGCTGATGGCCAAGGCCGCCTTGGGCAAAGAGGCCGAGGAGGACTTTTACGCCAGCAAACTGGGGACGGCGCGCTTCTACTTTGCCCGCCTGCTGCCGCGTATCCACTCTTTGAGTGCTTCGGTGAAGGCCGGCAGTGAATCGCTGTTCCTGCTGGACGAAGCGCAGTTCTAAGCCGAAGAGGGCGTGTAAGCATTCTCTTACATGACGTGCTGCTAATCGTCCTCTATCGCCAGATTGGATCCACAGCTAATCTACTTCACATGGACGTCGCGCAGGAAGCGCAAAGCAACAACAGGGACACGTAGGATTCTGCCAGGATGGCGGAGTGAAATGGATGTCAGGGAAACAGTCTGCAAAGCCCCGCTTCGGCGGGGTTTTCTTATTGCCCGCGAAAAAGTTCAGGCCAGCCCGTCTACCGTGGCCGTCGGCCCATGTGGACCATTCATCACGTCTTCGAGCAAGGTGCGCAGCAATGCCAACGTTGCCTGCTGACGTTGTACATCCCGGCACACCAACCCCACCTTCAGCGGCACCCGTGGCTCACTCAAGGGCTTCCATAGCAGCGCCTGGCTGCTGTGTTCGTCCTGTGATCGGCCGGGCAGTACCGTCGCCAGTTTGGTATGGGGCAGGCTGTCGAGAATCCCCACCATAGTGTTCAGCTCGGCTTGCACCTGGGGCCGACGTCCCAGGTTCGCCAGTTGCGCTTGCCAGATCTGCCTGACCTGGAACTCTTCGCCCAACAACAGCATGGGCAACTCCGCCGCCTGCTTGAGGGAGACCTTCTTGAATTCACGCAAGGGATGGTCGGCCGGGATGACCACTTTCAGTTCATCTTCATACAGCAGCACACCGTGCAAACCGGGCTGGCGTGCCGGCAGGTAGCTGATGCCAATGTCCAGCGAGCCATTGAGCAGGCGGCGTTCGATCTCAAGGCCCGTCAGCTCGTAGATCTGCACCACCAGGTGCGGCTGGGCCTTGCGTACCCGCTCCAGCATCTGCGGCACCAGGCTGGTATGCACGGTTTGCAGCACGCCGATGGCCAGGGTGCGCAGCGCCTGGCCCTTGAAATGCCGCAGGGCCTCGACGGCTTGCTGCATACCATCGAGCAGCGGCAGGGCGTGGTTGTACAAGGTGTGGGCGGCCAGGGTTGGCAACAGGCGCTTGCTGCTGCGTTCGAACAGGCTCACATCCAGGTGCTGCTCCAACTGGCGGATCTGCTGCGACAGCGCCGGCTGGGAGATCGACAGGCGCTCGGCAGCCCGGCCGACATGGCCCTCTTCGTACACCGCGACGAAATAACGCAGTTGCTTGAAATCCATAAGTAACACTTATCGAAAAAGCTGGAAAATCGAAATGGCTGTATGCCCCCAAGGCGCCTAGTCTAGCGCCTATTCACAAGGCTTACAGGGCCAGAAAGCGCGATGAATACCGTTTACAGCGATGGTGTTTACATAGGCAAGGCAAAAAACGACTTGCCGGGCTTCCGTCAATCGAGGGTTGCCAACAGCCAGCGGGGTGTGCGGGCATGAATCTGTTCAACCTGCGCCGCCCGGCACCGAGCCTGGATGACCTGTTACTGGACGCGAAAAAACCGATGCTGCGCGATGAGCTTTCCAGCCAATCCCTGATGCCCACCGTGGCCCGTCCGCCACAGGTTTTCGTACGCGGCCAGGGCTCCTGGCTGTGGGACAGCGAAGACCGTGCCTACCTGGACTTTACCCAGGGCGGCGCAGCCAACAGTCTCGGCCATAGCCCCTCGGTACTGGTGCGTGCGCTGGCTGACCAGGCGCAAGCGCTGATCAACCCTGGCATCGGGCTGCACAACCGCAGCCAACTGAACCTGGTGGACCGCCTGTGCCACAGCACCGGTAGCGACCAGGCCTACCTGCTCAACAGCGGTGCAGAAGCCTGCGAAGCGGCCATCAAGTTGGCGCGCAAGTGGGGCCAACTGCATCGTGGCGGCGCCTATCGCATCATCACCGCCAGCAACGCTTGCCACGGCCGCAGCCTGGCGACACTGGCTGCCTCGGCAGGTGCTGGCGACAATCGTTTCGAGCCGCAACTGCCGGGCTTCTGCCACGTACCGTTCAACGATCTGCCGGCCTTGCATGCCGCCGTTGATGCGCAAACCGTGGCGATCATGCTGGAGCCGATCCAGAGCGACGCCGGCGTCGTTCCGGCCACCGAGCATTACCTCAAGGGGGTGGAGCGGCTGTGCCGGGAGCTGGGGATCCTGCTGATCCTCGACGAAGTGCAGACCGGGATCGGGCGTTGCGGCACCTTGCTGGCGGAACAGCGCTACGGTGTGCGCGCCGATATCGTCGCCCTGGGTAAAGGCCTTGGGGGCGGAGTGCCATTGGCGGCGTTGCTGGCCCGTGGCAAAGCCTGTTGTTTTGAACTGGGTGAGCTCGAAGGCACCCATCATGGCAATGCGCTGATGGCTGCGGCCGGCGTCGCCGTGCTCGATAGCGTGTTGGGGCACGGCTTCCTCGAACACGTACGTGATACCGCACAGTACCTGGGAGAAGGCCTGGCCCGTGTTGCTCACCGCTATGGACAGGGCGAACTGCGAGGCCAGGGCCTGTTGTGGGGCCTGACCTTGTCGGATGATTCGGCAGATGCCGTGGTAAAGGCGGCGCTGTACGAAGGCTTGATCCTCAATGCCCCACAACCCGACTGCCTGCGCTTTACCCCGGCGCTGACGCTAAGCAAGAGCAATATTGACGAAATGCTGCTGCGTCTGGCCCGCGCGTTTTCCCGCGTGCACACCGCCCAACTGCAATGCCGCAAGGGCATCGCTGTTTAACCCTTATTCCTGAACCGTCTCGCGTTATACGCGGCGCCTCCAGCCTGATTTTTTTGGCTGGGGGCGTTTTTTTGTGTGTCATTTTTGGATTGAAAAGGAGGCTTGAGATCCGTCGAAAAAAATGGCTTTTTTGCAGGCGCCGGCAGGGAGTGCCGGTAGGGTGCAGAGATTTTTGTGTGTGCCCTATTTCTAATATCTACCACTGGGTGGTATGTTTGTGGGGAAGGGATGCCTATGAAGCTCAGACTGTTCAAAAGCCGGCATTTTGCTGATGCCGCCAGCAAAGCCTGGACCTGCGATTCGGAATTGGGGGAGGCATTTGGCGAAATGCTCAGGGGCCAGGCGGATAACTTGGGTGGTGGAGTCTGGAAGAAACGCCTCAATCACAACCGGCATCGTTCCATCGTTTTGGCAAAGGGCAGGCATTACTGGGTTTATCAGTTTCTGTTCGCCAAGCAAGGTCAAAGCAATATCAGCCACAAGGAATTGGCTGGGTTTAGGGCATTGGCAAAGGCCTATGAAGGCTTAAACGAAATACAGATCCAGCAATTACTGGATCTCAGGGAGTTTGTGGAGATAGATCATGCGCAAAAAATATGAAACTGAAGCGCTGGCGTCCATTCACCAATCGGCCAGCGCGCTGCATTCGATTGGCGCCATCAGCAAGACCACCCTTCGGCAGTTCGATGAGCTATGCATTGCGCCTGTGCCGGCGCAGATACCTGCCGCCCAGATCAAGCAGCTGCGCGAACGTAGCCATGTCAGCCAGCCGGTGTTCGCCCGCTACCTGAACACCAGCGCCTCGACAGTCAAGCAATGGGAATCCGGCGAGAAGCAACCCAGTGGTATGGCGCTCAAGCTATTGAGCATTGTGCAAAAGCACGGGTTGGACATCCTCGCCTGAGGAGGATGGCCCGGTGCCAGATTCCACTGAACCCTCACGCGCGGCCAGGGTCGATTAGCTGTACGGCTCACACGAGCCGATTTTTTGGAGCTGACCCATGGACTTCATTCGTATCATCATCGCCATTCTGTTGCCGCCCTTGGGTGTGTTCCTGCAAGTGGGCTTCGCCGGCGCATTCTGGCTGAATCTCCTGTTGACCCTGTGCGGCTACATCCCAGGTATCGTGCATGCGGTGTACATCATCGCCAAGCGCTGAGCCGTCAGCCTTTGGCGATCAGCCGTGAGTTTCGCTCATTGCGAAAAGCCAATTGCTCGATGGTCTGCGTGGCGTGCTCGGCTTCGAGGCGGGCATTAAGGATGATGCCGTGATCGGCAGACTTGCTGCACACCGGGTCGGCGTTGCTGGCGTCACCGGTCAGCATGAACGCCTGGCAGCGGCAGCCGCCGAAGTCCTTTTCTTTCTCGTCGCACGAGCGGCACGGCTCTGGCATCCAGTCGTAGCCGCGAAAGCGGTTGAAGCCAAACGAGTCGTACCAGATGTGCTGCATGCTGTGGTCGCGCACATTGGGAAACTGTACCGGCATCTGTCGGGCGCCATGACAAGGTAGGGCGGTGCCGTCTGGCGTTACTGTCAGAAAGATACTGCCCCAGCCATTCATGCAGGCCTTCGGGCGTTCTTCGTAGTAGTCCGGTGTGACAAAGATCAGCTTGCACGGATGACCTTGCGCTTCCAGCTTGGCGCGGTATTCGTTGGTGATGCGCTCGGCGCGGGTCAGTTGTTCCTGGGTAGGTAGCAGGCCGACGCGGTTGAGCTGGGCCCAGCCATAGAACTGGCAGGTGGCAAGCTCGACAAAGTCCGCCTCAAGGGCGATACACAGCTCGATGATGCGGTCGATCTTGTCGATATTGTGTCGATGAGTGACGAAGTTCAGCACCATCGGATAACCATGGGCTTTCACTGCCCGGGCCATTTCCAGCTTCTGCGCGAAGGCCTTTTTGGAGCCAGCCAACAGGTTGTTCACCTGTTCGTCGCTGGCCTGGAAGCTGATCTGGATATGGTCCAGGCCGGCCTTTTTGAAGTCGCTGATCTTCTGCTCGGTCAGGCCGATGCCGGAGGTGATCAGGTTGGTATAGAACCCCAGCTTGCGGGCTTCACTGATCAGCTCGGCGAGGTCCTGGCGCACCAGCGGCTCACCTCCGGAAAACCCCAATTGCGCCGCGCCCATTTCCCGGGCCTCGCGAAACACCTTGATCCATTGTTCGGTGCTCAACTCCTTGCCCTGCTCGGCGAAGTCCAGCGGGTTGGAGCAATACGGGCATTGCAGCGGGCAGCGATAGGTCAGCTCGGCGAGCAACCAGAGCGGCAGGCCAATCTCGGGCTTGTCAGGCAAGTTCGATCCAGTGTTCTGCACGTGCGACCTCCATGAATTGCTCGATGTCTTCACCGAGTTCGGGCACGCCGGGGAATTGCTGCTCCAGCTCGCCAATGATGGCCGCCACACTGCGCTCACCGTCGATCAAGCCACCAATCAACGCGGCACTGTCGTTGAGCTTGATCATGCCTTCGGGGTACAGCAACACATGGCCCTTTTGCGCCGGCTCGTACTGGTAGCGATAACCCTGGCGCCACGTCGGTTTTTTGCTGCGGTCGAAACTCATAGGGTGATCCCTTTATGCCAGACCCGCTGCGCGGTCACGCTGTGATAGGGCGGGCGGTTCAGTTCGTAGGCCATGCTCATGGCATCGAGCATGCTCCAAAGGATGTCCAGTTTGAACTGGAGAATCTCCAGCATCCGCTCCTGGCCGGCGCGGGTGGTGTAGTGCGTAAGCGTGATCGCCAGCCCGTGTTCGACATCGCGCCGGGCCTGGCCCAGGCGGGTGCGGAAGTATTCGTAGCCGGCAGGGTCGATCCACGGGTAATGCTGGGGCCAGCTATCGAGGCGCGATTGGTGGATCTGCGGGGCGAACAGCTCGGTCAGCGAGCTGCTGGCGGCTTCCTGCCAACTGGCCCGGCGGGCGAAATTGACGTAGGCATCCACGGCAAAGCGCACGCCGGGCAGCACCAGTTCCTGGGAGCGCAGTTGATCCGGGTCTAGGCCCACTGCCTGACCCAGGCGCAGCCAGGCTTCGATGCCGCCGTCTTCGCCGGGGGCGCCGTCATGGTCGAGCAAACGCTGGATCCACTCGCGGCGGATTTCCCGGTCCGGGCAGTTGGCCAGGATCGCGGCGTCCTTCAGTGGGATATTCACCTGGTAGTAGAAGCGGTTGGCGACCCAGCCCTGGATCTGCTCGCGGGTGGCCCGGCCTTCATACATCGCCACGTGGTAGGGATGGTGGATATGGTAGAAGGCACCCTTGGCCCGCAAGGCCTGTTCAAACTCGGCGGGGTTCAGCGGTGTATCGGTCATTGGGGCTCTCCTACAGTTCAATGCTCATGCCGTCGTAGGCTACTTCTACATTGCGCCGGGCCAACTCGGCGCGCTCGGGCGAGTCTTCGTCGAGGATCGGGTTGGTGTTGTTGATGTGGATAAGCACCTTGCGCTGCTGGGGCAGTTGCTCCAGGACCTCTAGCATGCCGCCGGGGCCGTTCTGGGCCAGGTGGCCCATTTCGCGGCCGGTGCGGGTGCCGACGCCACGGCGCTGCATTTCATCGTCATCCCACATCGTGCCGTCCACCAGCAGGCAGTCGCTGCCGGCCATGATTTCCAGTAGCGGCGCGTCCACTTTGCCCAGGCCGGGGGCATAGAACAGTTTGCCGCCGGTGCGCAGGTCTTCGACGATCAGGCCGATATTGTCACCGGGGTGCGGGTCGAACCGATGGGGCGAGTAGGGCGGCGCGGCACTGCGCAGGGGCAGCGGGGTGAAGCGCAGGTTGGGGCAGGCGGGAATGGTGAAGCTGGCATCCAGCTCGATGCGCTGCCAATCCAGGCCGCCATTCCAGTGGGTCAGCATGGTGAACAGCGGGAAACCGGTGCTCAGGTCTTCATGGACCATGTCGGTACACCACACCTGGTGCGGGCAGCCTTCGCGCAAGCTGAGCAGGCCGGTGGTGTGGTCGATCTGGCTGTCCATCAAGATGATTGCGCTGATCCCGGTATCACGCAGTGCCCGGCCGGGTTGCATCGGTGCAAAGCCCTGCAATTGGGCGCGGATATCCGGGGAAGCGTTGCACAGCACCCAGTTCACGCCGTCATCGGAGAGGGCGATGGACGATTGGGTGCGCGCCTGGGCACGCATGCTGCCGTCGCGAAAGCCGGCGCAGTTCACACAGTTACAGTTCCACTGCGGGAAGCCACCACCGGCGGCTGAACCTAGAATCTGGACAAACATCGCCGCTCCTTCACACAAGACTCAAAATAAAAACGCCCCGGCGAGCCGAGGCGTTGCATTGCAATACAAAAGCAATCAGCGGCTGGCGAAGTACATGGTGACTTCAAAACCGATACGCAGATCAGTGTAAGCAGGTTTGGACCAAGTCATATTCATACTCCTACGAAGGGATGGGACGTTTACTACCAAGTAATACATATAGTCCACCTCCTGGCGGAGATGTTCAGATGTGTGTGGGAATATTACCCATTTCTCGCCGAGCTAGCGCTGTCTTGGCAGAAAAAGCCTTTTGCAGCATCGGCAACGATTAGCTTCATTGCTGCCAGCAATCGCCCACCGCCGCACCATTGGCCAGGCACTGCCAGCCGCCGGCGGCTTGCTTGAGTTGCTGCGCCGCATCGACGAGGTTCTGACGGTTGCGGGCCTGGATCAGCTGTTGCAGTTGCTCAAGATAGTCCGTGCCATGCCCCGCCAAATGCGCCTGCCAGAGCAACTCGGCGGCTTGGGCGTTGGGCAGTGTCTGTGGCGAGAACTGCTGGGCCAGGGTGGTGTTGCCCAAGTCGTCGTTCCCCTTGATCAAGGCTGGCAGTTGCGTGAGGAAGGCCTGGATGTGTTCGAGCAGGCCCGCAAGCGCGACATTGGGCGACTGCACGCCAAACAGCAGGCCGGTTTGCCCATTGAACTGTCGGATGCCACTGAATACTGCGTAGCCCACTTGCAACTCGACACGTAGGCGTTGGTAAAACGGGACCTGCGCCAGGTGAGCGAGCAACCGCCAGTCGGCTTCGTCTGCGAGGGATTGGCTGGGGGCCGGGCAAAACAGCAGCAAGGCCGCTTCGTCGCCATCGGTTGTGACGGTTTGCCAGCGATGTTGGCCGTTGATGGATAGAGCTTTGTGTTCACTGTCGGTGCAGTGTCCGGGTAGGCGTGCCGCCGCATTTTTGATCGCCATTTCGCACGCAGCCGGCAGGCCCATGCCCAAGCCCTGCCAGCGAGCGGTGGCCCACCGGTCAGGTAGCGCGTTGCCGTTAGCGGTGTCGGCAAAACAGGTCGGTAGTACCTTGAGCAGTTCGCGAATGGCCATCTGCGGCGCCGGGCTGACGAGTGCGTTGTGCCAAAGGTTGGCAGCGGGCCGGGTCAGGTCCCGTGCCAGTTGCTCGACGATGGCCGGCATCGGTTCATGCAGCCCGCTCATTTTCAGCAGCCAGTCATTGCCTACGGCTTCGAAGGATAATTCCACTCCGGCCTGACGGGCGTTGGTCCGCAGTGTTTGCAGGCTGTTGCCCAAGCCCTGCGCGGTCGAATCCAGTTGCCAGCGCAGGTAAAGGGCGCCTTCGTCGCTATCGGCAGGCAATGCTTGGCTGAACGACAGGCCTGGCAGTTCGCGCCGGCCACGGGAGCGGTCCTGGGCAAAGGTACGCAAGCCGCGATGGGCGCTGGTCTGGCCACGAATCAGTCCGGGACGTTGTTCCTGGGGTGCCCGTTGCAGGAATGGATTGCTCGGCGGCAGTTGCCAGGTCTGTTGCGCGGGTGTCGGTTGCAGCGTATTCAGCATGGCCTTGAGGGCCTGGCAGTGCGGCTCGGAAAGTTGCGCCTCGAGGTGTTCACTGTCCTGGCGCGCCAGAGCCAGGGCACCACGGACTTGTCGCTGGCGGTCGACCAGCAGAGCGTACTCTTCACGCAGCGCCGTCCAGTCGCTGTGAGCGAAAAAGCCCAGCCAGTCGTTTAACAGTGCTTCGATGGCCGGGGCCTGTTGTGAACCCTTTGGCCCCAGGGTGAATTCGATATCCAGCAGCGCCTGCCCGGCGAATTGGTACAGCACCTTGGCATGTAGCGCGCTGGCCCATTCCCGGCTTTTTAGCTCGGCGAGCAAACCGCCGGCCGCTTCGGCATTCAGCCAGGTGCAGAGGAACTCCAGGGCTTCACGGGGTGCATTACAGGCGATGAGGTGGTGCAGATGCTGTTTGTCGAGGTGTTGATAGCGATGTTGATCGCCGTTCATCAATGCCGGTGGCGCCTGCTGCGGGCGTAGGTGGCCTGAGGGCAGGCTGTCGGCAAAGCACTGGGCCAGGGCTTGCAGCTCCTCGAGCGACTGTGGGCCGGCAAGGCTCAAGGTCATTTGCCCGGCTTGATAGAAGTCTTGATAAAACCCGCGCAACCCTTGTTGGAAATCCTCCTGTGGCACCGGCAGGCTGTCGCGATTACCCGCATGAAACCCCCGCAGCGGATGCCCAGTTGCCAGGCCTTCAAGTATCGCGACTTGAAGCTGTGCCTCGGCATCCTGGGACCAGGCGACAAACTCCGCCTGTAACACCTCACGCTCGCGCAGTTGCTCGTCCATGGCCAGGCGTGGGTGGGCGAGCATATCGCCCAGGCGCTGCAGCGCGTCGCCAAACACTGGGGTGGGCACTTCAAAGAAGAAGTCGGTGGTGCGTTCGCGAGTACTGGCGTTGACCTGCCCGCCGTGGCGCTGCACGTAAGCCATCAAACCGTCGGGTGCAGGAAAAGCCTCGGTGCCGAGAAACAACAGGTGCTCGAGAAAATGTGCCAGCCCCGGCCAGGCCAGCGGCGCGTCATGGCTGCCAGCCGCTACCCGCAAGGCTGCTGCACAGCGCTTGAGGCGTGGGGCATGACGCAGGGAAACCCGCAGGCCATTGGCCAGGGTCAGTTGTAAATAATGAGGGTGGGCCGGCACAGGCATGAGCACTTCCAGAACGTAGGAAGTGCCTATGCTAGCGCAAAGCGCGGCGGTCAGTGCTTGTGCAGCGCTGCGTATAGCTCGGGGCGCCGGTCTGCCAGGTAGTGATTGGCCGCTTGCGCGTCGCGCATCGCCTGGCGGTCGAGGGTGGCGACGATCAGCGCTTCATCCAGGCCGGCTTGGGCGACACGTTGGCCATTCGGCGCCGCGATGCTGCTTTGCCCGCAATACTGGATCTGGTCCTCATGCCCGCAATAGTTGGCGTAGGCCACATAGCACTGGTTTTCAAAGGCCCGTGCCCGCACGGTGACATCGGCGACGAAGTCGAAGGGCACCATGTTGGCCGTCGGTACCAGGATCAACTCGGCGCCGGCCAGGGCCAGGCGCCGGGTGTTTTCCGGGAACTCCAGGTCGTAGCAGATGAGGAATCCCAGCTTCCAGCCGTTCAACTCGACGATAGGGAATTCGTCGCCGCCGGCGCTGAACATCGAGTGATCGAGATCACCGAACAAGTGCGTCTTGCGGTAGTTGCACAGGCGCTGGCCATTGGCGTCGATCAGTTGCACGGCATTGTAGATCTGCCCATCTTCTGCCCGCTCCGGGTAGCCGTACAGAATTGCCAGACCCGCGTTCTGCGCCAGTTCGGCAATGGTTTGTGCCGATGGCCCATCTTGCGCTTCGGCCAGCGCGCCCACTGCTTCAACACCGATGTTGTAGCCGGTGAGGAACATCTCCGGCAGCACCAGCACATCTGCATCGGACGCCTCATGGGCGACGCTATGCAGGCGCTTGAGATTGCCGGCCACATCCAGCGGCAATGGCGGGCATTGGTACAGGGCGACACGCATGGCTTGACTCCTTATTCGGCCAGGGCGATAGGGCCGATCTCATCGAATACATCCCCAGGCCCCGGGTTTTGCGGGTGGGTACTGCCACCGAAGTGGGTCATGATGCCCCAAACCGCGTTCAGCGAGGTCTGCACTGCGCCTTCGACCCAGGCAGGGGTCCAGGATACATCGTCGCCGGCAATGAAAATCCCGCGCTGCTCGGCCGGCATATCCTTTTGCATGAAGTGTGCGTACATACGCTGGTTATAGCGGTAGTGGCCCGGCAGCGCGCCCTTGAACGCGCCGAGGAAGTGCGGGTCGGCCTCCCAGGAGACGGTGATCGGGTCGCCAATGATCCGCGCCTTGAGGTCGACTTTCGGGTAGATCTTTTTCAGCGCATCGAGTGCCAGCTTCACCCGTTTATCAATGGGCTGCGGCAGCATTTTCAGGGCGTCGCTCATCCACGAGTAGGACAGGCAGATAACCCCCGGCTTGTCGTCGCCGTTGTCGAACAGATAGGTGCCACGGGTCAGGCGGTCGGTGAGGGTCATGCTCATCAGGTCGCGGCCGGTTTCCGGGTCTTTGTCCTTCCAGAAAGGCCGGTCGACCATGACAAAGGTTTTCGACGACTGCATATAGCGCGTGCGATCCAGAGCCATCCACATTTTTTGCGAGAACAGGCTTTCGTCGCATTCGATCTGAGTGGTCAGCAGCCAGCTCTGGCAGGTGGTCAGCACGGCGGCGTATTCCCGGGTGTCGCCGTAATTGTCGGTGACCGCGAAACGCCCGTCGGCAGCATGGGCAATGCGCTTGACCCCAGCCCGTGGCGCGCCATGGTGCAGGGAGCTGAGGCTGGTGCCGGCTGGCCAATGGGCGCAACGCTCCGGCACGTGGCGCCAGATCCCCATGGGCACCTGCGCCACGCCACCGACCACCAGGTGCTGGTGGTCGTCGCAATTGGTCATCACCACCCGGAAGATTTCCAGCATCGAGTTGGGGAAGTCCGAGTCCCAGCCACCGGTGCCGAAACCTACCTGGCCGAACACCTCACGGTGATGGAACGACAGCTTGGCGAATGCCTTGGACGTGGCGACGAAGTCGTAGAAGGTGCGGTCGTCCCACAGCGGCACCAGGGTGTTCCACAGCGCCTTGAGGCGTGGCACATCGCGGTCGCGAATGGCTTGCTGGATATCGCTGAACTGCGAACCGGCCTCCAGGGCGTCGGCCCAGGCGTCAGCCACTTCCTGGAACAGCGCAGGAAGGTCGGCGAGTTTCTGTGCGTAATGGGTCTGGCCTTCCAGGTCGATCACGGTACTGCCGGAGGCCGGGGTCAACGGGTTGGGGAAGGGCTTGGTTTCCAGTCCCAGCTTATCCACATAGTGGTAGAACGCCGTCGACGACACCGGGAAACGCATGCCGCCCAGTTCGGCGATGATGCCTTCGGCTCCTTCAAACGCCTGGGAGCGCAGGCGCCCGCCCATTTTCGAGGCTTCATACACCACTGGCTTGAGACCGAGCTTCATCAGTTCGTAGGCGGCCACCAGCCCGGCAATACCCGCACCGACAATCGCCACTTCGGCGCCGTGGTTGGCGGCAGGAATACTGCCCAGCCCGGCCGGGTGTTCGATCCAGTCATCGAAGGCGAACGGGAAGTCCGGACCAAAGATGGTGATAGGTTTTTTACCGTCTGCAGGGTGGCGATTGTTCTTGTGAGTGGCGTTCATGGCTGACCTTGCTGGCAACTCCGCGGGGCACGACCCGTGAAGTATAGGAAAAGATGGCAGCCATTCTAGGGAGCGTAGCGCTCGTTAATAAGACGCAATGTGTCGTCGGTTTGATTTGTTTTTAGTCGAAGTGACGAAGCTGGCGGTCAGATTGGCTGGCCGCGATCCAGTTTGCTGCTGAGGATGATCGAGGTGGTGGTCTTTTCTACCCCATCGACACTGCCGATCTGGTCCAGCAGTTGATCCAGCTGCTCCGGCGAATCGGTGCGCAGCCAGGCTACATAGTCAAACTCACCACTGACCGCACACAGCTGCTGGACCTGAGCCATGGCACTGAGTCGGCGCAGCACTTCCTTGCCGGAACGCGGTTGCACCGTGATCCCCACATACGCCTGCAGCCCCCCATCCACCACCCGCTGGCCAAGGCGCACGCCATAACCGGTAATCACCTGAGTCTTTTCCAGACGCGCCAGGCGCGAGGTCACCGTGGTGCGGGCAACCCCCAATTGCCGAGCAAGCATTGCCACGCTTTCACGGGCGTTGAGCTGCAAGGCGGCGATTAGTTGGCGGTCGATTTCATCGAGAACGGGAGGGCGGGGGGCGGACAAGATGGGCTCCGGCGTGGGCGGCAATGGGGGAGCATGTTACAGGCTCATGGCCAGTGGTGCTTGGGGGGACCGCTAGAAACGCGAAAGCCGCGCAGTGCGCGGCTTTTAGAGATGGTGGGCCCAGTAGGACTCGAACCTACGACCAAGGGATTATGAGTCCCCTGCTCTAACCAACTGAGCTATAGGCCCTCAGTAGGTCGCGGATTATAACGATGGTTTCTCCACTGTGCTATCCGAAAAATCCGAATGGGTCATGTGAAGGAAGGTCGCGGCGAATATGTCGGGGGGCAGGGGCAGGCTGACGATGTAGCCTTGCATTTGTTCGCAGCCTTCGTCAGTGAGGAAGGCCTGTTGGGCGAGGGTTTCTACGCCTTCGGCGATGATGGTGAATTGCATGCTGTGACCCAGGGCGATGATGGCGCGCACGATGGCGGCGTCGTGGGGGTCATCCGGCAGGCCGCGGACGAAGGACTGGTCGATTTTCAGGAAGTCCAGGGGCAGGCGCTTGAGGTAGCTTAAGGATGAATAGCCGGTGCCGAAGTCGTCGATGGCCAGCTGTACGCCCAGGCGCTTGAGTTTATGCAGTACTTCCAGGGCTTCTTCGGCCTGGCTCATGATGAAGTTTTCGGTGATTTCCAGTTGCAGGCAACCGGGCTCCAGGTGGTTGTCCCGGAGCAGTTGCTCGATGCGCCCCAGCAGGTTGGGGTGGCGCAGTTGGGCACCGGCGAGGTTGACGGAGAGTGGGCCAAAGTAGTCATAGGACTTGCGCCACTGGTGCAGTTGTCGGCAAGCCTGTTCCAGGACCCAGTCGCCGATTTGCAGGATCATGCCGTTTTCTTCGGCCAGGGCGATGAAGTGTTCGGGAGGCACGTCGCCGAAGGTCGGGTGGCGCCAGCGGATCAGGGCTTCGGCGCCGATCAGTTGTTGGGTCTCCAGGCTCAGCTTGGGTTGGTAATACAGAAACAGTTCTTCGCGCTCTAAGGCGCGCCGCAGTTCGTGTTCGAGGGCGACGCGCTCGTTGGCCTGGGCGGTGAGGTCCTGGGTGTAGCGCTCGACCCGGTTGCGGCCCTTGGCTTTGGAGCGGTACATGGCGGCATCGGCGTTTTTGACCAGGGTGGCAACGTCGATGCCGTCTTGGGGATAGAAGCTGGTGCCGATGCTGGCGCTGATAAAGAACTCGTGCTCGCCCGCCTGGAAGGGCGGGGTGAAGCAGGCCAGCAGTTTATTGGCCAGGTGCTGGGCGTCGCAGGCTTGTTGCAGGCCGGGCAGCAGGATGATGAATTCGTCACCGCCCAGGCGGGCCACGGTGTCGATATCGCGCAACTGCTCCTTGAGGCGCACGGCAATGTCCTTGAGCAGCAGGTCGCCAATCGGGTGGCCGAGGCTGTCGTTGATGTGTTTGAAACGGTCGAGGTCGAGAAACAGCACCGCACCCTGGCTGCCGGTTTCCTGTTGGTTATTGAGGGCGGCCTGCAGGCGATTCTCAAACAGAGTGCGGTTGGGCAGGCCGGTGAGCGGGTCGTGGTGCGCCTGGTAGTCAAGCCGTGCCTGGGCGTGCTTGAGGCTGGAGATATCGGCAAATACCGCCACGAAGTGGGTGATCGACTGGTCGTGATTGCGCACGGCGCTGATGGTCAGCCAACTGGGATACAACTCGCCGTTCTTGCGGCGGTTGGAGATCTCGCCTTGCCAGTGGCCGTTGGCGGTCAATTGATGCCACATCGCCGCGTAGAAGGCGCTGTCGTGCAGGCCGGAAGCCAGCAGGCGTGGGGTGTGGCCCAGGGCTTCGGCTTCGCTGTAGCCAGTGATTTCGCTGAAGGCACGGTTGACGGCGCTGATGTTCTGCCGGGTATCGGTGATCAATACGCCTTCGGCGGTACTTTCGAAAACTGTTGCGGCCTGTTGCAGTTTTTCCTGCATCAACTGGCGTTCGGTAATGTCGCGGGCGATGGTCAGCATGCAATCGTCATCACCGATGGGCAGTGGGCGGCTGGACACCTCGCACAGGCGAATCTGCCCGTCACTGCGTCGGATATGGCAGACGAAATCACGCACCAGGCCGTCGCGCTGCAGCAGCTCGAGCATGTGCTTGCGTTCGTTCAAGTCCACCCAGATGCCCAGGTCCAGGGTCGATTGGTCCAGGGACATCGCACTGTTGAACCCGGTGATACGGCTAAAGCCTTCATTGACTTCCAGCAGCAGGCCATCACTCTGGCGGGTCAGTAACAAGCCATCCGGCGAGGCGTGGAAGGCCTTGGCGAACTTCTCTTCGGTAGTCTGCAGCAGTTGCTGGGTTTCCTTCAGTTGGGTGATATCCCGCACCACCACTACCAAGGCTGCGGTGGTATCGAGCTGGAAGGGTTCGGCAGAAATCAGCCCGGTAAACGCCTGGCCGTTGCTGCGCAGGAACGGCATCTCCAGGTTACGGATACTGGTGCTCTGCACGCGCTTGAGCAGGTTGGGCCCCACACCCTGGATACCCCAGATGTTCAGCTCGGTAGCGGTCTTGCCAATGACGTCTGCGGCGCTCAGGCCAATCTGGTCCTCGAATGCATTGTTGACCTCCAGCAGACAGCCATCGGACAGGCGGGCGATTACCAGGATGTCCGGGCACTGCTGGAACACCGAGGCGAACTTCTCCTGCGAGAGCCGCAACGCTTCCTCGGTGCGCTTGGCCTCGCTGATATCAATCATCAGGCCACGCAGAACCGGCTCATGCCCATACTTGATCAGGCTGACAATGTCCCTGACCCACAGGCAGCGGCCGTCAGCGGTGATCACCCGGTAATCAATGCTGTGGTCGCGGTTGGCGCGGGTTTCCTGCTTGCAGAAGCTGTCGGCGCGGGTCAGGTCGGCGGGGTGAATGATGTTGCGCCAGAAGCCGGGGATCAGCCAGTGAGCCCGTGGATAGCCCAGTAGTTCTTCGGCGTGGGGTGACACGTAGCTGTAGGTGAAATCGTTGATGTCAGCTTCCCAGGCTATGGCGGAGAGGCTCTCTACCAGCCCACGGTAATGGTATTCGCTGCTGCGCAGTTTTTGCTCCAGGGCTACCCGGCGGGAAATTTCCGAACTGAGCCGGCGGTTGATCCGAATGACGATGGCCAGCACGGTACTTAACAGCAGCACGGCAGGCAGGCCGTAGAGCAGCAAGTCGGCCCAGAACGCCCGGTGATCAATGACATTGCCGACCCAGTGCTCCTGGATCTCGTTAATTTCGCTGGGGCTGAGGTCGGCGAGCACTTTATCCAGAATGCCAATCAGCAGTTTGTTCTCTCGAGGCACGCCCATTGCCAGTTGGTAGCGATAGGGCGTTTCGCCACTGACATACAAGCCGTCGAGCTTGAGCTGGCGCAGGCTCCAGACGCTGGAGGCGAGGTCGCCGACGACGGCGTCCACCTCATCGGTGGCCAGGGCCTGCAACGTCGAGCTGACATTGGGCATCGCCACCAGGTTCAGGTCGGGATGGTGGGTGCGCAGCAATTCGTGGGGGGCATAGTTCTCCACCACGGCGATCTTCAGGCCATACAGGTCCTTGAGGGAGCGGGGCTGGGCACCGCCTTCATGGGCGAGAATGACGATGGGGAAGTCGAGGTAAGGCCGGGAGAATGCGAGGAAGCCCTGGCGCTCCGGGGTGGACATGATGCCCGGCAACAGGTCGAGCTGGTTGTTCCGCGCCTGCTCCAGCAATGCGCTCCAGTTGGCCGGTTCTATCAGCTTGATCTTGATGCCCAGGCGTTCCTGGAGCAGCCGCACATAGTCAGCGGCCAGGCCCTGATAGCGACCTTCTTCATCGCGATATTCAAACGGCGGCCACGAGGCATCAACGCCCAGGCGCAACTCTGGGTGGTCCGCCAACCAGCCCTGCTCTTCATCTGTGAGAGTCAACGCGCCAGCCGTCGCGGTCCAGGTCAGCAGCGACAGCAGTAGCACGGTCGGCAGTCTGGGCATAACGGTCTCGTTATGGCACGGGGAATATTTCGAGTGTAGACGGGCATTGCGAGGGGGAGTGACGCGGGGAGGATTTAATCTGCACAAAGCAAAACCCCCAGGCCTGGGCCTGGGGGTTTTGTGATCACTCGTCGAGGAAGGAGCGCAAATGCTCGCTTCTCGTCGGGTGGCGCAACTTGCGCAGCGCCTTGGCTTCGATCTGACGGATCCGCTCGCGGGTCACGTCAAACTGCTTACCGACTTCCTCAAGGGTGTGGTCGGTATTCATGTCGATGCCGAAACGCATGCGCAGTACCTTGGCTTCACGGGCAGTGAGGCCGGACAGTACGTCGCGCGTCGCTTCTTTAAGGCTCTCAACGGTGGCGACATCGATTGGCGACTGCATGGTCGAGTCTTCGATGAAGTCACCCAGATGGGAGTCTTCGTCATCACCGATCGGGGTTTCCATGGAGATCGGCTCTTTAGCGATCTTCAATACCTTGCGGATTTTATCCTCAGGCATTTCCATGCGTTCGCCCAGCTCTTCCGGGGTCGGTTCACGACCCATTTCCTGCAACATCTGCCGGGAAATACGGTTGAGCTTGTTGATGGTCTCGATCATGTGCACCGGAATACGGATGGTGCGGGCCTGGTCGGCGATCGAGCGAGTGATCGCCTGACGGATCCACCAGGTGGCATAAGTCGAGAACTTGTAGCCGCGACGGTATTCGAACTTGTCCACAGCCTTCATCAAGCCGATGTTGCCTTCCTGGATCAGGTCGAGGAATTGCAGGCCACGGTTGGTGTACTTCTTGGCGATGGAGATCACCAGACGCAAGTTCGCTTCAACCATCTCTTTCTTCGCGCGGCGGGCCTTGGCCTCGCCGATCGACATGCGACGGTTGATGTCCTTGATCTCGGCAATCGTCAGACCGGTTTCGGTCTGCAGTGCAGTCAGCTTCTGCTGGCAACGAACGATGTCGGCCTGGAAGCGACCAATGGCTTCAGCGTATTTGCTTTTGCCCTTGGCCAGTGCGTCGGTCCAGCTTTCGTCAACTTCATTGCCCGGGAACTGGCGCAGGAAGTCGGCACGCGGCATGCGCGCATCACGGACACAGAGCTGCATGATCGCACGCTCTTGTGCACGCAGACGCTCAAGGGCGCTACGAACCCGCTCAACCAGGCCTTCGAATTGCTTCGGTACCAGTTTGATCGGCATGAACAGCTCAGCCAGGGCCAGCAGTTCGGCGGTTGCCTGCTTGCTGCCACGACCATGCTTCTTCAGGGCCTTGCGCGCCAGTTCCATCTGATCGGAGACCGCGCCAAAGCGCTGGGCTGCGATGATGGGATCCGGACCGCTTTCGACTTCTTCGTCGTCGTCGGTGCTGGCTTCAGCTTCGTCGTCGTCGGTTTCGTCGTCCGCTTTCACGGCTTTCGGGTCGACAGGCGGCGGTATTTCGGCAGCCGGCGGAGTAATGCCGTCGTCCGGGTCGATATAACCGCTCAGGACGTCGGACAGGCGGCCACCCTCGGTGGTCACACGAGTGTACTCGGACAGAATATGGTCAACCGTGCCTGGGAAGTGCGCAATTGCGCCCATCACTTCACGGATGCCTTCCTCGATACGTTTGGCGATTTCGATTTCGCCTTCCCGTGTCAGGAGCTCTACCGTACCCATTTCGCGCATATACATGCGCACAGGGTCAGTCGTGCGACCGATGTCGGTCTCCACTGCTGCCAACGCGGCGGCTGCTTCTTCAGCGGCTGCTTCGTCGGTATCAGAGTCGGCCAACATAAGGGCGTCCGCATCCGGAGCACTCTCGTGTACGGGGATCCCCATGTCGTTAATCATGCGGATGATGTCTTCCACCTGCTCAGGATCTGAAATATCCTCAGGCAGGTGGTCATTGACCTCTGCGTAAGTCAGATACTTCTGCTCACGACCCAGGAGGATCAAATCTTTGATACGAGACTGCTGTTGCGCTTTTCCGGACATAACACCCTATCCACTGAAGGTCTTGGCGGGCAAAAAACAAGCCGAGGATTATACCCGAGCTATGACCTCACACGCCAGCTGAGGTCGGGTTTGATGCGGAAACATTCTGTTTTAAGAGGTCGCGCATCTGTTTTGCTATCTGAATTTGCTCTTCAGCCGACAATCCCGGCTGCCTTGCTCTCTTGATGAGTTCATCGAGGGTCTGCGTGTGCTGGCCCGCGGATAACCTAGTAATGGTGTCTAAAAACTGTTGTTCAAGGTTATCGCCGTCAATTAGCCACTCCTTTTCCGCGAGAGCCTTCAACAAGCGGCCTTGTTCCGTGCCGTGCCAGCGAGCCATAAGCTGAATAGAGTTTAGCTTAGGATTTTTCTGTACGGCCTCGATCAGGGCAATTAGCACCTGGGCATAGGTGTTGCTTTCGTTGGCAAAATGTTCGGCGCTTTCCACTTTTCCTGCCAGTTGCGGGTGGTGGATCAGGGTGCGCAGGGCAATCAGCGTCGGCGCCTCCACGGCCACCGGCGTGCGCGGGGCGTAGGCCTCGTCGCGATCGCCGCGCTTGCCGTTTTTGCTCCAGGGCTTCTTGTCCCATTTCTTGCCGCCGGCGCCGGGTTTCTTCGGCGTCCAGTCCTGTTGAGGCACAAAGGCTTCTTGGGGCTGGTGGAAGTCAGCGTAGTCCGGCATTGCATCGTAGTCGAAGCCCGGGTCATAGGCCGGTGGCGCGTCCTGGGGCGCGCTGTGCACCAGCTGGCTGACCGCTTCGCCGCTCAGGCCGGTGATTTCCAGCAGGCGCTGGCGCATCAGGGCCTTGAGGTTGGCGCCGGGCACCTTGTCGATCAGCGGTGCTGCGAGGGTGGCCATGTGGGCCTTGCCTTCGAGGGAGCGCGGATCGGCTTCTTCGGTCAATTGCTGGAAAAAATAATCGGCCAGCGGCTGTGCGTGCTGGTGGATGCGCGCGCGGAACGCGTCGGTGCCTTCGGAGCGCACCAGAGTGTCCGGGTCTTCGCCTTCGGGCAGGAACAGGAAACGTGCGCGGCGGCCATCCTGCAGGCTCGACAGGGTGGCCTCGAGGGCACGCCAGGCCGCATTGCGCCCGGCCTGGTCGCCGTCGAAACAGAACAATACGCTGGGCACCACACGAAACAGGCGCTTCATGTGCTCTTCGCTGGTGGCGGTGCCGAGGGTCGCGACGGCATTGCGCAGGCCTTGCTGGGCCAGGGCGATCACGTCCATATAGCCTTCAACCACGATGATTTCATCGAGGTTGCGGTTGTTCTTGCGCGCTTCAAACAGGCCGTAGAGTTCCTGGCCCTTGTGAAAAACCGGGGTTTCCGGGGAGTTCAGGTATTTGGGCTTGTCGTCACCCAGTACTCGGCCGCCGAAGGCGATGATACGGCCACGGCTGTCGCGGATCGGGAACATCACCCGGTCGCGGAAACGGTCATAGCGTTTGCCGGTCTCGGCGTTTTCCACCAGGAGGCCGGCGTCGATCATGGCTTTTTGCTGCAGGGTGTCGCTGCTCAGGTGCTTATACAGATTGTCCCAGCCCGGCGGGGCGAAGCCCAGGCCGAAGTCGCGGGCAATTTCCCCGGTCAGGCCGCGGCCCTTGAGGTAGTCCACGGCGGCCTTGCGCTGCGGATGGCTTTTCAGGGCCTGGCGGTAGAACTCGGCGGCGGCGGTGAGCAGCGGGTACAGCGGCGAGTCGGTGGGCTGGCGTGGTTTGTGCGGCCGGCCACTTTCTTCGCGGGGGATTTCCATGCCGGCGGCTTTGGCCAGTTCCTCGACGGCCTGGGGGAAATCCAGGTTGTCGTGGTCCATGATAAAGCCGAGGGCATTGCCGCCCGCGCCGCAGCCGAAGCAGTAGTAGAACTGCTTGTCGGGGCTGACGCTGAACGATGGGGTCTTTTCTTTGTGGAATGGGCAGCAGGCCGTGTAGTTCTTGCCGGCCTTTTTCATTTGCACGCGTGAGCTGACAACATCGACGATGTCGGTGCGGTTCAGAAGGTCGTCAATAAAGCTCTGGGGAATTAGCCCGGCCATGGCGTTCTCGTCATCACTGCGTGTAAATGAGAGCCCGTGACGCACTCAAGGCGCGCATGTTGGCGGCTTGATCATCAAATGTCTGTTTGGGCTGTCAGGAAGTGTATCTGTCGAGTGTTCACTGACGGTAGTTCCAATCAGTCTTCGACGTGTTTGAAAGTGTTGCCCTGGAGTCCGGTCGCGGCCAGTGCGGCCTCGGGAGCTCATCATGGGGCACAGTCGACCTATTGATCGCCTGCTTGGAAAATAAGTGTGCTCGTCAGTAGCCTTGATAGGCTCGTCAGAAGAGACGCGCACCGCTGGCAAAAGAGCCAGTCCTGACGTGTGAAGCTTTGTCTCGGTCGCATGTGCGGCGTCGACGGTGAAGCATCAAGCGATATCCGCAAATGCCAACAGCCCGGCTGAGGGCCGGGCTTGGCAGAAGCTTGCTACGAACGTCTGTGTATTAGTACAGACGAACGGCGCGGCGCTGCTCGCGCTGAACTTTCTTGGCGTGACGCTTAACAGCGGCTGCTGCTTTGCGCTTACGCTCAGAAGTTGGCTTCTCATAAAATTCGCGGCTACGAACTTCAGCCAGAACACCGGCTTTTTCGCAGGAGCGCTTGAAACGACGCAGAGCTACGTCGAAGGGTTCGTTCTCTTTTACTTTGACGGCTGGCATCCAGAGCTACCTTCTTTCATTACCGGGAATCAACGTTCTCGTCGCAAAAAATTCGCGGCTGAGGTCGTCGGTTTTTAAGGGTTGCGGATGTTAACCCCTCATTGCCCGGAATGCAAAGCCTCTGATCGAAAACCGCTAGTCGGGAGGGGAAGTGGCGACTATTATGCGCGCCTTCGAATTCAGCCTCTACAAGGCGCAAACCCATGTTAGTACTGGGCTTAGAAACCTCCTGCGACGAGACCGGCGTCGCGCTTTACGACAGTGAACGCGGGCTTTTGGCCGATGCGCTGTTCAGTCAGATCGACCTGCACCGGGCCTACGGCGGCGTGGTGCCCGAGCTTGCCAGCCGGGATCACGTCAAACGCATGCTGCCACTGATTCGTCAGGTGTTGGACGAGGCCGGTTGCGTCGCCACCGAGATTGATGCCATCGCCTATACCGCCGGCCCGGGATTGGTCGGGGCCCTGCTGGTTGGGGCCTCCTGCGCCCAGGCGCTGGCGTTTGCCTGGGGTATTCCAGCCCTCGGCGTGCACCATATGGAAGGCCATTTACTGGCGCCGATGCTGGAAGAAAACCCGCCTGGGTTCCCGTTCGTCGCTTTGTTGGTTTCCGGTGGCCATACGCAGCTGGTTCAGGTCGATGCAATCGGCCAGTACACGCTTCTGGGGGAGACCCTGGACGATGCTGCCGGCGAGGCTTTCGACAAGACCGCCAAGATGATGAACCTCAATTATCCCGGTGGTCCGGAAATCGCGCGTCTGGCGGAAAAAGGCGTGGCCGGGCGCTATACCTTCCCTCGCCCGATGTGTGATCGCCCTGGCCTGATGTTCAGCTTCAGTGGCTTGAAAACCTTTGCCTTGAACACCTGGCAGCAAAGCGTCAGCGCCGGGGACGACAGCGAGCAAGCCCGTTGCGACATCTCTCTGGCGTTCCAGCAGGCGGTGGTGGAGACTTTGACCATCAAGTGCAAGCGTGCCTTGAAACAGGCCGGCATGAAGCGCCTGGTCATTGCAGGCGGCGTCAGCGCCAACAAGGCCTTGCGTCTGTCATTGGAAAAAATGCTCGGCGACCTCAAGGGCGAGGTGTTTTACGCTCGCCCCGAGTTCTGCACCGACAACGGCGCGATGATCGCCTTCGCCGGTTGCCAGCGGTTGCAGGCTGGCCAGCATGAAAGCCTGGCCATCAGCGTGCAGGCGCGTTGGCCGATGGAGCAATTGCCGCCGTTGTGATCGACGAACATGAGGCGGGTTCAGCCGGCGTATTTAAAAATGCCGTTCGCGCCCGGCAAACAGGTCGCGTAAATTGCCGCGATGGCGCCATACAATCAGCAGGGTGAGTACGCTCATCGGTAGCAGGGCCGCCGGCTCCTGCCAGGCCAGCAATGGCAGGGTCAGGGGCGTGGCGATCAATGCGGCAAGGGAGCTGGTGCGGGTCAGGTAGAACGTCAGCAGCCAGGCGGCCACCGCTAGCAGGGCTGCCGGTGGGTAGATCCCCAGCAGCATGCCGGCCGCCGTCGCGACGCCCTTGCCACCGCGAAAGCGAAAGTACAGCGGGAACAGATGGCCGAGGACGGCGCATACACCGATCCAGGCTTGTTGTTGCAGGGAGAGGCCGGCGAGATCGGCGATCAGTACGGGCAAAAGGCCTTTGCACACGTCGCCAAGCAGCGTGAGTACGGCGAGCTTCTTGCCGGCCAGGCGCAACATATTGGTGGCGCCGGCATTGCCTGAGCCACTCATTCGCGGGTCGGGATTTCCCGTCAGGCGGCTGAGCAAGATGGCAAAGGACAGCGAGCCGAGCAGGTAGGCGAGGGTCGCCAGTAACCAAGACATGCTAACTATTCCGGGCGAGGACGCCTTGATTCTAACGGGGCATTGCGCCCTTGTCGTGCTGTGGAGAAGAGTGCTTGGACAGAGTGTTTATCGAAGGCCTGGAAGTTGACACCGTAATCGGGGCCTACGACTGGGAGCGCGGTATCCGTCAGTGCCTGCGCCTGGACCTGAGTTTCGCCTGGGACAATCGCCCCGCCGCAGCCGGTGATGACCTGACCCTGGCCCTCGATTACGCCAGTGTTTGCACACGCATCCAGGCGTTTGCCGAGCAGGCGCAGTTCCAACTGGTGGAAACGTTCGCCGAGCGCCTGGCGCAAGTCTTGATGGAGGAGTTCCAGATCCCCTGGCTGCACCTCAAGTTGACCAAGCCCGGTGCCGTCCCGGCCGCCAAGGGCGTGGGCGTGGAGATCGAGCGCGGATGTCGCTAACTCAGGTTTACCTTGGTCTTGGCAGTAATATCGAGCGCGAGCCCCATTTGCAGGCGGGGCTTGAGGCGTTGGATGGCTTTTTGACCGATATGCGCTGTTCCGCCGTGTTCGAAAGCCAGCCGGTGGGGATCAAGAGTGGGCCGTTTTTCAATCTGGTGGTGTCGGCGTATACCGATCTGTCGTTGCTGGAGTTGGACCGCCGGTTGAAGGTCATCGAGGCTGACAATGGCCGTTACGCGCCGGATCGCAAGGGCTTGCCCCTGGATATTGATGTGCTGCTGTATGGCGACCTGACGGGAAATTTCGACGGGCTGGTGCTGCCGCGCGCAGAGATCCTGAAGAACGCGTTTGTGCTGTGGCCGCTGTCGTTGATGGCGCCGGAGCGTGTGCATCCTGAAGTGGGCAAGACATTTGCCGTGCTGTGGCGGGATGCACAGATTGAGCAGGTGCTGGCCCCGGTTGCCTTCAAATGGCGCGACCGGCAACTGACTCCGGACGCTCTTCTGTAGGCGCGGGCAAGCACTAGGCGTCCCCCCGCTCCTGCAGTGAATGGTGTTCTTTGTAGGCTTTCAGGGCTTTGAGCCGCTCACGCTTGAGAGCCTCACCCAGTTCCGGGCCCTTGAAGCCTTTCTCCAGCAATGGCGCCACCGCCACCCCCCGCGCTACCCGCGCAGCACCGCGTAAATAATCCGCCTGTGGATAACTTCGCTGCTCAAGGCCCTTGCGGCCCCGTGCGTCCATTTCGCAGGCGACAACAAACTCTTCAAAACGCTGTGGTCGGCGGAATACGTCAAAACTCTGCAGCAACTCCAGCAGGGTCGAGGCTTTCAGCTCCAGGGCACGATGGCCGTGGGTGTGATACTCGCCAACCAAAAGTGCCAGTTCCTGGCAATCCTTCGGCACTTTGAAGCGTTCATTGACCGCTCTGATCAGCTTCAGGCCCCGCTGCTCGTGAGCAATATGCCGGGGCAACTTATCCACAGGGGTCAGGCCCTTGCCCAGATCATGCAGCAGGCAAGCCCAGCGCACAGTCAAGGGTTGGGCGTGGAGGGCTGCCTGTTCCAGCACGCCCAGGGTATGGATGCCGGTATCAATTTCCGGATGGTGGGCTTCGGGTTGGGGTACACCGAACAGCGCGTCCACTTCCGGCAGCAAGGTTTTCAGGGCGTGGCAGTCGCGCAGCACCTGGATAAACACCTGGGGTTGATCTTCCATCAGCGCCCGGGAAATTTCCTTCCAGCTGCGCTCCGGGGTCAGCGCATCCAGTTCGCCAGAGTCACTGAGTTGGCGCATCAGTTCCAGGGTTTCGGGGGCGACAGTGAAACCGAGGCTGGCATAACGTGCGGCAAACCGTGCCACCCGCAACACACGTAAGGGATCTTCGGCGAACGCCGGGGAAACGTGGCGCAGCACTCGGGCTTGCAGATCGCGTTGGCCATGATAGGGATCGGTCAGGTTGCCGTCGTCGTCTTCAGCCATGGCGTTGATGGTCAGGTCGCGACGGATCAAGTCTTGTTCGAGGGTGACTTCAGGGCTGGCATGAAACACAAATCCGCCATACCCCCGGCCGCTCTTGCGCTCGGTACGGGCGAGGGCGTACTCCTCGTTGTTTTTCGGGTCCAGGAACACCGGAAAATCAGAGCCCACAGGCCGATAGCCCAGGGCGAGCATTTCTTCGGTGGTGGCGCCTACGACGACCCGATCGACATCGGTAACGGAAATGCCCAGCAAGCGATCACGTACCGCTCCGCCGACTTTGTAGATTTGCATGAAAAAGCCTCCATTAGCCCTACAGGATAACGCCTGTGCCAGGCCAATGGAGGCATTGCTGTGTCAAAGGTGAACCACGGCCAGGTCCAGGCGGCCGTAGTCGTTGTCGTTGTGTTCGTTGCGCGGCGGAACATGGTGGGTTTTCATGATCTGGTCGCCTTGCAGCGTCTCCAGATGGATATCAAAACCCCATAGCCGGTGCAGGTGCTTGAGCACTTCATCCGTGGATTCGCCCAGGGGGTTGCGGTCGTGCTGCTGGTGGCGCAGGGTCAGGGAGCGGTCGCCGCGCATATCGATGCTGTAGATCTGCACGTTGGGCTCGCGGTTGCCCAGGTTGTACTGGGCCGCCAGGGTCTCGCGGATGGTGCGGTAACCGGCTTCGTCGTGAATGGCAGGTACCAGCAGGTCGTCCTTGAGGTCGTCATCCATAATGCTGAACAGCTTGAGATCACGAATCACCTGGGGCGACAGGTACTGCAGGATAAAGCTCTCATCCTTGAAGCTGCTCATGGCGAACTTGAGGGTCGATAACCAGTCGCTGCCGGCGATCTCCGGGAACCAGCGGCGATCTTCCTCGGTCGGGTGTTCGCACATGCGCCGGATATCCCGGTACATGGCAAAGCCCAGGGCATAAGGGTTGATGCCGCTGTAGTAGGGGCTGTCGAAGCCTGGCTGGAAGACCACGCTGGTATGGGAGGTGAGGAACTCCATCATGAAACCGTCGGTCACCAGCCCTTCGTCGTAGAGGTCGTTTATCAGGGTGTAATGCCAGAACGTAGCCCAGCCTTCGTTCATCACCTGGGTCTGGCGCTGGGGGTAGAAATACTGGGCGATCTTGCGCACGATCCGCACGATCTCCCGTTGCCACGGCTCCAGCAACGGGGCGTGCTTTTCCAGGAAGTACAGGATGTTTTCCTGGGGTTCGCTGGGGAAGCGTGCATTGTCTTTGTCGCTGTTCTTGTCGGCGCGCTTGGGGATGGTGCGCCACAAGTCGTTGATCTGCTTTTGCAGATGCTCTTCACGGTCCTTCTGCCGCAGCCGTTCCTCTTCGGCGGAAATGGGGTAAGGGCGTTTGTAGCGGTCTACCCCGTAGTTCATCAAGGCATGGCAGGAGTCGAGCAGGTCTTCCACGGCGTCGATCCCGTGGCGCTCCTCGCATTGCATGATGTACTGCTTGGCGAACACCAGGTAATCAATGATCGAACTGGCGTCGGTCCAGGTGCGGAACAGATAGTTGCCCTTGAAGAAACTGTTGTGGCCGTAGCACGCGTGGGCCACCACCAGTGCCTGCATGCAGATGGTGTTTTCTTCCATCAGGTAGGCGATGCACGGGTCGGAGTTGATCACGATTTCGTAGGCCAGGCCCATCTGGCCACGGCTGTAGGACTTCTCGGTGCTGAGGAAGTGCTTGCCGTAGGACCAATGGTGATAGCCCAGGGGCATGCCCACCGAGGCATACGCGTCCATCATCTGTTCGGCGGTGATCACTTCGATCTGGTTGGGATAGGTATCCAGGGCATAACCGGCCGCAATGCGGCTGATTTCCCGGTCATAGGCCTGGATCAGTTCGAAGGTCCATTCGGACCCCGTGGAAATGGGTTGGCGCTTATGCTCTTTGGCGGTCATGTCACTAACCTGCGCTGGAAGAGTTCACGGAAGACCGGATAGATATCGCCGGCCGAGACCAGTTGTTGCTGGGCGAAGGTATCGGCGAAGGCTTCACCGATGCGCTCGTATTCAAACCACAGGGCCTGGTGCTCGCGGGGGGTAATCTCCACATAAGTGTAGTACTGCACGAACGGCATGATCTGGTTGATCAGGATGTCGCGGCAGATGGGCGAGTCGTCGTTCCAGTTGTCGCCGTCGGAAGCCTGGGCCGCGTAGATGTTCCATTCGTTGGCTGGGTAGCGCTCAGCCATGATTTCCTGCATCAGCTTCAGAGCACTGGACACGATGGTGCCGCCGGTCTCCCGCGAATAGAAAAACTCTTCCTCGTCGACCTCGCGGGCGCTGGTGTGATGGCGGATAAACACCACGTCGATCTTGTCGTAGTTACGCTTGAGAAACAGGTACAGCAGAATAAAGAAGCGCTTGGCGATGTCCTTGGTCGCCTGGGTCATGGAGCCGGAAACGTCCATCAGGCAGAACATCACGGCCTTGGAGCTGGGGTTGGGTTGCTTGACCAGCAGGTTGTATTTCAAGTCGAAGGTGTCGAGGAACGGCACGCGGTGGATGCGCGCGCTGAGTTTCTCGATTTCTGCTTCGATTTCCTGGATATCGCCGAAGTTGTCCGGCTCTTCGCGCTTCAAGCGCGCCAACTCTTCCTTGGCTTCCCTCAGTTTGGCGCGGCTGCTGCCAGACAGGGCGATACGCCGTGCGTGGGCCGAACGCAGGGTGCGGATGATATTGATGCGCGAGGGGTTGCCCTCGTTGCTGATACCGGCGCGCACGGTCTTGAAGGTGTCAGTGCCGGTCAGGTTGCGCTTGACCAGGTTGGGTAGCTCCAGGTCCTCGAACATGAATTCGAGGAATTCCTCCTGGGTAATCTGGAACACGAACTCATCCATGCCTTCGCCGGAGTTGCCGGCCTTGCCTGGGCCTTTGCCGCCGCCACCGCCCTGAGGGCGCTGGATATGCTCGCCAGTGGTAAATTCCTTGTTTCCCGGATGAACCACGGTCTGTTTGCCGCCGCGGCCGTGATGCAGCACCGGTTCGTCGATGTCCCGGCCGGGAATGCTGATCTGCTCGCCGTGCTCCATATCGGTAATGGAACGGCGACTCACCGCCTCTTCGACGGCCTTTTTGATGTGGTCACGGTAACGCCGCAGGAACCGCTGGCGGTTTACCGTGCTCTTGTTCTTGCCATTGAGGCGTCGGTCGATCACATAGCTCATAGGGAGCCCTCCGGGCAGCTTCACGTTACAAGCTTCAAGCCGCGAGCTGGAAGCTTAGAGACAAGCGGTCAACTGCCAGGCCGCCCGGCAGCGCACGCCTGTCGCTGCCTTACTGCGATTTGCGCACCCGCAGGTACCACTCGGAGAGCAGCCGTACCTGTTTGTCGGTGTAGCCGCGCTCGACCATTCGCGTGACGAAGTCGTTGTGTTTTTGCTGGTCCTCCTTGCTGGCCTTGGCGTTGAAGCTGATGACCGGCAGCAGATCCTCGGTGTTGGAAAACATTTTTTTCTCGATGACCACCCGCAGCTTCTCGTAGCTGAGCCAGGTCGGGTTCTTGCCGTTGTTGTTGGCCCGGGCGCGCAGTACGAAGTTGACGATTTCGTTGCGGAAATCCTTCGGATTGCTGATGCCGGCCGGTTTCTCGATCTTCTCCAGCTCTTCGTTGAGGGCTACGCGGTTGAGGATCTCGCCGGTTTCGGGGTCGCGGTATTCCTGATCCTGAATCCAGAAGTCGGCGTACAGCACATAGCGGTCGAAGATGTTCTGGCCGTATTCGCTGTAGGACTCCAGGTAGGCGGTCTGGATCTCCTTGCCGATGAACTCGATATAGCGCGGCGCCAGGTACTCCTTGAGGAAGCGCAGGTAACGCTCGCGGGTTTCAGCCTGGAACTGCTCCTGTTCGATCTGCTGCTCCAGTACATAGAGCAGGTGTACCGGGTTGGCGGCGATCTCATGGGGGTCGAAGTTGAAGACCTTGGACAGGATCTTGAAGGCGAAGCGGGTCGACAGGCCATTCATGCCCTCATCGACGCCCGCCGTGTCGCGGTATTCCTGGATCGACTTGGCCTTGGGATCGGTGTCCTTGAGGTTCTCCCCGTCGTAGACGCGCATTTTCGAGTAGATATTCGAGTTTTCCGGCTCCTTGAGACGCGAGAGCACCGTGAACTGGGCGAGCATCTTCAGGGTATCTGGCGCGCAATGGGCCTTGGCCAGGGAACTGTTGAACAGCAATTTGTCGTAGATCTTGATTTCATCGCTGACCCGCAGGCAGTACGGCACCTTGACGATATAGATCCGGTCGATGAAGGCTTCGTTGTTCTTGTTGTTGCGGAAGGTGTGCCACTCCGATTCGTTGGAGTGGGCCAGCAGGATGCCAGTGAACGGAATCGCCCCGAGGCCTTCGGTACTGTTGTAGTTGCCTTCCTGGGTGGCGGTGAGCAGTGGGTGCAGCACCTTGATCGGCGCCTTGAACATCTCCACGAACTCCATCAGGCCCTGGTTGGCCCGGCACAGTGCGCCCGAGTAGCTGTAGGCATCGGCGTCGTTCTGCGGGAATTCCTCCAGCTTGCGGATATCCACCTTGCCCACCAGCGCGGAAATATCCTGGTTGTTTTCATCCCCCGGTTCGGTCTTGGCGACGCCGATCTGGTTGAGAATCGACGGATAGAGCTTCACCACCCGGAACTGGCTGATATCGCCGCCGAACTCGGCCAGGCGCTTGGTGGCCCAGGGCGACATGATGGTGTTGAGATAGCGCCGTGGGATGCCAAAGTCTTCTTCGAGGATTGCGCCATCTTCTGTGGCGTTGAACAGGCCCAGGGGCGACTCGAACACCGGAGAGCCCTTGATCGCGTAGAAGGGCACCTTTTCGATCAGTTGCTTGAGCTTTTCGGCCAGGGAAGATTTACCGCCGCCCACGGGGCCGAGCAGGTAGAGAATCTGTTTCTTCTCTTCCAGGCCCTGGGCGGCATGGCGGAAGTAGGAGACGATCTGGTCGATGCATTCTTCCATGCCATGGAAGTCTTCAAAGGCCGGGTAGCGGCGGATCACCTTGTTGGAGAATATTCGCGACAGCCGCGAGTTGTTGGAGGTGTCTACCAGCTCCGGTTCGCCAATCGCCAGTAGCAGGCGCTCGGCGGCAGACGCATAGGTGCTGCGGTCCTTTTTGCACAGCTCAAGATACTCCTGCAGCGTGAGTTCTTCCTGCTGGGTGGACTCGAAGCGTTGTTGGAAGTGGCTAAAAATACTCATGACGTCGTCACCTCGCTCGATACGTGGAGCCGACGCCGGATCAATCAGTCGATGCTGGCAGCCAGTGGCGTTTGCCGTGGCCATTTCCCCCCAGAACACCCTGAAACGCTACCGATGACCCGCACGCCGGTGTACCGGCTCTCCCCTGTTTTGGATGGCCTGCGCTTAATGATAGTTGGGAATCCGGGAGGTCAAGGCGAGATGCCTAATTAGTTTGGGTGCGCCGTTTCTCAGAAACGGCGCGAGCCCAAGCGTCACGCGGGGTAGCGGGGTTTGAAAAAAATTATTGCGAATTGCCTGTGGCAGTTTCCGCAGGATACGTCGTACGCCACAGCTCAAAGCCGCCGTCCAGGCTGTAGACATCGGAGAACCCCTGGCTGACCAGATAGGCCGCCGCGCTCTGGCTGGAATTGCCGTGATAGCAGGCCACGATCACTGGCGCGTCGAGGTCGGCGGCGCGGATGAAATCGGCAATGTTGTGGTTGTCCAGGTGCTGTGCGCCCTTGATGTGGTTCAGGGCGTAAGTCTGGGGATCACGGATATCCACCACCACGGCGCCTTGTTCACGCAGGGCCTGGGCTTGTTCGGGAGGGATACGTTTGAATTGGCTCATGGCGGGCTCCTTGGGCGGGCGGCAAGCGGCGTTTAGCGCTTGGCGGCAGCCGGCAGTGTAACGGGAAGGGGGGATTCACACTGGCAGCTCAGGCGCTCGCCGGTGTCGATGTTCATCAGGGTCATGGCTCCGCCCCAGACACACCCTGTGTCGAGGGCAAATACCCCGGGCTCGTCGCAGTGACCTTCAAGGGCGGCCCAGTGACCGAAGATGATCTTCGTTTCGCGGGTCTTGCGCTCCTTGTGGGTAAACCAGGGCTTGTAGCCGGGCAGGGCGGTTTCGGCGCCTTCCTTGCTCTTGAGGTCGAGTTTGCCTTCGGCGGTGCAAAAGCGCATGCGCGTGAAGTAGTTGGTAATGACCCGTAGGCGGGCAACGCCGGTCAGATCGTTATCCCACTTCACTGGCTCATTGCCGTACATGCCGTCCAGGTAGGTGGCGAACAGCGTGTCATCGGCCAGGGCGGTTTCAACCTCGGCAGCACATTTAAGGGCTTTTTTCAGGCTCCACTGCGGTGGTATGCCGGCATGCACCAGGACGGTATTGCGGCCCTCGTCGTAGTGCACGAGCTTTTGCCGGCGCAGCCAGTCCAGCAACTCGGCGCGATCCGGAGCTTCGAGGATTTCGCGCAGGGTATCGCCCTTTTTCAGGCGCTCGATGTTATTGCCGACCGCCAGCAGGTGCAGGTCATGGTTGCCCAGTACGCACACCAGGGCGTCGCGCATGCCATAAAGAAAGCGCAGGGTTTCCAGGGATTGCGGGCCACGGTTGACCAGATCGCCCACCAGCCACAGACGATCTTGGGCTGGGTCGAAGGCTACACGGTCAAGCAGGCATTTGAGCGGCTCCAGGCAGCCTTGCAGGTCGCCGACAGCATAGGTTGCCATCAGTGCAGGGCTCCCGGTACCGCCAGGCGGAAGGGGGCGATGATGGCGTCGAAGTGTTTGCCGTCTTCGGCAAGCATCTGATAGCTGCCTTGCATCGTGCCGACCTTGGAGGTCATTACGGTGCCGCTGCTGTAGGTGTGGCTGGCGCCGCTGTCGATCAGTGGCTGTTGGCCGATGACACCCGCACCGCGCACTTCCTCGACATGGCCGTCGCCGTCGGTGATGACCCAATGGCGCGACAGCAGCTTGGCGGCCACCTGGCCGTTGTTCTTCACCGTGACGGTGTAGGCAAAGGCAAAGCGGTTCTGTTCAGGTTGCGATTGTTCCGCCAGGAAGCGGGTGACGACGCTGACGTCGATCTGATAGCGAGGATCGGACATGCAAGAGGCCTTAAGAGCAAAAGCGGAGGACAGCAGATGCGGATCAGTCTAGGCCATGAGGAGGGCACTAGGCCAGACATGTGTCTGGCTTGGTAAACGATGCCGTCCTGGCAGACGACGAAGCGCTACCAGTGTCGCGCGGCTCAAATGTGGGAGCTGGCAAGCCCGCACACATTGGAACTGCGGCGGGCGCTGGGAGTGGGGCCAGCAAAAACAAGTGTGGGAGCTGGCTTGCCTGCGATGGCGGTGGGTCAGTCGCTACATCCTTGGCTGACACACCGATATCGCGGGCAAGCCAGCCCCCACATGTGGATCGCGTTGCAGCAAGCCTCTGCGGCTTATTCCGCCGTCGGCGCTGGCTGGATAGCTAGCTGGTCCGCCAGACGTACAAACGCGGCCAGGTCCAACTGCTCCGGGCGCAGGCTGCCGTCGACACCGGCGGCTTCGATCTCGGCGTTGCTCAGCAATGCCTTGAGTGTATTGCGCAGGGTCTTGCGGCGCTGGTTGAACGCTTCACGCACTACCCGCTCCAGCAGGCGATGATCCTTGGCCGGATGAGGAAGGACCGCGTGGGGCACCAGACGCACAATCGCCGAATCGACTTTCGGCGGTGGATTGAACGCGCCCGGCCCGACATTGAACAGGTGCTCGACCCGGCAGTGGTACTGGACCATGATCGACAGGCGACCCCAGTCACCGCCGCCAGGGCCGGCTGCCAAGCGCTCGACCACTTCCTTCTGCAACATGAAATGCATGTCGCGGATGATCCCTGCGTTGTTCAGCAGGTGAAAGATCAGTGGCGTGGAGATGTTGTACGGCAAGTTGCCGACCACGCGCAGGCTGTTGGGGGCGGCATTGAGGCTGGTGAAGTCAAACTTCAGCGCGTCGCCCTGGTGCAGGTTGAAGTTGGGCATGCCAGCGAATTGCTGGTTGAGGATCGGGATCAGGTCCTTGTCCAGCTCAACCACATCCAGTTGGCCGCCGCTATTGAGCAGGCCCTGGGTCAGTGCGCCCTGGCCCGGGCCGATTTCCAGCAAGCGGTCTTCGGGCTTGGCATGGATGGAGCGCAGGATGCGGTCGATAACGCCGGCATCGTGCAGGAAGTTTTGCCCGAAGCGCTTGCGCGCCCGGTGTTGGTAATGCTCGGTCATATACGGGTCTCGGCCATCTGATAGGCGGTTTCCAGGGCCACGTGCAGGCTGCCGGTATCGATCTTGCCGCTGCCCGCCAGGTCCAGGGCGGTGCCATGGTCGACGGAGGTGCGGATGATCGGCAGGCCCAGCGTCACGTTGACTGCGGCGCCGAAACCTTTGTATTTCAGCACGGGCAGCCCCTGGTCATGGTACATCGCCAGCACTGCATCGCAGTGCTCCAGATATTTGGGGGTAAACAGAGTGTCCGCAGGCAATGGGCCGCGCAGGTCCATGCCGTCTTGGCGCAGGCGCTCTAGTGTCGGTTCGATAATGTCGATTTCTTCATGGCCCAGGTGGCCGCCTTCACCCGCGTGGGGGTTGAGGCCGCATACCAGGATTCGCGGCTGGGCGATGCCGAATTTTTGTTGCAGGTCAGCGTGCAGGATGCGCGTTACACGCTCCAGGCGCTCGGGGGTAATGGCATCGGCAATCTGGCGCAAGGGCAGGTGAGTGGTCACCAGTGCCACGCGCAGGCCGCGGGTTGCCAGCATCATCACCACTTGTTCGGTGTGGGTCAGTTCTGCGAGAAACTCGGTATGCCCGGAAAAGGCGATGCCGGCTTCGTTGATCACGCCTTTATGCACGGGCGCTGTGATCATCCCGGCGAAGTCGCCGTCGATGCAGCCTTGTCCGGCCCGGGTCAGAGTCTCCAGGACGAAGGCGGCGTTGGCCTTGTCCAGTTGCCCGGCGACTACCTTGGCCTGCAGCGGGGTGTCCCACACGTACAGGCTGTGGGCAGGTGCCGGCTGGTCGGGCCAGTTGCCCGGCGAAACGGGCAGCAAGTCGACAGCCACGCCCAGTTGCGCGGCCCGCTCAAGGAGCAGGTCGCGGCTGGTAATGGCAATCAGGGGGTAAGGCTGGGCTTGCGCGGCGAGCAGCAGGCACAGGTCTGGACCTATGCCGGCCGGCTCGCCGGGTGTCAAAGCGAAACGCTGGGGTTTCACTGGACTGCCTGGTCGGTGCCTGTTGTGTCGGCGCCAGGAAGCTTGTTTTCCACGTAGGCTTCGTCACGGATCTGACGCAGCCAGGTTTGCAGCTCTTCGTCGTATTTGCGGTTACGCAGTACGGTCAGTGCTTGCTGCTCACGGGCCTGGCTGGTGTTGTCGGTGGCGCGGCGGCCAAGGACTTCCAGGACATGCCAACCGTATTGGGTCTTGAACGGCTTGGACAGCACGCCTTGGGGCGTATCGTTCATGACTTGCTGGAACTCGGGCACCAGGGCTCGTGGGTCGATCCAGTTCAGGTCGCCGCCGTTGAGGGCAGAACCCGGATCTTCCGAGAAGCTTTTGGCCAGGGTGGCGAAGTCTTCACCGCCTTCGATGCGCTCATAGATCTTTTGCGCCAGTTCCTTGGTTTGAGCCTCGGTGCGGATTTCGCTTGGCTTGACCAGGATATGGCGAACATGCACTTCGTCTTTCAACGAAGTTTCACCGCCTCGGCGTTCCAGCAACTTCAGAATGATGAAGCCGCCAGGGGTGCGCGCAGGCTGGGTGATGCCACCTACTTCCATGGCACTCAGCTCACGGTCAAACGGCGGTGGCAATTGAGCAGCTTTACGCCAGCCCATGTCGCCGCCTTCGAGAGCGTTGTCGCTACCGGACTGGGCGATTGCCATCTGGGCAAAGTCGGCACCGGCCTTCAGACGGTCATAGATCGCCTGGGTCTTGGCCGCTGCGGCATTGAGTTGCTCGGCGTTGGCGCTGTCCGGTGTCGGGATCAGGATATTGGCCAGGTGCAGTTCTTCGGAGAGCTGCATCTTGCCCAGGTCCGAGGCCAGGAAGTTCTTCACTTCCTGCTCCGATACCTGCACACGTTCGGCCACACGGCGCTGACGCACACGGCTGATGATCATTTCGCGGCGGATCTGGTCACGGGCGTCCTCATAGGACAAACCGTCACGGGCCAGGGCCGCACGAAACTGATCAATGCTCATGTTGTTGCGTTGAGCGATGGTGCCGACGGCCTGGTTCAGTTCTTCGTCGGTGATGCGGATGCCGGAGCGGTCGCCAATCTGCAATTGCAGGTTTTCGACGATCAGGCGTTCCAGCACCTGCTGGTCCAGGACGCTGGTCGGCGGCACGCCACCACCACGCTTGGCGATGGTTTGCTGAACTTCCTTGACCCGTTGGTCCAGTTGGCTCTGCATGATCACGTCGTTATCGACGATGGCCACCACCTTGTCCAGCGGTTGCACTGCAGCGTGTGCCGCTGCAGTACCCAGGAACAGCGCGCCCAGCATCAGCGGGCGCAGACAATCAGAAAGCTTGATCTTCACGTTCACGATAACCTTGGATGCCTTTGTCGAGGAAGCTCTCTACCTTGGCGCCAGTCAGGCCGCCGAGTCCTTTGAGGACGATTTGGAGGAAGAGACCGTGGTCGCCTTTTTCGTTCTGCGGGGCGATCTGGGTGTATTCGTCGTTGGAAACCCAATAACGGTTGATCACGCGCAGTTTCCAGCAGCAGTTGTCGTATTCGAAGCCACCAAAGGCTTCTAGGGTACGGTTGCGTGCATAGTCATACTGCCAGCGGGTGATCAGGTTCCATTGTGGAACGATCGGCCACATCATCGAGAAATCGTGTTGCTGGATTTTGTAGTAATCCTTCTCGAAACCTGGTTGCCCTTCAGTGCCGTAATCACCACCAAACTGCCACTTACCGGTCAACTGGTTGTAGACAACCTGGTCGTTACGATAGCGATAGCCAACGTTGATAACCTTGTTCGGGTTGTCTTCCGGCTGGTAGTGGAACATCGCGCTGCCGGAGCGGGCGGCGTGACTTTCAGTGTCCCAGTTGTAATCGGCAGTGGCGCGCCAGTCGCGGTTAAAGCGGAACTCGTAGTCCAGAGCGATTGGCGAGACGTCCGACTGCGAATCTTCGCGGTCTGCGGCAACGATGCCAGGCAGTTGGACCTCGCGGTCCTTGAAATACAGCGCCTGGCCGATGGCAACACGTTGACGCTCGAAACCGTTCTCTTCGATCCAGCGGCTGGTCACGCCCAGGGACAGTTTGTTTTCGTCGCCGATCCGGTCAGTGCCCGAGAAGCGGTTGTCGCGGAACAGTGAGTTGTAGTTGAACGTGGTTTCGCTGCTATCGAACACCGGGATATCGGACTGGTCTTTCTCTGGAACATAGAGATAGAACAGGCGCGGCTCCAGGGTCTGGGTGTAGTCCTTGCCGAACCACTGGGTACTGCGGTCGAAAAACAGCCCGCTATCGACACTGGCGATTGGAATGGCGCGATCTTGCGAACTCTTGAACTTCTGGCCCGCATCAATCATTTGCTGCTTGCCAGCGCCGTCGAGATCAAGATCGTACTTGGTGTAGGCGTACTTGAGCTTTG
Source organism: Pseudomonas sp. WS 5412 (assembly GCF_012985615.1). Taxonomy (NCBI): domain Bacteria; kingdom Pseudomonadati; phylum Pseudomonadota; class Gammaproteobacteria; order Pseudomonadales; family Pseudomonadaceae; genus Pseudomonas; species Pseudomonas sp. WS 5412. Next base: position 167,917 of record NZ_JAARMB010000011.1, read on the forward strand.
GCGTGATGAAACCGTAACTCGAACTCATCGGCAACGATACGCTTGGAGCCGCGTTCAAGCGCGTGCCGTTTGCACGGGTTAGCCCTCTCACGTAGGTGTCCAGACGTGGTTCGCCGTTGGGGAGCGGACCTCCATCTTTATTGAAGATATTGCCAGTCCTCAAATCCCGATCAAACCGGACAGCCTCGGCGTCATAAGCAAAGTACAGCCCACCAGGACGGTAAGGCAGTGCACCATTGATGGTTAACTGCGGCAACCGGTTGTACGGAGTGATCTGGGAGATCGTCGCCAGCTCGTAGGCTTGCAAATTCAACTGAGCGGTATAGGTATCGCCGCGATAGCTGGCAGCACCTTGCTGGTTGACGAACTCACGAGACTCAACGCCAATCTGATTGGACTTCAGATCCTGGAAGTAGAACGGATCGCTGATCTTGGTGTAGTCGATCTGAGTCAACAGCCGCGAATCCAACCCGCCCTTATGCTGCCAATTGAGCATATAGCGGGTTTTGTTGTAGTCGCTCTGCTTCTTCCGCTCGTCGCTGTCATCGTTCAGGTACGCGCCGCCGAACTGACCTTCGCTGGACTTGGTGAGGTAGCGGAATTCGCCTTCCATCAACATGCCGCGCTTGGTCATGTATTGCGGGTACAACGTGGCATCGTAATTCGGTGCCAGGTTGAAGTAGTACGGTGTCACCAGCGTGAAGCCACTTTCCCCACCCGAGCTGAAGCTCGGCGGCAGGAAGCCGGACTGACGACGATCGTCAATCGGGAAGTAGATGTACGGGGTGTACAGGATCGGGATGTTCTTGACCCGCAACGTCGCGTTGGTCGCCGTACCGAAGCCGGTGGCCGGGTTCAACGTGATGTTGTTACCGCGCAGCTGCCAGGCATTGCTGTCTGGCTCGCAGGTGGTGTAGGTACCGTCCTTGAGGCGGATGATCGCGTTTTCGGCACGCTTGGCGTACAGCGCGTTACCGCGGATGCGCGACTTGTGCATTACGTACTCGGCGTTGTCGATCTGCGCGGCGCCGGTGTCCAGTTGGACCTGGGCATGGTCGCCGACGATCAGCGCGCCATTGTCGCGCATGCGCACATTGCCGTTCAGCTCGCCACGGTTCTCGGCCTGGTACAGGCTGGCCTCTTCGGCCTCGACCTGCATGCTGCCCTGACGCATGACCACGTCACCGGCCAGGGTGGCGACCTGGGTGTCCTGCTCGTAACGAGAGGCCTTGGCACCGATGAAGGTCGGCGCGTCGCTCTTGTCCGTCTTGTCGTTCATGCCAGGACGGAGCGGCTCGACGTACGCACCGGCGCAATAAGGACCGGTTTCGGCCAGTTGCGCAGCAGTGAGTTTCTCCCGAGGGACCCAGTCCAGGTGGCTGTAGTCAGCGCTGCGCGAACGCAGGCCACGGCCCTTGGATTCGGTGACCAGCTTGGTCTGCGGCACGGCTTCGGCACCAGCAGCTTCGCCTTGCGGCGTGCCGCTGGCCGAGCTGACGGCACTGCCGTCATGCACCGGGCGCGGTGGTAAAGGGGCTGCGCTGGCTTTCGGCGCGCAATCCCAGGCACCCGAAGCAGAGACTGAGCAGTCATACTGTTCCGCGGCGACCACGAATGAGGTGGCGAAGGGTTGCATGGCCAGCAGACTGCCGGTTACCAGCAACGGAAATTTTCTACGAAACGCGGGGGATTTCAATGCCATCTTATTAGTCCGGGCTTCCTGCGTGCCATCTGCCCGCGGTGTGGGCCGCACGCCTCTCGATGGTCTGAAAAAGATGCGTGATAATAAAGCATGACCCGCTTGACGGCTAGCGCCGTCGGAGACCCTTGTAATGCCCGACCAAGATCTACGTTTGCAACACCTGAAAGTCTGGCTCGATCAGCAGTTACCCGAGCTTTTCCATGCCCAGGGATGGGGGCTCGTACCCCCGGCTACATTGACTGCGGCCAGCAGCGACGCGAGTTTCAGACGGTACTTCCGTTGGCAGGGCGAAGGTCGCACATTGATCGTGATGGATGCCCCACCCCCCCAGGAAAACTGCAAACCTTTCGTCGATATCGCGAGAATGTTGGCGAAATCGGGAATAAATGTTCCGCAAATTTATGCAGAAGATCTCTCCCAAGGCTTTCTTTTGCTCAACGACCTGGGCAAAAACACCTATCTGGATGTGATTGACGGTGAAAATGCCGATCAATTGTTTGCCGAAGCCATCGACGCGCTGCTGGCTTTCCAGCAATTGCCGATGGACGCCGGGTTGCCCAGCTACGACGTGCCATTGTTGCGCCGTGAGCTGGAGCTGTTCCCCGAATGGTACGTGCGCCGGCATCTGGGCATTGAGTTCGACGAGCAGCAGTTGGCTCAATGGCAGCGGGTCAGCCAATTGCTGATCGACAGCGCCCTGGCCCAGCCCAAGGTCCTGGTGCATCGCGACTATATGCCGCGCAACCTGATGATCAGCGTGCCGAACCCTGGCGTGCTGGATTTCCAGGATGCGGTCTACGGCCCCGTGACCTACGACATCACCTGCCTGTTCAAGGACGCCTTCCTCAGTTGGCCCCAGGCGCGGGTGCGCGAATGGCAGCGTGGTTATTGGGAGCGTGCTGGCCAATTGGGCATCCCGGTGCAGGCGGACTTTGAAGATTTCCTGCGCGCCAGCGACTTGATGGGGGTGCAGCGTCACCTCAAGGTCATCGGTATCTTTGCGCGTATCTGCCACCGTGATGGCAAACCGCGCTACCTGGCGGACGTGCCGCGCTTCTTTGCCTATATAGACGCGGTGCTGGCTGATCGGCCGGAACTGGCCGACCTGGGCGAGTTGCTGGCCAGCCTGCGCCAACCGGCCGAGGCCCACGTATGAAGGCGATGATCCTGGCGGCCGGCAAGGGCGAGCGGATGCGTCCGCTCACCCTGCACACCCCAAAACCGTTGGTCCAGGCCGGTGGCAAGCGCCTGATCGAGTACCACCTGGAGGCGCTGGCGAAAGCGGGATTCACCGATATCGTCATCAACCATGCCTGGCTGGGCCAGCAAATCGAGAGTTATCTGGGAGACGGCGCGCAGTACGGCGTGCGTATCCAGTATTCGCCAGAGGGCGAGCCCCTGGAAACTGGTGGCGGAATCTTCCAGGCCTTGCCCTTGCTGGGGGAGGAGCCGTTCCTGGTGGTCAATGGCGATATCTGGACCGACTACGACTTTGTCCGCCTCAAGCAGCCCTTGAGCGGCTTGGCGCACTTGGTCATGGTCGATAACCCGCCTCATCACCCCAGTGGTGGCGATTTCTATATCAAGGATGGTTTGCTTCATGATGCAGCGCCCGGTGCCGATAACCTGACCTTCAGTGGCATTTCGGTGCTGCACCCCAAGCTGTTCGCGGGTTGCAGTGCCGGTGCCTTCAAGCTGGCGCCCTTGCTGCGCACGGCGATGGCTCAAGGCTTGGTCTCGGGGGAACACATGGATGGACGCTGGATTGACGTCGGTACGCTGGAGCGCCTGGCGCAGGTTGAAAGTCTGCTGACCGTGGGCCAGTAAGATGTTGTGGCCTGGGACTCTGATCGGCGCCGGGGCGGGTTTTGCCATCGCCAGCATTCCGGGGGCCATGTTGGGTGGGTTGCTGGGGCAGGCACTGGATCGGCGCCTGCAATTGCACAGTTGGGCCCAACTGCGCGAACGCCTGGGCGGCCGGCCGGCGCTGCGCAATGACGAACTGCTGTTTGTCCTGCTGGGCCGCCTGGCCAAGAGTAATGGGCGGGTGGTGGACGGCCATATCCAGCAGGCGCGGGTGGAGATGCGCTCGCTGGACATGAGCGAGCCGGCCCAGCGCCGGGCGATTGCCGCGTTCAACCGAGGCAAGTCGGGGACCGACCGCGTGCGCAGTTACCTGCGCGTGCTCAAGGTGCAGCCCCATGCGGCGGAAGGCGTGCTGCGCGCCTGCTGGCGCATGGTCTGGGCCGACGGCAAGGCCAGCCCCGCTGAGCGCGAGCTGATCGAGCTATGGGGCAAATGGCTGGGGTGGACGCCGCAACAACTCCAGGCACTGGCCCATGACTATGAGCCGGAACGCAAGCCCCTGGTCACCCGCGGTAGCACCTATCAAGAGGCCCTGCGGATTCTCGGGGTGACCGGCACGACAGAGCCTGCGGTCATCAAACGTGCCTATCGACGGCTGCTCAGTCGGCACCACCCGGACAAGATTGCCGGCACTGGCGCCAGCCCCGCTCAAGTGCGCGAGGCCACGGAGCGCACCCGAGAGCTGCATAGTGCCTACACGATCATTCGCGAGCAGCGGGATTTCCGCTGACCCGACCGCCTGTGGCGAGCGTGCTTGCCAAAAGTGTCCACCCTGTCCCCGCACACCCGTCAACCATGTGCCCGGTCCGTAAAAAAAGAGCCCCAAAGTAACCAAGGGGCTCCTGGTATCGGAGGCCGGGGACCCACCACTGGGCACCTCGCCTAGTCTCGGTGTGCCTGCGATCCAGTAGTGATTCGGGGGGGCGCCGAGATGGCGGTCTATCAGTCGATAGATGTATTGGCCGAGATATCTCTATCGCAGGCAAGCCAGCTCCCACAGGGGAATGCAGCTTCGCAGCTCTGGCTCTGCTGTTGCTCTGCTTTTGCTCTGCTTTTGATCTGGCTTTTGATCTTGATCTCAGGCGCCCCGTTAAACCACGCTGGCCGCAGGCAGGTATTGCGCAGTGGGCACCCCGGCATGGATGCCGGGGTAGCCGCGACACGGCCATGGATGGCCGATCGCGGCGGGCCCACGGAGCAATGCCTGACTGCGGGCATGTCGAGCCTAGGCGAGGCTCCGAGTGGTGGGGCAAGAGCCCTTTTGGTTACTTTTGGGGCTCTTTTCCAAAAGTGACCCGCCGTAAGGGCGGAACCCTAAGTGGCCGTGACCGCAGCAACGGATATGTACACAAACCCAATAACCCCAAAAGAGCGAGTTCTGTAGATCCTCATGCCCCCACAGGGCCTCTTAGGTTTGTCAGATAAACCGAGCGGCGGGTTTTAGGGCTGCTGCGCAACCCAACGCGGGCAAGCCCGCTCGCCACAACCACAACCACAGACGGGGCAGTTGGGCTCAGCTACCGCTGCTTTGCGGGCTCAACCAGCCGCGAATCCGCCGGTACAACTGTTCCTGGGCCGCTGCGCTATTCCCGGGAATAGTCTTCAACGACACCTGCTTGTAGTTGTCATTCTTCAGCCGCTTGCTCGCCTGGCTGCGCTCCAGCGCCATTTTGCTGGCCAGGGCGTTGTCCTGATAGAAGACATCGGCGGTCGCCAGCTTCAATGTCGGGGTCAGCTGTTGCAGATCCGGTTGACGGCCCACCGGCGACTGCGCCGCGACCATGATGAACTTTTGCACCTGGGCCGGTTGTTTTTCGCTCAGGTAGCGCGCAGCCCACCAGGCCCCAGTCCCGTGCCCCAGCAGCACCACGCTGCGGGCGTTCTGGGTCTGGGCATAGGCGACGGCTGCGTCGATGCGGGCGAAGATCCGTGTCGCGTCGGTCTTGTCCTGCTCATCCACGCCAGGGACCACGGCCGGGTCGGTGCCCTCGGCTTCGGCGCTGGCCGCCTGTTCGATGGGCTTGGGCGCGGCAGTGCTGGCATCTTTGCTGCTGCTGTCGACGGCTGCATCGGGAGCCTGGATCACCCGCGGCGGCAGGGTATCGACGCTCAGGTCGGGCAGCGACAGGCTCAGGCTGCTCCAGGCGGCATCCGGCAGCTTCTGGCGCAAAGGCCCGATGGCTTGCGGCCAGTCAGCCGTTTCTCCGGCGCCGGGGACGATAATCACCACACCCTGCGGTTCAGGGCTGTTCGCCGGTTTCCACAGCGCCAGGAACGACTCGTCGCCGGCCTGCAATTGTTGCTGCTCGTGGGGCGGCAGTTGTCGCTCCAGGGCCTGGGCTTCCTCCTGGCTACGCTCTGGCAGAGGCTGGCGTTCTGGTGGTTTTTCGGCGGCCGCCGGCGCGGTGTCAGCCGCCTGCACGCAAAAGGTGCTGGTAAACAGCAGCGACAGGCACAATGCTGGCAGTGTCGAACGGTGAAGCAGGGGCATAGTGGAATCCCGGCCAGAAGTGATCCCGGCAGCCTAATGGGTTGGATGTGAGATGTGAATGATGAATTTTCGCTGTCTGCTGGTTATCGGCTATCTGTGCTTGCCCTTGATGGTGAATGCCGCGCCTGCGTCTGTGGTGCCGCCGGCGGTGCTCAACCCGCAGCAGCGCGAGTGGTTGGCGCAGCACCCGCAACTGCGGGTCGGGGTGGTGTTGCAGGCGCCTTACGCGCAATACGACCGGCGCCTGCAGCGCTTGTCCGGAGCCAATGTCGAGCTGATGCAGGCGCTGGCAAAGGCGCTGAATATCGAGCTGACCTGGCGCAACTTCCCCACGCAGGAACAGTTGGAGGACGCCTTGCGCGAGGATGCAGTCGACCTCGCCCCAGGTCTGCTACAAACCCCTGCCGGCCTGCGCCTGTGGCAGTTTTCCGACCCGTATATGCGCGTGCCCCAGCACATTGTTGGCATTCGCGACGGCAGCGGCACCGTGGACCTGGAAAAACTCGATGAACAGTCCCGGGTCGCCGTGCGCATGCCCAGCGGCGTGGCGGATTACCTGCGCAGCAATTACCCCAGGCTGAACCTGCAAGGTGTGCCCCTGGAGCGCCAGGCCTTGCAGCTATTGGTCAGCCAGCAGGCGCGCTATGCGGTAGTCGATGAGGCGCAGTTGAGCCGCTTGTCGATCGAGCCCGAGTTCGCCGGTTTGGCCGTGGTCGGCGATATTGGATTGCCGCAACTGTTGCGGGTGGCCACCCGGCGTGACTGGCCAGCCCTGGCAGAGATTGTCGAGAGCGGCCTGCGCGCCATTCCAGCCCGTGAGCTGGAGCAATTGCATGCCCGCTGGCTGCAACCCAAGTACCCACGCCTGTCGGAATCACCGGGATTCTGGCAAAACCTCAGCCTGCTGCTGGGCCTGCTGTTGCTCGCGTGCCTGACGGTTGCCTTGTGGCAGCGTCGGCAAAAACATGCCCTGGAACACCAGTTGCTGGCCACGCGTGAGGAAAGTGCTGCCCGTGCGGCGGGCGCCGAAGCATTGCGTCTGACCCAGTTTTCGATTGATCAAAGTACCGTGGGTATCCTCTGGGTCAATTGGGACAGCCATGTGCGCTACGCCAACGTCGCCGCCGAAACCATGCTCGGTTACGCCCCGGGAGCGTTGATCGAGCGCCCGCTGATCGAGTTCGAACCCAATCTGAGCATGGACCGCTGGCTGAACCTGTGGAAGCGCGCCCGGGCCAGTGAAGACGGGCCGCAGAGCTTCGCCACCCAGTGCCTGCGCGCGGATGGCAGCCTGTTGCCCACGGATGTGTCCTTGAGTTTCCTGCGCTTTGCCGGTGGCGAATACCTGGTGGTGTACCTCAACGACGTCACCGAGCGCCGCCGGGCCTTGGCCGCGTTGCAGGAAAGTGAAGCGCGCCTGCAAGGCATCGCCGCCAATGTGCCAGGGCTGGTGTTTCGCCTAGAGCGTCTGCCGTTGAGCGCCGCCATCGACTTTGCCTATATCAGCGAAGGCAGTGAGCGCCTGGTGGGCTATTCGCCGTCCGTGCTCAGCCACCGCGATGTGGGGATTCGCAGTCTGGTCCACCCGGATGATCGCGCCAGTTATCACCAGACCCAGGACCAGGCCATCGACACCGAGAGCAACTGGTCGTGGCAGGGCCGCATCCTGACCCGCCAGGGAGAGCAGCGCTGGGCCGAGATCAAGGCGGTCACCCGGCGTCTGGACGATGGGGCGGTGGTCTGGGACGGGATCGTCTGGGACATCAGCGACAGCAAACGCATTGAGCTGGAATTGGATGCCTCGCGGGCGCAACTGCGCGAACTCTCGGCGCACCTGGAAACCGTGCGTGAGGAAGAGAAGGCGCGGATTGCCCGCGAAGTTCACGATGAGCTGGGGCAGATGCTCACGGTGTTGAAGCTGGAAACCTCCATGTGCGAGTTGGCCTACGCCCAGTTGGACCCAGGCCTGCACGAGCGCCTGAACAGCATGAAGCGCCTGATCGCTCAACTGTTCCAATTGGTCCGTGATGTGGCCACGGCGTTGCGCCCGCCGATTCTCGACGCCGGGATCGCCTCGGCCATCGAGTGGCAGGCCCGGCGGTTTGAGGCGCGCACACAGATTCCGTGCCTGGTGCAGGTGCCGGACAACCTCCCAGCCTTGAGTGACGCCAAGGCCATTGGCCTGTTCCGTATCCTGCAGGAGGCGCTGACCAACGTCATGCGCCATGCCCAGGCGCATACGGTGGAGTTGACCCTGGTGGTGGAGGGCGCCAATCTGCGGTTGACCATCAGTGATGATGGCGCAGGCTTCGTCCCTGCGCCGGGGCGCCCGGTGTCGTTTGGTTTGGTGGGCATGCGCGAGCGGGTGCTGATCATGGGCGGGCAGTTGACCCTCGACAGCGAACTGGGGGAGGGCACCACCCTGAGCGTTACGGTGCCGTTGGATTCGCCATAGATCCCTTGTGGGCTTGCTCGCACATTTTGAATGTCGGCGTTTAATCGCTATAGAGAGAGGAAATTGCCGTGATCCGCGTATTGGTAGCCGAAGACCACACCATCGTCCGTGAAGGCATCAAGCAGTTGATCGGCCTGGCCAAGGACCTGCTGGTGGTGGGCGAGGCGGGTAACGGCGAACAGCTGTTGGAAGCCTTGCGTCACACGCCCTGCGAGGTGGTGCTGCTGGATATCTCCATGCCCGGGGTCAACGGCCTGGAGGCGATTGCGCGGATCCGCGCGCTGAACAACCCGCCGGCCATCCTGGTGCTGTCGATGCATGACGAGGCACAAATGGCCGCCCGGGCGCTGAAGGTCGGTGCGGCTGGGTATGCCACCAAGGACAGCGATCCTGCGCTGTTGTTGACGGCAATCCGCAAAGTCGCCGCGGGCGGGCGCTATATCGACCCGGACCTGGCGGACCGCATGGTGTTTGAGGTCGGCCTCACCGATGCCCGGCCCTTGCATTCGCTGTTGTCCGAGCGCGAGTTCTCGGTGTTCGAGCGTTTGGCCCAGGGCGCCAACGTCAACGATATCGCCCAGCAACTGGCCCTGAGCAGCAAGACCATCAGCACCCATAAGGCGCGGTTGATGCAAAAACTCAACATCAGCTCCCTGGCCGAGCTGGTGAAGTACGCGATGGAGCACAAGCTCCTATAGGAGCTTATCTATTTGCGACATCGCCCAAACCCCCGGAAGCCCGTGCTTGCAGCTTGTCGCTTGAAGCTTGCTGCGCAACTGTCCCTTGCCCGCCATCCGTGTAGGGCGATCCCTACCCCGAACCTTCCATCCTGCTGATGCCAATCTCTCCTGCGCCCCGATTTCCGGGGGCTTGCGCCTGGACTACGCTAGCTCCACAGCAGTCCAAAACACAAAGGTGCGGGTATGAGCGAGGCGGATTCAAATGATGTGCTGGTCAGCTTTCGTGGTGTGCAGAAGAGCTACGACGGCGAGAACCTGATCGTCAAAGACCTCAACCTGGACATTCGCAAGGGCGAATTCCTCACCCTGCTGGGCCCGTCCGGTTCGGGCAAGACCACCAGCCTGATGATGCTCGCCGGCTTCGAAACGCCGACCGCCGGGGAGATCCTGCTGGCCGGGCGCTCGATCAACAATGTGCCGCCGCACAAGCGCGACATTGGCATGGTGTTCCAGAACTATGCGCTGTTCCCGCACATGACGGTGGCTGAGAACCTGGCGTTCCCCCTGACGGTGCGGGGCTTGAGCAAGACCGATGTCAGCGAACGGGTCAAGCGCGTGCTGAGCATGGTCCAGCTCGACGCCTTCGCCCAGCGCTACCCGGCGCAGCTCTCCGGCGGCCAGCAGCAACGGGTGGCCCTGGCTCGCGCCCTGGTGTTCGAGCCGCAGCTGGTGCTGATGGACGAACCCCTCGGTGCCCTCGATAAACAGCTGCGTGAACACATGCAGATGGAGATCAAGCACCTGCACCAGCGTCTCGGCGTGACCGTGGTTTACGTGACCCACGACCAGGGTGAAGCGCTGACTATGTCCGACCGGGTAGCGGTGTTCCACCAGGGCGAGATCCAGCAGATCGCACCGCCGCGCACTTTGTATGAAGAGCCGAAAAACACCTTCGTCGCCAATTTCATCGGCGAGAACAACCGTCTTAACGGCCGCCTGCACAGCCACACCGGCGAGCGGTGCGTGGTTGAGCTGGCGCGCGGCGAGAAGGTCGAGGCGCTGGCGGTGAATGTCGGGCAGATCGGTGGCCCGGTGACGCTGTCGGTGCGCCCGGAGCGGGTCAGCCTCAACGGTTCCAGCGAAAGCTGCAGCAACCGCTTCTCGGGCCGGGTGGCCGAATTTATCTATCTGGGCGACCACGTGCGCGTGCGCCTGGAAGTCTGCGGCAAGGCCGATTTCTTTGTGAAACAACCGATCGCCGAGCTGGATCCGGCACTGACGGTCGGCGATGTGGTTCCGATTGGCTGGCAAGTCGAGCACGTTCGCGCACTCGATCCACTTCTAGAGGCGAATTGATCGCCCCCTTGGCTTCATCCAACCCTGCACGTGGAGAGAACAATAAATGTTGAGATCCCTGAAATTGACCGCCCTGGCCATCGGCCTGGCGAGTGCTTCACAGGTCATGGCAGGTCCGGACCTGACGGTGGTGTCGTTTGGCGGCGCGAACAAGGCGGCCCAGGTCAAGGCTTTCTATGCCCCGTGGGAAAGCGCGGGCAACGGCAAGATCATCGCTGGCGAGTACAACGGCGAGATGGCCAAGGTCAAAGCCATGGTCGACACCAAGAGCGTGTCCTGGGACCTGGTGGAAGTCGAGTCGCCGGAACTGTCCCGTGGCTGTGACGAGGACATGTTCGAGCCGTTGGATCCGAAGCTGTTCGGCAACCCTGACGACTATGTGAAAGGCGCGATCCAGCCCTGTGGCGTGGGTTTCTTCGTGTGGTCCACGGTGATGGCGTACAACGCCGACAAACTGAAAACGGCCCCAACCAGTTGGGCGGACTTCTGGGACACCAAAAATTTCCCCGGCAAGCGCGGTTTGCGCAAGGGGGCCAAGTACACCCTGGAATTCGCCCTGATGGCCGACGGTGTAGCGCCCAAGGACGTGTACAAAGTGCTGGCCGGCAAGGACGGCCAGGACCGCGCCTTCAAGAAACTCGATGAACTCAAGCCGTCGATCCAGTGGTGGGAGGCCGGCGCCCAGCCGCCGCAGTACCTGGCCTCGGGTGACGTGGTGATGAGCTCGGCCTATAACGGCCGGATCGCCGCCGTGCAGAAAGAGAGCAACCTGAAAGTGGTGTGGAACGGCGGTATCTACGATTTCGACGCCTGGGCGATCCCCAAGGGCCTGAGCAAGGAGCGCGCCGAGGCGGCGAAGAAATTCATCGCCTTCTCCGTTGCACCGCAGCAACAGAAAATCTACTCGGAAAACATCGCCTACGGCCCGGCCAATACCCAAGCCGTGCCGCTGCTGGCCAAGGACATCCTCAAGGATATGCCGACTACTCCGGAAAACATCGCCAACCAGGTGCAGATTGATGTGAGCTTCTGGGCGGATAACGGTGAGCAACTGGAGCAGCGCTTCAATTCCTGGGCTGCCAAATAACAAGCCCCACCGCTTAACCCCTGTGGGAGCTGGCTTGCCTGCGATGGCAGCACCTCGGTAGACCCGACACACCGAGGTGCTGCCATCGCGGGCAAGCCCGGCTCCCACAAGGGGGCCTTTCACACGGGTTTCAACTGTAGATTTTCCGGAGTTTGCCATGGCCATCGCCGTTCCCTCGAACGAGGTCACCACCCCCAGCTTGAAGCAGCGCCTGGCGCGTGCCGAGCGGCTTAACCGCTGGAAGGCCCAGGCCTTGATCGCGCCGCTGGTGGTGTTTTTGCTGCTGGTGTTCCTGGTGCCCATCGTTGCGCTGTTGTACAAAAGCGTCGGTAACCCGGAAGTGGTCGCCGGCCTGCCGCGTACCGTGGTGGCGGTGACCGCCTGGGATGGTCGCGGCTTGCCCGGCGAGTCGGTGTACCAGGCTGTCAGCGAGGACCTGGGTGAAGCCCGGAAAAACCAGACCCTGGGCGATTTGTCCAAGCGCCTGAACATGGAGCTGGCGGGTTATCGCAGCCTGTTGACCAAAACCGCGCGGGCGCTGCCGTTCAGCGAAGTGCCGGCCTCTTATAAAGAAGCGCTGGAAAACCTCGACGAACGCTGGGGCGACCCCGCGTACTGGCAGGCCATCCGGCGCAACACCAGCAGCCTCACGCCTTATTACCTGCTGGCGGCGGTCGATCATCGGATCGACGACCTCGGCGAAGTCGCGCCGGCCACGCCGGACCAGGCGATTTACCTCGATATCTTCGCCCGCACCTTCTGGATGGGCCTGGTGATTACCGTGTGCTGCCTGCTGCTGGCCTATCCGCTGGCGTACCTGCTGGCCAACCTGCCGGCGCGGCAAAGCAACCTGTTGATGATCCTGGTGCTGCTGCCCTTCTGGACCTCGGTGCTGGTGCGCGTGGCCGCCTGGATTGTGCTGCTGCAGTCCGGCGGGCTGATCAACGGCGCGCTGATGGGCCTGGGCATCATTGATAAGCCTCTGGAGTTGGTGTTCAACCGGCTGGGGGTCTACATCTCCATGGTGCATATCCTGCTGCCGTTCATGATTCTGCCGATCTACAGCGTGATGAAGGGCATTTCACCGACCTACATGCGTGCGGCGATCTCTTTGGGTTGTCACCCATTCGCCAGTTTCTGGCGGGTGTACTTCCCACAGACCTACGCGGGTGTGGGTGCCGGTTGCCTGCTGGTGTTTATCCTGGCGATTGGCTACTACATCACCCCGGCCCTGCTGGGCAGCCCGAACGACCAGATGGTCAGCTACTTCGTGGCGTTCTACACCAACACCAGCATCAACTGGGGCATGGCGACTGCGCTGGGCGGCTTGCTGCTGCTGGCGACCGTGGTGCTGTACCTGATCTACAACTGGCTGGTGGGCGCCAGCCGCCTGCGCCTGAGCTGAGGAGCGCCTGAAATGTCCAGCAGTCCTTATATGTCACCCATCGAGCGGGTGTGGTTCTACAGCTTGCGGATCCTCTGCGGCCTGATCCTGTTGTTCCTGATCCTGCCGGTGCTGGTGATCATCCCGCTGTCGTTCAACTCCGGGAGTTTCCTGGTGTACCCGCTGCAGGGGTTTTCGCTGCACTGGTACCAGGACTTCTTTGCCTCGGCGGAATGGATGCGCGCCTTGAAGAACAGCATCATCGTCGCCCCGGCGGCCACGGTGCTGGCGATGGTGTTTGGCACGTTGGCTGCTATTGGCCTGACCCGTGGCCACTTCCCCGGCAAGGCGCTGGTGATGGCCCTGGTGATTTCGCCGATGGTGGTACCGGTGGTGATTATCGGCGTGGCGAGTTACTTGTTCTTTGCCCCGCTGGGGCTGGGCAACAGTTTCTTTTCGCTGATCGTGGTGCATGCGGTGCTGGGCGTGCCCTTTGTGATCATCACCGTGTCGGCGACCTTGCAGGGCTTCAACCACAACCTGGTGCGAGCCGCGGCCAGCCTGGGGGCGTCGCCGTTGACCGCGTTTCGCCGGGTGACGCTGCCGCTGATTGCGCCGGGCGTCATTTCCGGGGCGCTGTTTGCCTTTGCCACATCGTTCGATGAGGTGGTGGTGACGCTGTTCCTCGCCGGGCCCGAGCAGGCCACCTTGCCTCGGCAGATGTTCAGCGGCATCCGCGAAAACCTCAGCCCTACCATTGCCGCAGCGGCGACCTTGCTGATTGCCTTCTCGGTGGTGCTGTTGCTGACCCTGGAGTGGTTGCGTGGGCGCAGCGAAAAACTGCGGACGGCGCAGGTCTGACTGCTGAAACCCGATCACCTGTGGGAGCAGGCTTGCCTGCGATGGCCTCGACTCGGTACACCTGATGCACCGAGTCGAGGCCATCGCAGGCAAGCCAGCTCCTACATTGACCGCGCCCGCTTTGAATGACCCAACCATTCAGCCGCTGAATGGCAGACAACCCGCATTCCCCAGCTATTCTTGTGCCAGCCCACCAATTTATAAGAGGCCGCGCACATGAGTACCTCCTCATTCAAGATCGCCCACAAATTGCTCACCGGCCCAGGCGCCATCGAGCAATTGGCCGCCGAGCTGACCCGGCTGGATATCGACAACCCGTTGATCGTCACCGATGCTGCGCTGGTCAAGTCCGGTACGGTGCAACTGGCATTGGCGCAGTTGGGTGATCGGCCTTACGAGATCTTCGACCGGGTGCTGCCCGACCCGGAGATCGCCATCGTCGAAGACTGCATGCAGGCCTACCGCGAAGGCGGGCATGACGGCCTGATCGGCGTGGGCGGTGGCAGTGCCATTGATATCGCCAAGAGCGTCGCCGCCTATGCCGGTTATCACGGCGCACTCGAGGATTTGTTCGGTGTGGACCAGGTGCCGCGCAAAGGCCCGCCGCTGATTGCCATTCCCACCACGGCCGGCACGGGGTCGGAAGTGACCAATGTGGCGATTCTGTCGGACAAGGCCGCGCAATTGAAAAAAGGCATCGTCAGCGACTACCTGCTGCCGGATGTTGCGCTGATCAGCCCGCAAATGACCCTGACCTGCCCGCGCAGTGTTACGGCTGCCAGTGGTGTGGATGCCCTGGTGCATGCCATCGAGTCCTATCTGTCCCTGAACGCCTCGCCAATCACCGATGCCCTGGCCATTGGCGCGATCAAGTTAATCGCCAACGCCTTGCCCAAGGCCTACGCCAATCCGGCCAACCTGCAGGCGCGTGACGATATGGCCACGGCCAGCCTGATGGCCGGCATGGCCTTCGGCAATGCCGGGGTGGGGGCGGTGCATGCGCTGGCCTACCCGTTGGGCGGGCGTTTCAATATTGCCCACGGGGTGAGCAACGCGTTGCTGCTGCCCTATGTGATGCACTGGAACAAGCTGGCCTGCGTCGAGCGCATGCAAGATATCGCCCAGGCCATGGGGGTGAATGTCACGGGCTTGAGCGTCAACGATGCAGCGGACCAGGCGGTGGAGGCCATGACGCGACTGTGCGCCGCAGTGGAGATCCCTAGCGGCTTGCGCAGCTTCGGCGTGCCAGAGGAGGCGATTCCGACCATGGCCTTAGAAGCCGCGGGAATCGAGCGCCTGATGCGCAACAATCCGCGCAAGCTCAGTGCGGCGGATATCGAGAAAATCTACCGCGCCGCGTACTAGTCATTGAGTCAGGTCACGGTGCGCGCAACAAAGCATGAGGTATACAATGCGCGCCATCGTGATTTAGCTCAGAAAAGGTGCGTCATGCAGCCCTTCGTAATTGCTCCATCGATTCTCTCCGCCGACTTCGCCCGCCTGGGCGAGGAAGTGGACAACGTGTTGGCCGCCGGTGCCGACTTCGTGCACTTCGATGTCATGGACAACCACTATGTGCCGAACCTGACCATCGGCCCGATGGTTTGCGCCGCGCTGCGCAAGTACGGCGTGACCGCGCCGATTGATGTGCACCTGATGGTCAGCCCGGTGGACCGCATCATCGGCGACTTCATCGAAGCCGGTGCGACCTACATCACCTTCCACCCGGAAGCCACGCTGCATGTCGACCGCTCCCTGCAACTGATCCGCGAAGGCGGCTGCAAGGCTGGCCTGGTGTTCAACCCGGCGACCCCGCTGGACACCCTCAAGTACGTGATGGACAAGGTCGACATGGTCTTGCTGATGAGCGTCAACCCGGGTTTTGGCGGGCAGAAGTTCATTCCCGGTACCCTCGACAAGCTGCGTGAGGCCCGTGCGCTGATTGACGCCTCTGGCCGCGATATCCGCCTGGAGATCGACGGTGGGGTCAACGTCAACAACATCCGTGACATCGCGGCGGCGGGCGCCGACACCTTCGTCGCCGGCTCGGCGATCTTCAACACCCCTGACTACCAGGCCGTGATTGCCAAGATGCGTGAAGAACTGGCGCTGGCGCGTCCATGAGCGGTTTTGAGCAGCTGTTCCCCGGTAAATTGCCGCGGCTGGTGATGTTCGATCTGGACGGCACCCTGGTCGATTCGGTGCCGGACCTGACGGCTGCGGTGGATCACATGTTGCTCAAGTTGGGGCGCAAGCCTGCCGGTATCGAATCGGTACGCGAGTGGGTCGGCAACGGCGTGCAGATGCTGGTGCGCCGTGCGCTGGCCAATCACATTGATGCCGAAGGTGTCGATGAGGTGGAGGCCGAGCACGCGCTGGAACTGTTCAACGCGGCCTACGAAGACGGCCACGAACTGACCGTGGTTTACCCCGGCGTGCGCGACACCCTCAAGTGGCTGCACAAGCAGGGCGTGGAAATGGCCCTGATCACCAACAAGCCGGAACGCTTCGTCGCGCCGCTGCTGGACCAGATGAAGATCGGCCGGTATTTCCGCTGGATCATCGGCGGCGATACCCTGCCGCAGAAAAAACCGGATCCGGCGGCGCTGTTCTTTGTGATGAAAATGGCCAATATCCCGGCGTCCCAGTCGCTGTTTGTCGGCGATTCGCGCAGCGATGTGCTGGCGGCGAAAGCGGCGGGGGTCAAGTGTGTGGCCTTAAGCTATGGCTACAACCATGGCCGGCCGATTGCCGAAGAGTCGCCGGCGCTGGTCATTGATGACCTGCGACTGCTAATCCCCGGTTGCTTGGGAGTGGGCGCTGAGATAACGTTGCCCGACGCTGTCCCATCCCCTTCTGGAAATCCCATCGTGGTGGTCACTCGCAAACTCTGGATGAAAGTCATCAAGGCCCTGGCCCGCTGGCGTTGGCGCGCCTGACTGATCCTGGCCGCGCTGCGGCACGTTTGCATACCTGACTGTTAGACCCTCACGCCACGAGGCACCCCATGATCCGCGAAGAATTCCTGCGTTTGGCCGCTGCCGGCTACAACCGCATCCCCATGGCCCGGGAAACCCTGGCCGACTTCGATACGCCGCTGTCGATCTACCTGAAACTGGCCGACGAGCCCAATTCCTATCTGCTGGAATCGGTGCAGGGCGGCGAAAAGTGGGGCCGTTACTCGATCATCGGCCTGCCGTGCCGCACGGTCCTGCGGGTGCATGACCATCACGTCAGCATCACCCATGATGGCGTCGAGATCGAAAGCCACGATGTGCAAGACCCGCTGGCCTTCGTCGAAGCCTTCAAGGCGCGCTACAACGTGCCAACCATTGCTGGTTTGCCGCGTTTCAATGGCGGCCTGGTGGGGTATTTCGGCTACGACTGCGTGCGTTACGTGGAGCAACGCCTGGGCAAATGCCCGAACCCCGACCCGTTGGGTGTGCCGGACATCCTGCTGATGGTTTCCGACGCGGTGGTGGTGTTCGACAACCTGGCCGGCAAGATGCACGCGATTGTGCTCGCTGACCCGACCCAGGCCGATGCGTTCGAGCAAGGCCAGGCCAGCCTCGAAGCGCTGCTGGACAAGCTGCGCCAGCCGATCACCCCGCGTCGCGGCCTGGACCTCAGCCGTCCGCCGGCGGCCGATCCGGTGTTTCGCTCCAGCTTTACCCAGGATGACTACGAGCGCGCGGTCGATACCATCAAGCAATACATCCTCGCCGGTGACTGCATGCAAGTGGTGCCGTCGCAGCGGATGTCCATCGACTTCAAGGCGGCGCCCATCGACTTGTACCGGGCGCTGCGCTGCTTCAACCCGACGCCGTACATGTACTTCTTCAACTTTGGCGACTTCCACGTAGTGGGCAGCTCGCCGGAAGTGCTGGTGCGCGTCGAAGACAACCTGATCACCGTGCGCCCGATTGCCGGCACGCGCCCCCGTGGCGCGACCGAAGAGGCCGACCTGGCACTTGAAGAAGACCTGCTGTCCGACGACAAGGAAATCGCCGAGCACTTGATGCTCATCGACCTGGGGCGTAACGACACCGGACGCGTTTCGGAAATCGGCTCGGTGAAGCTCACCGAGAAGATGGTGATCGAGCGTTATTCCAACGTGATGCACATTGTGTCCAACGTCACCGGCGAGCTGAAGGCCGGCCTGACGGCGATGGACGCGCTGCGCGCAATTCTGCCGGCGGGCACCTTGTCCGGCGCCCCGAAGATTCGTGCGATGGAAATCATCGACGAGCTGGAGCCGGTCAAGCGTGGGGTCTACGGCGGCGCCGTGGGTTATTTCGCGTGGAATGGCAACATGGACACCGCCATTGCGATCCGCACGGCGGTGATCAAGGACGGCGAACTGCATGTGCAGGCGGGTGGCGGGATTGTCGCCGACTCGGTGCCGGCCCTTGAGTGGGAAGAAACCCTGAACAAGCGCCGGGCGATGTTCCGTGCGGTGGCATTGGCCGAGCAGACCCCGCAAGACTGACGGTCGATCCCGATCTAAATGTGGGGTTGGGCTTGTGTGGGAGCGGGCTTGCCCGCGATGGCGGTCTGTCAGTCACCGATGTAGTGACTGAACCACCGCTATCGCGGGCAAGCCCGCTCCCACATGGGTTTTATGTTGTTTTTAAGGCCGTATTAGAAATCCAGGCTCACTCCGACACTGAACCCTTGCTGGGTCAGGCTGTCATCCTTCCTCACGTTATACGCCGCGCGCAGTGCCAACTCCTGGGTGAGCTTGTGGCTGACCCCGAGACTCAAGCGATCCGAATTGCTGCGAGGGGTGTAGCCGTCGAGTTCGAAGCCGATCCCCTGCACGCTGTTGAGCGAAATATTCACCTTTTGGGTGTCATTTTCGAACTCATGCTCGTGAGCCACTTCGCCAAAAACCTGGGTTTGCGGGGTGACGCGGTAGCTGCCCTGCAGGCCAACGCCCAGGCGTTTGGAGTCGCGTTGCTGGTCGGCAAAGGTCAGCGCGGTGGAGCGGCTGCCTTTTTCCGAGTAGCCATCGACTTCGATTCGCGCATAGTCGGCGCTGATGAACGGCGACAGGTGCCAATCGCTGCCGATCCCGGCAATGTCATAGCCCACACGGCCGCTCAAGGCCCAGAGCCAGCCGTCGGTATCACCTTTTTCTGAGCCTTCGCTGACGCCCAGGGCGAACTTGCGCTTGAGGCTGTCGAAGTCCAGCCGGCCGCCGGTCAGCGAGGCATCGGCCCACCAGTGATTGTGCTGATACTGCGCGAATGCGCTGCCCATGTAGCTGTTGAGCTTGTAGTCCGAGTCGCTGGCGCCGGCTTCGAGTGTCTGGCGATACAGCCCGGCCGCGACACCTACGCGCCAGCTGTCGTCGAGACGATAGCTGCCGCCGACATTCAGGTTGTAGCCACTGCCGTCGCCACTGGCCGAGCTGCCTTGACCGTCGAAGTCCAGGCGCTGACCACCACCGGCGACAATTGCGCGCCATTGGCCGACGGCTTGCCAGTTGCCGTTGTCTGCCTGCCACTGGTTACGCAGCTCATCCTGATGGGCGCGCAGGGTGCCTTGGGCCATTTCTGGCAGCAGGCTCAGCTCCCAGGGGGCGGCGAGCAGCGAGTAGGCATAGTCGGCAATCAAGCGTTGCCCGGCGACGGTGGGGTGGACCGAGTCGTTGTAGATCAGCTTGGTCGGGTCCGGCTGGGTGCCGCCGATGCCATACGTCGGGTTGGCGGTGCAACTGTTGCCAGTGAAGCAGGTGCCGGTAAGGTTCTGCCCGGTCGCCAGGCCAAATCGGCCTGGGTCGGCGAAGGTTTCCTGCAACAGCAGTGGAATATTCAACGGGATGATCTGGGCGTCGATCTGCGACAGGCGCTGTACCAGTGCCTGGTTGAAAATAGTGCTCAGGGCGGACGTCCCAGCCTGCTGCGGCGTGCCGTTGATGGCGGGTGTCAGGCCTAGGTCGGGCAGCATCCACACCATGATGTAGCGCGCACCGGCTTGTTGCAGAGCCTGGGCGCTGTCGGCCAGGCGCCCGCCTGCGGCAACGGCTTGGCCTGGACTGAGGACGCGCTGTTGCAGGAAGTCATTACCGCCACCGGACAGAAAATACAGCGCGTTGGGGTCGGCCCGCCCACCGTTTGCCGGCAGATAACCCTGGCGACTGCGTAAAACAGTGCCCGCGCCCGCATTGCCGGGGGGGATCGCCGTGTCGGAGACTGAGGTGATGGAATCCAGGATGTTGTCGGTACGGTAGCCACCGACCGCCCAGTTATTGCCGTCAGGCAAGCCTTGCGCGGCGCGAACCGGCGAGGTGGAGGCGTTCAGGTCGTTTGGCGCTACACCCAGTTTGGAGCCCAGCAGGGTCGATGAAACCAGGCCGTAGTCACCCTGGAATGTGGGGCCGGTACGGTTGGTAAAACGCAGGGTGGCACCGGACACACCATCGGGGAACTGGCCGGAGTCCGCCAGGCTATCGCCAAAAACCACCATGGTTGAATAAGGTGACGGTGCTGCAAACGCCTGCGCGCAGGCCAGTGCCAGGAGGCATCCGGCAAGGGGCGCAACAAAAGATGGTCTGAGCATAGGGATTCCATATGATTGTTTTTGTATCGGAAGTGAAACACTAGCAATGTAGAGGGAGTTTTCTGTCAGGAAAATCGTTTTTTCTTACAAAACCTTCGTCATGCCCCCCGTATTTGCTGCTCTATATTGCACCGCTGGCGAGGCTACGTTACTGTGCGGGAACGTATGAATGAGACCCTCCCCGTGTTGATCATCAGCAAACTCTTGATGCGAGTAGTCAAGGCACACGCCCGTTGGCGTTGGCGCGCCTGAATTTTCTCTGCCGGCCCGGCCGGACCTGTACCGATTTGCCTTCTTCACCCTTTGTTCGACGCCCCTTGCCGGCTGACCCTGGCAACCGGAACGTGCGTCTGGCAGCGGGTCATGCTCCTGGAAGGCGGTCATTCGAAATCAGTGAATTCAAGAGGTTTGAACCCACATGTTGCTGATGATTGATAACTACGACTCCTTTACCTACAACGTTGTGCAATATCTGGGCGAGCTCGGTGCCGAGGTCAAGGTGGTGCGCAACGATGAAATGACGGTGGCGCAGATTGCTGCCCTGAACCCGGAGCGTATCGTGGTTTCCCCAGGCCCCTGCACGCCGACTGAGGCGGGTATCTCCCTGGAAGCCATCCGTTTTTTCGCCGGCAAGCTGCCGATTCTCGGGGTTTGCCTGGGCCACCAGTCCATCGGCCAGGCATTTGGCGGCGACGTGGTGCGTGCCCGCCAGGTGATGCACGGCAAGACCAGCCCGGTGTTCCATAATGATCAAGGTGTGTTCCAGGGCTTGAACCTGCCGGTGACGGTGACCCGTTACCACTCACTGGTGGTCAAGCGCGAGACCTTGCCCGAATGCCTGGAACTGACGGCCTGGACCCAGCTGGAAGACGGCTCGGTCGACGAGATCATGGGCCTGCGGCACAAGACACTGAATGTCGAAGGGGTGCAGTTTCACCCTGAATCAATTCTGACCGAGCAGGGCTACGAGCTGTTCGCCAACTTTCTCAAGCAGAGCGGCGGCACGCGCTAAGGACTTTCCATGGATATCAAGACTGCCCTGAGCCGTATCGTCGGCCATCTGGACCTGAGCACCGCTGAAATGAGCGATGTCATGCGCGAAATCATGACCGGCCAATGCACCGATGCGCAGATTGGCGCCTTTATGATGGCCATGCGCATGAAGAGCGAGAGCATCGACGAAATCGTCGGCGCCGTCTCGGTGATGCGTGAACTGGCGGACAAGGTCGAACTCAAGACCCTCGACGGCGTGGTCGATGTGGTCGGCACCGGCGGTGACGGTGCGAATATTTTCAACGTTTCGACGGCATCATCCTTTGTCGTAGCCGCTGCCGGCTGCACCGTGGCCAAGCACGGCAACCGCGCGGTATCGGGCAAGAGCGGCAGTGCCGATCTGCTGGAAGCGGCCGGGATCTACCTGAACCTGACCCCGGTGCAGGTGGCGCGCTGCATCGACAACGTCGGTATCGGCTTTATGTTTGCCCAGTCCCACCATGGGGCGATGAAACACGCCGCGGGCCCGCGCAAGGACCTTGGCCTGCGTACCCTGTTCAACATGCTTGGCCCGCTTACGAATCCGGCCGGTGTGAAGCATCAAGTGGTGGGCGTGTTCAGCCAGGCGCTGTGCCGGCCATTGGCCGAAGTCCTGCAGCGCCTGGGCAGCAAACACGTGCTAGTGGTGCACTCCAAGGATGGCCTGGACGAATTCAGCCTGGCGGCCCCAACCTTTGTGGCCGAGCTGAAGAACGATCAGGTCACCGAATATTGGGTCGAGCCAGAAGACCTCGGTATGAAGAGCCAGAGCCTGCATGGCCTGGCGGTAGAAAGCCCGGCGGCGTCCCTTGAATTGATTCGCGATGCCCTGGGGCGTCGCAAGACCGAGAACGGTCAGAAAGCGGCAGAGATGATTGTTCTGAATGCTGGCGCGGCACTTTATGCAGCCGATCACGCCTATAGTCTTACAGAAGGTGTCGCCTTGGCCCACGATGCGCTGCATACGGGTCTGGCTCGCGAAAAGCTCGAAGAGCTGGGAGCATTCACGGCCGTATTCAAGATGGAGAATGAAGGATGAGCGTGCCAACAGTTCTGGAAAACATCCTCGCCCGCAAAGTTGAAGAAGTGGCCGAACGCCGCGCACGGGTGAGCCTGGCCGAGTTGGAAAACCTGGCAAAAAGCGCCGATGCACCCCGCGGCTTTGCCAATGCCCTGATCACCCAGGCCAGGCTCAAGCAGCCAGCGGTGATCGCCGAGATCAAAAAGGCCTCGCCGAGCAAAGGCGTGATCCGCGAGAACTTCGTGCCGGCAGAGATTGCTGCCAGCTATGAGAAGGGCGGGGCAACTTGCCTTTCGGTGTTGACCGATATCGACTACTTCCAGGGTTCCGACGCTTACCTGCAACAAGCCCGCGCCGCGTGCAAGTTGCCGGTGATCCGCAAGGACTTCATGATCGACCCGTACCAGATCGTCGAGGCCCGGGCGTTGGGCGCGGATTGCGTGCTGCTGATCGTTTCGGCGCTGGACGACGTGCAGATGGCCGAGTTGGCGGCGGTTGCCAAAGGCGTGGGCCTGGATGTGCTGGTCGAGGTCCATGACGGTGACGAACTGGAGCGCGCGCTGAAAACCCTCGACACACGACTGGTTGGGGTCAACAACCGCAATCTGCACACCTTTGACGTCAACCTGGAAACCACCCTGGACCTGCTGCCGCGCATTCCTCGTGACCGCCTGGTGATTACCGAGAGCGGGATCGTCAACCGTGCGGATGTGGAGTTGATGGAAATCAGCGACGTGTATTCGTTCCTGGTCGGCGAGACCTTTATGCGTGCGGAGAATCCAGGGGCGGAGTTGCAGCGCCTGTTTTTCCCGGAGCGTGGTCTACCGATCAGTGGTTCGACACTGGATTGATGTGAAACGCGGACACTGTGGGAGCTGGCTTGCCTGCGATAGCATCACCTCGGTGCAACAGAGACACCGAGGCGACAGCATCGCCGGCAAGCCAGCTCCCACATTTTTTTGTGTTTATTCAGAAAGGCAGGTGTTCGATGATCCAACCCGTAGCGATGACCGTTGAAGCAGGCCTTGCCGCCGAGCAGGATTTGCTGGCCGCCGTCTGCGCGGGTGAACAATCCTTCGGCCTGCTGTTCTGGCAGCCCAGCGACCAGGCACTGGTGATGCCTCGCCGTCTGAGTCGTCTGCCCGCCTTTGACGCGGCCAGTCAGGTATCGGCCGCCCACGGTTGGCCGGTGTTGCTGCGGGAAACAGGAGGGGAGCCAGTGCCGCAGTCTGCGGCGACGGTGAATATCGCACTGGTCTACGCGCCGCCCCGTAGCGAGGGCGACCAGGGCCGCATCGAGACCGGCTACCTGCGCCTGTGCCAGCCCATTTGCGACTTGCTGACCGAGTTGGGCGGCGATGCCTCTGTGGGCGAAATCGACGGGGCCTTTTGCGATGGCCGCTATAACGTCAATCTCAACGGACGCAAGATGGTCGGTACTGCCCAGCGCTGGCGCCAGAGTGGCGGGCGCCCGGTAGGCCTGGTGCATGGCGCATTGTTGCTGGAGAACCATCGTGAGGAACTGATTGCAGCGGTCAATCGCTTCAATCAGGCGTGCGGCCTCGAGCAGCGGGTGCGTGCCGACAGCCATATCGCCTTGCATGAAGCCTTTGCTGCGCCGGATGCCATCAGCCGCCTCGACGGTTTATACCGGCAGATGCTGGCACAGGTGTTTGTGTACTAGCGAGTGCCGAACACCACCATCGTCTTGCCTTTGACGTGCACCAGGTTGCGCTCTTCCAGATCCTTGAGCACTCGACCGACCATCTCCCGTGAGCAACCGACAATCCGGCCGATTTCCTGGCGCGTAACCTTGATTTGCATGCCGTCTGGATGGGTCATGGCATCCGGCTGCTTGCACAGTTCCAGCAAGCAGCGGGCGACGCGCCCGGTGACGTCGAAGAACGCCAGGTCACCGACTTTGCGCGTGGTGTTGCGCAAGCGCTGGGCAATCTGGCCGCTCAGGGCATAAAGGATGTCCGGATCTTGTTGGGCCAGTTCGCGAAATTTCGCATAGCTGATTTCTGCGACCTCACACTCAATCTTCGCCCGCACCCAGGCGCTGCGCTCCTGTTCTTTCCCCGCTTGTTCAAACAGGCCCAGTTCACCGAAGAAATCACCGGTATTGAGATAGGCGATGATCATTTCGCGACCGTCGTCATCCTCGATCAGGATCGTGACCGAACCTTTGATAATGAAAAACAGGGTTTCCGAGCGTTCCCCGGCGCAGATGATGTTCTGCTTGGCCGGATAGCGTTGCCGCTGACAATGGGTCAGTAACTTATCGAGGTTCTTGATCTTGGGTATGGGGGTAATAGCAACCATGGTTGTATCCCGAAAAGACTGCACGGTGTGGTTGGGCTGGTATTTTTATAGAGCGGATCCATCCGGAGGATGGCAATGCGCCATAGATTTGGCGTCAGCTTAACAGACACATTCTGACTCGATCAGGGAATTTACCTATCAAAGTCTGCTGTTGAACGTATTTGGGCATAACACTGCGCTGGCGGGGGCCTGTGATAAGCTGGCGCCCCTTTTTTAGCAGTGGAGTCTGGGCGATGAAGGCACGCATCCAATGGGCGGGCGAAGCCATGTTCCTCGGTGAGTCGGGCAGTGGCCATGTGGTGGTCATGGATGGCCCGCCGGAAGCTGGTGGCCGCAATCTGGGTGTACGGCCCATGGAAATGCTCCTGCTCGGCGTGGGCGGTTGCAGCAACTTCGATGTGGTCAGCATTTTGAAGAAGTCGCGCCAGGCGGTGGAAAGCTGCGAAGCCTTTTTGGAAGCCGAGCGCGCGACTGAAGACCCGAAGGTGTTCACCAAGATCCATATGCATTTTGTAGTCAAGGGGCGTGCGCTGAAGGAAGCGCAGGTCAAGCGGGCCATCGAGCTGTCGGCGGAGAAGTACTGCTCGGCCTCGATCATGCTCGGCGCGGCAGGTGTGGCCATTACCCATGATTACGAGATCATTGAGTTGGGCTGATCGCAGGATTTTCTGACAAAAAGAAAGGGCGCTTTGCAAGCGCCCTTTTTTGCAGCTCAGATTCGGTAGGTGCTCTTGGTCATGACCTTGGCCATCAGGCTCATGCCAAACCTCACCGGCGCTGGGAAGCGGAAACCGCCGGCATCCAGCGCGCTTTCTGCGTGGTGTTCTTCGTCGATACGCATCTGCTCAAGAATCGCCCGGGACTTTTCATCCTCGGCCGGTAGTTGCTCCAGGTGCTCATCCAGGTGTTTGCACACCTGATGTTCGGTCGCGGCGACAAAACCCAGGCTGACCTTGTCGCTGATCAAGCCGGCAGCGGCGCCGATGCCAAACGACAGGCCATAAAACAGTGGGTTGAGCACACTGGGGTGGCTGCCCAATTGGCGGATACGTTGTTCACACCAGGCCAAGTGGTCGATTTCTTCCTCAGCCGCGTGCTCCATGGCCGCGCGTACTTGCGGCAGCTTGGCGGTCAGGGCCTGGCCCTGGTAGAGCGCCTGGGCACAGACTTCGCCGGTATGGTTGATGCGCATCAGGCCGGCGACATGACGGGTATCCGTTTCGCTCATTTGTGCTTCGGGTTGCACGATGGCAGGTGACGGGCGATACGGCTGGCCGCTGAAGGGCAGCAGTGTGCGCATGGCTGTGTCGGCCTGCAGCAACAGTCGGTCAATCGGCGAGTAGTGACGTTGGGTAGTCATGCTGACCTCCGGGAAAAATCTCGGCGGTCAGTTTACCGCAAGAGAGGGGCGTGCGTTTGCGCTGGGTCATGCTTCTTGCAGGAGCCGGCAAGCCGGCTCCTGCAATGGCGGGTTTCAGCCGGGTGGCCAGTTCATCTGGCGTTGACCCAGTACATGCATATGAATGTGATAGACGGTCTGGCCGCCATCTTCATTGCAGTTCATCACCACGCGAAAGCCTTTTTCACAGCCTTGTTCCACGGCCAGGCGCTGGGCGGTGAACAGGATGTGTCCAGCCAGGCCCTTGTCTTCTTCCGTCAGGTCGTTGAGGGTGCGGATCGGCTTTTTCGGAATCACCAGGAAATGCACGGGGGCCATTGGCGCAATATCGTGGAAGGCCAGGACCTGGTCATCCTCGTAGATAATCCTCGCGGGTATTTCTCTGTTGATGATCTTGGTGAACAGAGTATCCACAGCTGTTTCTCCATTATGAAAGTGCAGGGTGAGTGTACCCAGCAGGTCAACGCGGGCAATAGGCCTTGTTGATCGCGCCGGCAATCTTGCGGGTCAACCAGCGTGGGCTCAAGCGTGGGCTGAACGCCAGCCAGCGGTTACGGCGACCGGGAACAATGATCGCTTTGTTCTTTGCCAGGGCTCGTACGGTGTGCAGCGCCACTTCTTCCGGGCTCATCAGCTGCTGACGGTCCAGCTTGGCGGTGTCCATCTGTGCGGTGCCGAAGAAGGCAGTGCGGGTCGGGCCGGGACAGAGCACTGAGACCTTGATACCACAGCTTTTCAGCTCTTCGCGCAGACCTTCGGAGAAGTGCAGTACATAGGCCTTGCTGGCGTAGTAGGTACTCATCCATGGCCCCGGCTGGAAGGCCGCGACGGAGGCGACGTTAAGAATCTGCCCACCACCGTGCAAGGCCATGGAGTTACCCAGCGCATGGCACAGGCGGGTCAGGGCGAGGATGTTGACTTCGATCAGGTCCTGCTCGGTCATCCAGTCCTGGGCCAGGAATGGGCCGCTGGTGCCAATACCGGCACAGTTGACCAGCAAGTCGATCTGCCGCTCGCCTTCTTCCAGCTCCAGCAGGAACCCGGACAGGCGCAGTGGCTCGCCCAAGTCACAGGCGCGGAACAGCACCTCGACGCCAAAACGTTGGGTCAGCTCTATGGCAATACTTTCCAACTGATCACGCTGGCGGGCCACCAGAATCAAGCTGCGGCCGCGACGGGCCAGTGCTTCGGCCAAGGCCAGGCCGATGCCACTGGAGGCACCGGTGATCAGAGCGTAACGGGTCATGCATTTCTCCATCGCAACGCCACCGCGCCTGCGACAGATGCGTCACAGGCGTGGGGCGTTTCTTCATTCTTGCGGAGAGTCTACAGGTTCGGCCGCATCGTCAGCACTTTGCACATCTTCTTCACCGGCTATGACGCTCTGGTCAGCTTCTTCATCGGTGGACATGGAGCTGCTTTCGTAGCCACTGTCCACGCTGGTTTCGAGCTGGTCCAGGTAACCGCCCATGGCCAGCATCACTGCGGCGGCGAATATCAATGGGAGCATCGCCAGCCACAGGGTGGCCAGGACCTTTACTGCGGTCGAGTTGCGTGGCGGTGGTGCACCATATTGGTTGGCGCCTGCATTGCCGGGCAGCACGATCAACAGGATCGGGAAAATGCTGCCCACGATCGGCACCAGGTTCAGGAACCACAACCAGCCGGACCAGCCCAGGTCATGCAGGCGCTGCACGGTGATCAGGACGCTCATCCACACCGATGCCACGAGCAAGACCAGACCAAGCAGTGAACCAATGATGATCGCCGCAGTGGGAGATGCCGCGGCAATACCCACGCCCACGGTGAACAAGGCGCCCACGATGGCGAACAGCGCCAGGCTCAGGACCAGGGTCCAGGCCAGGAAACGCAGGCGCCCGATACGGCCGTTGACGGTGAACACGTTGAGGGTGGAAAACTCTGGAAGGTCGTCCCCCACGGCTGCGCGCGGTGGTGCATACGGCGAGGTGGCCGGGCGCGAAAAATCGGAGGCGCCGGAGTCGGTCTCGTGGGTTTCAGCCAGGTTGAAAGCCACAGGCTGTTCAGCTTCGATGCGCGCATCCACCCCGGCGTTTTTCAGGGCGGCCAGGTAGGTTTCGGCATCGGGGCGAGACAGGTCGCGCTTGAGGGCGACTGGACGCCCGGTGAAGAGCTTTTCGATCGCCTCGACTTCGCTTTTGAACAATTCGGCCAGGTTCAGCTTGGCGGTGGTGCTTTCGACACCCGGGAGCAAGGCTCCATCAAACACAATCTTGAAACGGTTGTCGCTCATGCAGGCATCCTTGTCACTTTTCAGGGGGGTAATGCTGGCCTGCCTCATTCGGCAGGCCAGGTGGGTGGGTCAGCGCGGCCAGCGCAATTGTGCTGCGTGCTCGCGCGCCTTGCGGTATTCGGCATCAAGGCGGGCAACCAGTTCATCGACACTGGGTAAATCGTCAATCTCACCGACGCCTTGGCCGGCGGACCATACGGTCTTCCAGGCTTTGGCCTCGTCGCTGAGTGGTTTGAGCTTGGAGCCAAAGTTGACTTCGCCCTTGCCTTGCAGGGCGGCGAGGTCGAAACCGGCGTTTTCCAGGCTCTGGCGCATAAAGCTTGCAGGCACTCCGGACACCGCCGGAGTGTGCACGATATCGGCTGCGCGCGATGTGAGCAGCATCTCTTTATAGGCATCGGGGGCGTGGCTTTCGGTGGTGGCGATAAAGCGCGTGCCGAAATACGCGAGATCAGCCCCGAGCAACTGCGCTGCGAGGATTTCGTGCCCATGGTTCAGGCAGCCGGCCAGCAACAGGGTCTTGTCGAAAAACTGGCGAATTTCGGCGACCAGCGAAAATGGGCTCCAAGTGCCGGCGTGGCCACCAGCCCCTGCCGCCACAGCGATCAGCCCATCGACCCCGGCTTCGGCGGCCTTTTCGGCATGGCGCCGAGTGGTGACGTCGTGGAACACCAGGCCGCCGTAGCTGTGTACGGCGTCTACCAATTCCTTGACCGCGCCCAGGCTGGTGATAACGATCGGCACCTTGTGCTCGACGCAAATCGCCAGGTCAGCCTCAAGGCGTGGGTTGCTGTGGTGCACGATCAGGTTGACCGCGTAGGGCGCAGGGTTGTCCAGCAGCGCCAGGCCCGCTTCGATTTCTTCCAGCCAGGCCTTGAAGCCACTGCTTTCACGCTGGTTGAGTGCCGGAAAGCTCCCGACCACGCCATTGCGGCAGCACGCCAGGACCAGTTGCGGATTGGAAATCAGGAACATCGGCGCAGCCACCACGGGCAGGCGCAGACGTTGTTCAAGCAAAGCGGGCAGCGACATTGGAAGTACCCCGGATTAAGTGCGGCTAAGTAGAGTTAGAACGGCTTGACGACGACCAAAATTACAATAGCCAGCAATATCAGAACCGGCACTTCATTGAACCAGCGATAAAAGACATGGCTGCGGGTGTTTTCGCCACGGGCAAAACGTTTTACCTGAGCGCCACACATATGGTGGTAACCGATCAGGATCACCACCAGGGTCAGCTTGGCGTGCATCCAGCCACCCTGGCTGAAGATGCTCGGGTTAAGGCTGATCAACCAGATGCCGAATACCAGCGTGGCGATCATCGACGGCAGCATGATGCCCTTGTACAGCTTGCGCTCCATGATGCAGAAGCGTTCCTGGCTGACGGCATCCTGGCTTTGTGCGTGGTAGACGAACAGGCGCGGCAGGTAAAACAGCCCGGCAAACCAGCAGACAATGCTGACGATATGGAAGGCTTTGAGCCATAGATAAAGCATTTTTAGTTATTCCCAGGTTCACGGTAACTGGAGATAGTAGAGGTTAGAGCGTGCGTACGTCACCTTGACGGTTGTCGCAGAACGATACGGCCCCTATTATCGACGGCTTTCCAGTGGGTTCGTTGAGGGCAGGTTTATGGTCAAGGTCGGTATCGTCGGCGGCACGGGTTACACTGGTGTCGAATTGCTGCGTCTGTTGGCTCAGCATCCGCAAGCTGAGGTAGTGGTCATTACCTCCCGATCCGAGGCCGGCCTGGCCGTTGCCGATATGTACCCCAACCTGCGTGGCCATTACGACGGCCTGGCGTTCAGCGTTCCGGATATAAAGACCCTGGGCGCCTGCGATGTGGTGTTTTTCGCGACCCCCCACGGTGTTGCCCATGCGTTGGCCGGCGAGCTGCTGGCCGCCGGGACCAAGGTCATTGACCTCTCGGCGGACTTCCGTTTGCAGGATGCCGATGAGTGGGCCAAGTGGTACGGTCAGCCCCATGGTGCTCCAGAGCTGCTTGAAGAGGCGGTGTACGGCTTGCCAGAGGTTAATCGTGAGCAGATCAAGCAGGCGCGTCTGATCGCCGTGCCGGGTTGCTATCCGACGGCTACGCAGCTGGGTTTCCTACCGCTGCTGGAAGCTGGTCTGGCGGACGCCTCGCGCCTGATTGCCGACTGCAAGTCGGGCGTCAGCGGCGCTGGTCGCGGTGCAGCAGTAGGCTCCTTGTACTCCGAGACCTCGGAAAGCATGAAGGCGTATGCCGTAAAGGGGCATCGCCATCTGCCGGAAATTCGCCAGGGGCTGCGGCGTGCGGCGGGCAGTGACGTCGGTCTGACGTTCGTGCCGCACCTGACCCCGATGATCCGTGGGATTCACTCGACACTGTATGCAACGGTCGTGGATCGCTCGGTGGATCTGCAGGCATTGTTTGAAAAGCGTTATGCCAATGAGCCGTTCGTCGATGTAATGCCTGCCGGTAGTCACCCGGAAACCCGCAGCGTGCGCGGTGCCAACGTGTGCCGGATTGCCGTGCATCGTCCGCAGGATGGCGACTTGGTGGTGGTGCTGTCGGTTATCGATAATCTGGTCAAGGGCGCGTCGGGCCAGGCTGTGCAGAACATGAACATCTTGTTCGGCCTTGATGAGAAGCTCGGCTTGTCCCACGCCGGCATGCTGCCTTAAGGCGTTGGCTGCTGTGCAAAAGGCCCGTTGATCGGGCCTTTCGTGTTTTTAAGGGGCGCCGGGCAGATTGATATACCGTAACAATAGTTGACCGCTTTTCTAGGAGAAGCGGATAATGGCGGTCATCACGCATATGGCGGCGCTACGCCGGGAGATTATCAGCATGAGCGTTGAATCCTTCACCCCCACGGCTTTGCAATTCACCCACGGTGCTGCGCACAAGGTGAAGAGCCTGGTCGATGAAGAGGGTAATGATCGCTTGAAGCTGCGCGTATTCGTTACGGGCGGCGGTTGTTCAGGGTTTCAGTATGGCTTCACCTTCGATGAAGATGTGGCTGACGACGACACCATTGTCGAGCGCGAAGGCGTAAGCCTGGTTGTGGATCCGATGAGCTTCCAGTACTTGGCAGGTGCCGAGGTGGACTACCAGGAAGGTTTGGAAGGCTCACGCTTTGTGATCAAGAACCCGAATGCCACCACGACGTGTGGTTGCGGTTCGTCTTTCTCGATCTGATCAGTAGCGGATTAAGCAAAACGCCGCTTGGCTCTTATGGGGCCAAGCGGCGTTTTGCTATCTGCGTTTCAGGCGGGGTAGATCGCGCCAAGTACACGAAGGCCGCGGGCGCCTGTCACGCTTGGACGGTTGGCGGCGATACCTTCCAGGCAGCAATGGGCCAGCCAGGCGAAGGCCATGGCTTCCACCCAGTCGGGGTCTACACCGTGGCTGGCGGTGCTGCTGACACGGGTGGTCGGTAGCATGGCGGCGAGGCGGTTCATCAGCGTCGAGTTATGGGCGCCACCGCCGCACACCAGCAGGGTTTCGGTTTGCGGCTGTGCGGTGTTCAACGACTCGACGATGGTCTGTACGGTCAGTTCCAGCAGCGTGGCCTGGATATCCTGGGCATTGAACGATGGTAGTCGACCGAGGTGGTGTTCCAGCCAAGGCAGGTTGAAGACTTCGCGCCCAGTGCTTTTCGGCCCCTTGGTCAGGAAGAAGGGGTCGCTGAGCAAAGCGTTAAGCAACTGTGGCTCGACCTTTCCCGTCGCGGCCCATTGGCCGTCGCGGTCAAAGTTTTCGCCCCGTTGCTGGTGAATCCAGGCGTCGAGCAGAACGTTGCCCGGGCCGCAGTCAAAACCCGCTACGGGTTTGCCGGTCTCGATCAGGCTCAGATTGCTGAAACCGCCGACATTCAGTACTGCGCGGTTGCCAGTAGCCTCGCCGAACAGCGCTTCGTGAAAGGCGGGCACCAGTGGTGCGCCCTGGCCGCCTGCGGCTACATCGCGGCTGCGAAAGTCGCTGACGACGGTTATTCCGGTCAGTTCGGTCAGTAGGGCGGGGTTGCCAATCTGCACGGTGAAACCGCGGGCGGGCTCGTGGCGAATGGTCTGCCCATGGCTGCCAATCGCACGGATGTCGTGGTAAGTGAGTTGCTGCTGCTCAAGCACGGCATGAATGCCCTGGGCTGCGAGCGTTACCCAGCTATGCTGGGCAATCGCCGAGCGTGCAATTTCATCCGGGCCACTGGCGCAAAGGCCCAGCAGCTCGGCGCGCAGGGATTCAGGCATGGGGATGTAATGTGTGGCGATCAACTTGACCGCCGTATCTTGCTCGATCAGCGCTATGTCCAGGCCATCAAGGCTGGTCCCGGACATGACACCTATATAGAGCGCCATCGCTTAGCGCTTCGCCGAAGCCAGCATGGTGGCGCGTTCCTGGTCCATGCGTGCCATCAGCGGTTGGCTTTGCTGAAGGAAGCGTGCGCGTTCGGCCTTGGCGATCGGGTCGGCCATCGGCAGCTTCTGGCCCAGGGGGTCGACGTGCACGCCGTTGACCTGGAACTCATAGTGCAGGTGCGGGCCGGTGGATAGGCCGGTGGTGCCGATATAGCCAATCACTTGGCCTTGCTTGACGTTGCCGCCGGTCTTCACGCCTTTGGCAAAGCCTTGCATGTGCCCATAAAGCGTACGGTAGCTGTTGCCGTGCTGGATGATAACGGTGTTGCCGTAGCCACCACGGCGCCCGGCCAGCAGTACCTTGCCGTCGCCGGCCGCTTTGATCGGCGTGCCGCGCGGTGCTGCATAGTCCACGCCTTTGTGGGCACGGATTTTGTTCAGAATTGGATGCTTGCGACCCATGGAGAAACGCGAGCTAATACGGGCGAAGTCAACTGGAGTACGGATGAAGGCCTTGCGCATGCTATTGCCGTCGGCGGTGTAGTAGCTGCTATTGCCCTGTTTATTTGTGTAACGCACGGCAGTGTAGGTCTTGCCGCGGTTGGTGAAGCGCGCCGAGAGGATATTGCCGGTGCCGACAACCTTGCCGTTAGCCACCTTTTGCTCGTAGATCACATCGAATTCGTCACCCTGGCGAATATCCTGAGCGAAGTCGATGTCGTAGCCAAATACGCTGGCCATGTCCATGGTCATGCTATGGGACAGGCCTGCGCGAGCTGCCGACTGGGACAGCGAGCTATTGATCACGCCATGAATGTAGGCGGAGCGCATCACCGGCTTGGTGGTCACGCGATTGAAGGCAAAGCCCTTGGCGCCCCGGGTCAGGGTGATGCTTTCGAGGTCGTTGAGATTGGTGTGCAGGGTGGTCAGTTGGCCTTCAGGATTCAGCTCGAACTCAAGCTTCTGGCCACGCTTGAGCTGGGTGAATTGCTTGGCTTGCTTATCGCTGGCCAGCACATCGCTAACGGTGGTGGCGGGTAGTCCGACCTTTTCGAATAACGTCGACAGCGTATCACCTTTGGCCACGATCACTTCGCGATGCTCGGGGCCTTTCGCTACCTGGGCTGCAGGCGCTGCCTGAGCGGTTTGTTTGGTGTCGTCTGCGCTTTCTTCAATCTGCGCAAATGGTGACTCTGCGCTCGCGGTTGTGGCTTGTTGTGCGTCAGAAGCGTCTTGATCTTGTGTCAGTTGTTCAACCGGACTCTCCAAGTCAAGACTCAGGGTCGTTCGTTTGGCTTCTACGTCGCTGGAAGGGAATACCAGGAGTGCCAGGCTGAGAAGGGCGGCGATACCACTTGCGGCGAGCAGGTGGGTCTTCGGGTAAAGCGGTGGCGCTTTAGACGGTTCAGTGGTCATAGGTAATTTTGACTTTGAAAAGGTGAAATGGAAAAGATGAATGACATGATGAAGATGAAATAACTGTATAAAATATAACCAAATCATCTGTGGCGCAAGCTTGCGAATGCCGGGCTCGCCGAATGGTGTCCGTTTGCAGGGCAAAACTTGTAATTAGTCCCTGATCTTGTATGGTTGGTTCCCTTTGAATCTGAGCCTTGCGGGTCTGTTATGAAGTCGGTTGAAGAGCAGCTAGCGCTGATCAAACGTGGTGCGGAAGAACTGTTGGTCGAGGCCGAGCTGATTGAAAAGCTCAAGCGTGGCCAACCCCTGCGTATTAAGGCCGGCTTTGATCCGACGGCACCGGATCTGCACCTGGGTCACACCGTGCTTATTAATAAGCTGCGCCAGTTCCAGGAGTTGGGGCATCAGGTGATCTTCCTTATAGGTGATTTCACCGGGATGATCGGTGATCCGAGTGGTAAGAGTGCCACGCGCCCGCCGCTGACTCGTGAGCAGGTTCTTGATAATGCCGAGACCTACAAGACCCAGGTCTTCAAGATTCTCGATCCTGCCAAGACCGAAGTGGCGTTCAACTCCACCTGGATGGATCAGATGGGGCCGGCGGATTTCATTCGCCTGACATCCCAGTACACCGTTGCGCGGATGCTTGAGCGTGATGACTTCGATAAGCGCTACTCCACCAATCAGCCTATTGCGATACACGAGTTCCTATACCCGTTGGTTCAAGGGTATGACTCGGTAGCGTTGCGGGCGGACGTTGAGCTGGGCGGTACTGATCAGAAGTTCAACCTGTTGATGGGGCGTGAGCTGCAGCGTGCGTATGGCCAGGAGGCTCAGTGCATTCTGACTATGCCGTTGCTGGAAGGCTTGGATGGCGTCAAGAAGATGTCCAAGTCACTGGGCAACTACGTCGGTATCCAGGAAGCGCCGGGGGTGATGTACGGCAAGTTGGTTTCTATCCCTGATGCGCTGATGTGGCGTTATTTCGAGCTGTTGAGCTTCCGCTCAATGGATGAGATCAACGCGTTGCGTGCTGACGTGGAGGCGGGTGCGAATCCTCGGGACGTCAAGATCAAGCTGGCGGAAGAGATTGTTGCGCGTTTCCATGGCGAGGAGGCTGCGGCCAGTGCTCACCGTGCGGCGGGCAATCGTATGAAGGATGGCGAGCTGCCGGATGATCTGCCTGAGATCGAATTGACTGCTAGTGAGGCGATGCCGATTGCGGCCGTCCTTAATAAGGCGGGCCTGGTGAAGAACTCGGCGGTTGCACGTGACCTTCTGGGTTCCGGTGGTGTGCGTATAGATGGTGAGGTTGTCGATCGCACCTTTATATACGAGCTGGGTGCGACCCACGTTTGCCAGGCCGGCAAGAAGGCATTTGCGCGTATTACGCTTAAATCCGAATAAACCTGAAATTAACTGTTGACGGCGATTTATATCTGTCTATAATTCGCCCCACTTCCGGCGCAGTCGAAACGGAAAACTCCTTGGTAAACAAAGAGTTACGCAGAATTCGACAGCGAGTTGCTTCAGTTCATCGAAGCCCAGAAGGAGTTGGTAGAGCAGTG
>NZ_JAARMB010000012.1:0-192573 GCF_012985615.1 Pseudomonas sp. WS 5412
ACCCCGGCATCCATGCCGGGGTGCCCACTGCGCAATACCTGCCTGCGGCCATCGTGGTTTAACGGGGCGCCTGAGATCAAGATCAAAAGCCAGATCAAAAGCAGAGCAACAGCAACAGCAACAGCAAAGCTGGGGTGCGAAGCTGCATTCCCCTGTGGGAGCTGGCTTGCCTGCGATGGCGGTGTATCAGTCGATCAATGTATTGGCTGATACACCGCCATCGCAGGCAAGCCAGCTCCCACAAGTATATGCGCACGCCTCGACGATCAGGTCGGCTGTCAGGCCGCCTCGCTTTGCTTTTGATCTGAGGCGCCCCGTTAAACCACGCTGGCCGTCATCCGATTTTGATTTGGGGGGTAACCCGGCAGGACGCCGGGTTAGCCGCGCTGGGCCATGGATGGCCCATCGCGGCGGCCCCCCAAATCAATGTCGGATGACGGGCACACCGAGCCTAGGCGAGGTGCCGAGTGGTGGGGCAAGAGCGCTTTGCTTACTTTGGCGCTCTTCCAAAGTGAGCCGCCGTAAGGGCGGAACCAATAGCCGCCATAACCGCAACAACGGATATGTACACAACCCCAACAACCCAAAAAGAGCGCTGCGTAAAGACTCATGACCATCACAAACAACCCAGCGCCCACCGCCAGATTAAGGTCAGGCCGCCTGAATCTCGCGCTTGAGGCTGTCCATGTCGATCACAAAACGGTACTTCACATCGCCCTTGAGCATGCGCTCGTAGGATTCGTTGATGCCCTGGATATCAATCATCTCGATCTCCGAGACGATCCCGTGCCGGGCGCAGAAGTCCAGCATGTCCTGGGTCTCCTGGATGCCACCAATCAATGACCCCGCCAGGCTGCGGCGTTTGAAGATCAGGTTGAACACCGAAGGCGACGGGTGCGGGCTGTCTGGCGCGCCCACCAGGGTCATGGTGCCGTCGCGCTTGAGCAGGTTGAGGAACGCGTCCAGGTCATGGGGCGCGGCCACGGTGTTGAGGATGAAATCCAGGCTATTGGCGACCTTGGCCATTTCGTCCGGATTCTTCGACACCACCACTTCGTCAGCCCCCAGGCGCAGGCCGTCTTCGCGTTTGTTCGGCGAGGTGGTGAACAACACCACATGGGCGCCCATGGCATGGGCGATTTTCACCGCCGTATGGCCCAGGCCGCCGAGGCCGACCACGCCGACCTTCTGTCCAGGGCCGACCTTCCAATGGTGCAGCGGCGAGTAGGTGGTGATCCCGGCACACAGCAGCGGCGCCACGGCCGCCAATTGCGCCTCATCGTGGGAAATGCGCAGGACGAACTTCTCCTTGACCACGATATTGTCGGAATAGCCGCCAAAGGTGTTTTCACCGCCAAACACCGGGCCGTTGTAAGTGCCGGTAAAGCCGTTCTCGCAGTATTGCTCCTCGCCCTCGGCGCAGGATGCGCAGTGCTGGCAGCTGTCGACCATGCAGCCGACGCCGGCCAGGTCACCGACCTTGAAGCGGCTGACATTGGCCCCCACCGCCGTCACCCGGCCGACGATTTCATGGCCCGGCACCGATGGGTAGAGGGTGTTGTTCCACTCATTGCGCGCCGTGTGCAGGTCGGAGTGGCACACTCCGCAGTAGAGGATGTCGATTTGAACATCATCGGCCCCGGGGGCGCGGCGCTCGAAGGTAAAGGGTTTGAGGGCGTCCTTGGCGTCACGGGCGGCGTAGCTGTAAGTCTTGGCCATTGCGGTCACCTCTTTGCGTCGACATTGAAGGTCAGTTGACCAGCATAGCCGCCCAACCGTTCAACCCACGTAAATCGGCGGTAATTCAAACAAACACATACCCGCTCCCACACGAGCCCGCACGGATTACGTCAGTGAACAACCGCCCGGGTCACCAAAAAGCTCAGCAACTGCGGCTCATCATCCAGCTCGATGGCCTGCACCGGGCGCGGCAGGTTGTCCAATACGCTGCGCCAGAACGCCTGGGACGCCTCGTCCTGGTCATAGAACCGCACCAGCCAGTCCGTCTCGCCGCTGGTCAACACCTGGGTGGCCAGGGCGCGGCCTATGCCCTTGCGCCGATAGCGTTTCAAGATAAACAGGTCAGCCAGTTCCAGGGCATTGATCCCCGGCAGCTCGCTGCGCTCGATCAGCAGGAAACCGGCGATGTAACCGTCCACCAGCAGCAGATTGGCGCTCCATTGCGGCTCTTGCCAGTAGCGCGCCAGGTGTTCCTCGTGGATATAGAAACGGCCGTCCTGCTCGACGTCTTCCTGCTCCCAATCGGAGGATTCATAGGCATAAAACTGGTAGAGGTTGCAGATCAGTTCGGCCTGTTCAGGGCCGGTCTGGATCAGTTCGACAGTGGTGTCACTCATGGCGGGGCTCACGCAGGCGGGGCGCCACAGTAGCGAAGGCCGGCGCCCCAGGCAAGCCGCTAGGCTTGCTGTTTGACCTGGGGCAGCGCGCTCAACCATTGCTCGAGCTCACGATGAACCTGGGGCGCCAGCAGTTGCCGATCCGCCATCCATTGGTCGTTGAACACCGTGTCGAGGTATTTTTCGCCGCCATCGCACACCAGTGCCACGATCACGCTGTGGGCCGGGGCATGCCAGGCCTCGCGCAGGGCCTGGTAGATCACCCCGCCGGCCGAGCCGCCGAGCAGCAGACCGTAATGCCGCGCCAGGTAGCGCGCGGTTTCGAAGGCCTGGGCGTCGCTGACAGTC
Organism: Pseudomonas sp. WS 5412; assembly: GCF_012985615.1. Taxonomy (NCBI): domain Bacteria; kingdom Pseudomonadati; phylum Pseudomonadota; class Gammaproteobacteria; order Pseudomonadales; family Pseudomonadaceae; genus Pseudomonas; species Pseudomonas sp. WS 5412. The sequence continues at coordinate 2,706 of NZ_JAARMB010000012.1, forward strand.
AGGCCTTTGTCGATCAACGCGTAGTCGACCACGGCGCCGATTTCTGCGCCCTCCGGGGTGCCGGTGCCGGACTGATGATACGGCGCAACGGGGCCGCCAAAGATCACCGAGCCGCAGGGTTCGACGCCGATCACCTGCAGGCCATGGGCATGGCGTTTCAAGGCACGCGCAGTGCCGCACAACGAGCCGCCGGTGCCCACGGCGCCCACCAGGTAGTGGATTTCATCGCCCAGCACTGCGCGCAATTCCGCTGCCAGTTGCGTGTAGCCATTGGCATTGGCCGGGTTGTGGTGCTGGCGGGTCCAGTAGGCGCCCTGCTCCGTGGCAATACGCTCGGCGGTAGCATCGCGGTCGGCGGTGGACAGCCCGCCACCGGGGTCGCCGACCCGCACCAACTGCGCACCAAAAGCCTGCATCGCCCGCAGTTTGTCGGGGCTGGCGTGTTCGTCGACCACGGCAGTGAAGCGGTAGCCGCGCTCGGCGGCCAGCAGCGCCAGGCCCAATCCGGTGTTGCCCGAGGTCGACTCGACAATCCGCCCACCCGGCTTGAGCTGCCCCGAGGCCTGCGCCTCGTCGAGCATCTGCCGGGCCATGCGGATCTTGGCGGTGCCGGTGGGGTTGAATTGTTCCAGCTTGAGCAGCACGCAGCTGCCGTTTTCAGTGACGCACAATTTGAGCAGCGGTGTATCGCCGATCAGTTCGGACAGGCAAGTCTTGATCATGACAACCTCTGGGCAGTATGAAAAACCGGCGCGGCGCTTACCCGGCCAGGGTCGCGACGGCGCGTTGCAGGCTGGCGAGAAACGCCTGGTTTTGCTGGGCCAGGCCCAGGGACACGCGGATAAAACTGGTGTATCCCGGCTCGCGCCAGGCCTTGACGATGATCCCGTCCTTGAGCAATTCGTCGACCACCTCCAAGGCGTTGCAAGCGGTGTCGATAAACAGGAAATTGGCCTGGGACGGCGCCACGCGAAAACCCGCAGCCTGCAACCCCTGGGTCAGGCGTTGGCGTTCGATGGCGACGAATTCGCGGCTGCGAATCACGTGTTGCGGGTCCAGCCAGGCGGCCTTGGCGGCCTCCTGGGCCGGTTGATTGACGTTGTACGGCGTGCGCACCCGGTGCAGCGCATCAATCAGGCTGCGGTGCGAAGCGATGCCATAGCCGATCCGCAGCCCCGCCAGCCCATACGCCTTGGAGAACGTGCGCAGAATGATCCACGGCCGCGACTGCGCGTCGAGGATCGCCAGGGCGTCAGCCGCGTCCTCGACGAATTCGAAATACGCCTCGTCGATCACCAACAAGGTGTCGGGGTGAGCGGCGGCGACCAGCGCCGTCAGTTCAGCGCTGGACAGCGCCGTGCCCACCGGATTGCAGGGGGTGCTCAGCATCAACAGCTTCGCCGGTTGCTCGAGGGCCGTGGCCCAGGCCTGCAGGTTAACGCTGAAATCCGGGTTGAGCGGCACCTTGTCCACCGTCGCGCCCATCATCAATGGCAGGCTTTCATGCAGGCTGAAACAGGGCTGCTGGGTCACCACCCGGTCCTCGGGATCGAGCAGCGCCAGGCACAACAGTTCGAGGATATTTTCCGAGCCGTTGCCGAGGATGACCCGCGCCGGGTCCACATCCAACTGGCCGCCGATCAGCTGCCGCAGGGCCCGGCCACTGGGGTCGGGGTAGCGTTCCAGCCCTGCCCCGCCATGATGCTCCAGCATCGCCGCAGCAGCCGGCGACATGCCCAGCGGGTTTTCGCAGTTGGACAGTTTGATCACCGTCGGCGTACCGAGCTGATGTGGATCGGCGCCCGGGTCGTACAGGGGCAAACGTCGCACGCTGGGGCGCACCAACGCCTCGACGCGGTGTGCAGGGTCGTCTTGATGCATGGAACACCTCCTTGTTATGACAGTGCGACGGCGCCCGCGCGGTCCAGCGCCTTGAGTTGCCGTTCAAACGAGACAATCAGCAGCAACGCGGTAGCCGCCAGGCCTATCGCCAATCCGGCCCACACGCCGAAGATCCCGTAAGGACTGACGATGCCCAGCAGCCAGGCAGCGGGCAGCCCCACCAGCCAGTAGCCGAACAGGGAAATGCGCAGCGGTCCCGCCGTATCGCCGATGCCGCGCAGGATGCCGTTGCCGATGTTCTGGCTGGCGTCGAACACCTGCAGGACGATGGCAATCAACAAACCGGTGGTGGCCAGGCGCACCGCATCCAGGTTGTTGGCGTGCTCGGTGCTGATAAACAGGCCGATGACCTGTTCGGGTAGCAACGCGTAAGGAATGGCAAACAGCAGCATGACCAGCACCCCAAGGCCCAGGCCCAGGCGCCCCAGTTGCCGCGCGCGCTGATACTGCCCGGTGCCGCAGGCCTCGCTGATATGGATCGAGGCGGCATGGGAGATGCCCGCAGAGAACATGAACACGATGTAGATGATCTGGTTAAGCACGGTCTGCGCCGCCAGCGCCTCCATGCCCAGGGTGCCGATCAGCAGGGTCAGTACGCTGAAGAACCCGGCCTCGCTGGCATAGGTCCCGGCAATCGGCAGCCCGAGCTTCCACACGGCCTTGATCGCCGCCGGCGAAAAGCGCAAGTGCGCCAGCTTGAAATAACCGGCCAGGCGCCGATGGGTCAGTACCACCGCGAAGAACATCAGGAACGACAGCAGGAACACCACGGCGCTGGTGATTGCCACCCCCGCCAGCCCGTAGGCCGGGACGCCGAACTTGCCGAACACCAGCACGTAGTTGAGCGCCGCCGTGAGGAAGATCGACACCAGGGTGATCGCCAGCAACGGCCCGGGGAATTTCAGGCCCACGGTAAAGTGGCGCAGCGCCTGGAACCACAGGCAAGGCAGCAGGCCAGGAGCAATGATCAGCAGGAAGTCCATGGCATTGGCCACCACGCTGGCATCCTGGCCCAGCCAGGTCAGCGGCTGGCGCAACCCCAGCAACACGCCCATAAACACCAGGCCGCTGACGGTCGCCCAGAACAGCCCCGCCACCAGCAACGCCCGCACCTGGGCTTCATCGCCCCGGGCATTGGCCTGGGCCACCAGGTTGCTGACGCCGGTGACCAGCCCGGTGCCGGTGGTGCGCAACTGGTTGAACAGCGCGATGGCCAGGCCACCGGCTGCCAGCTCCTTGGCACCCAGCATGCCGAGCACCACGATGTCGATGGTGGTCAGGGCCACATAGGCCAGGTTGGTCAGGATCAGGGGTAGCGCCAGCAACAGCAGAGCCCGGCTGTCGGCGCGCCAGGCGCCGGGTTGTGCGGCAGTCAGGCCGACCATAGTTGGACCCTCTGCCCACGGTTCTGCGTCAGGGCTCGGTCGGCCATCAAGCGCCCGAGGGCGACATCGGTCACCACCATGCCGCTGTTGTAGGCGAACACCACATCGTCGGGATGGCGGCGTGCGGGTGCCAGGCCCAGAAGGATGTCCGGCAGCTCGGCGTCCACCGCGGGCAGGCTGCCGTCGGCGGCCGCCAGGTCGGCGCTGGTGACTTGCATCTGCGCGGTGTCGGTAGCAATGCGGTAGTCGGCGCCATGCAATACGTCGGCGTCAATCCCATAGCCCACCAGCACCGCCACGGCGCCGGGCTTGAGCCAGGCCCGCTGCACTTGCTGGCGCGCCGAAAGCCCGGCGACGCCAAGGATGATATCGGCCTCGCCAGCCGCCGCCGGCAGGTCATCGACCACCACCACATCGCGCAGCGGGTAATGTTTGTGCAGGGTGTCTTGCACCGCGCGCAGGCCTTCGGCGTAGTGCCCGTAGACATACAAACGCTCCAGGTCCGGCATGGCCGCGAGCAACATGGGCAACGCCACCTGCCCCTGCACGCCGGTACCGACGACCAGGGCACTGCGGGCATTCGGGCAGGCGGCCCTGGCCATCAACGCCGAGGTGGCCGAGGTGCGCAACGGGCCGAGCTTGACCACGTCCATCAAGGCAATCGGGCGGCCGGTGCGGTCATCACACAGAAAGATAAACGAGTGGAATTGATAGGCATCGCGGGTGCGTTGCGGGTCATGCTCGTACACCACCTTGAAGCCCACGGTGTGGCTGGCGCCATCCCGGCCGACCATCGAGTAGCTGATGGAATGGCGGTCCATCGGTTCGACAATGGTCTTGAGCGGGTTCTGCGAGTCGCCATTGCGCAAGGCCTTGTACGCCTGCTCGACTACCTGCAGCACTTCACGGTAACTCACCCCCAGGTCTTCGAGCGCCGCCTGGGGCAGCACCCATAGGTCGGCGGGGGCAGCGGGTTTATTCAAACTGTTCACTCGAGGCTCCTTGTTGAGTGGCTTTACGATTAAGCCAGGCTGTCCAGCTTCCAGCGCAGGTGTGGGTTACGCAGCTCCAGCACCACTTTGTGTGGCAAGGGCGCTTCGTGAAAAGGCGACTCGTTGGAGTCCATCTGATAGCCGGCGGTATTGAGGTAGATAAGCAAGTCACCCGCCTGGATCGGGTAGTCGAAGGCGACTTTGCGCCAGGTCAGCATGTCCGACTCCAGGCAGGTGGCCCCGCCAATACACGCGACAAACGGCGACCGCGGCCGTGGCGAGGCCGGCAACAGCAGCGGGTCGGGTAGAAATTCGCTGTTGAACCACTGTTCGGAGAGGTTGAAGCTGCTGCCCTGCACAGTGACCTGGGCATAACCATCACTGGCCGTGCGGTCCTTGACGCCCTGCACGCGGAACACGCTGATACCGGCCTGGTCGAGCAAGGCGCGGCCGGGTTCGATAATCAGCCGCACGCCGTGCTCGATGACCTTTTGCGCCAGGCTCAGGCCGGGGCTGACGGGCGTGGCGAGGATATCGTCAAGGGCCTCGGCCCCCGCGCGCAGCGCGCCATAGGGATAGAAGCCGGCGAAGCCCTTGTCGTTGTGATAGCGCTCGGCGCAGTCCTCGGCCAGAAAGGCCTGCCACTGCGCCGGGTCGACATAGCGCACGGCAAAGCCACCCCCCAGGTTGACCGTGCGGCAGTTGTCCAGCTCGCTGGCCCGGCACAGGTCGACCAAGTGGCTGGCGACTTGTGCACGCTGGGCGGTGTCGTAGCCGCCCAGATGAAACGAGAAACCTTGCAAGTCCAGGTTCGCCGCGTGCTGGCGGCAGAACACCAGGGCCTGGTCGCACTCCCGTGGGTTGAGGCCGAAACGACTATGGGCCTGGCTGCTGGGGCAATAGCGCAACAACAGACGCGCACGTTGGCGCAGGGATAGCGCCAATTGCTGGATACGCAGCAGTTCCTCCAGCGAGTCCACCGCCAGCAGGCATTGATGACTCAGGCCCAGCCCGAGCAGTTGGTCGCTCTTACGTGGCCCGGACACGCCGATATCAGTGCCAGCCACCCCACCCGCCAAGGCCTTTTGCAACTCACCGACGCTGGCCACATCCACGCCAATCGCACACTGCGCGCAGGCCTGGATAAAACAGTTGGCCTTGTTGGCCTTTTTCGCAAACAACACGCTGCCGCGCACCTGGGCCTGGGTAAAGCTGTGCTGGAAGGCTTCGACATTGGCGTGAAAGACCTGTGGGCACACCAGATGCAGCGGCGAGCCGAGGCCATCGACCAACTCGGTCAACGTGCCCGCGTGCCGCTCAAGCAGGCGCTCGACCCACAGGTGGCGCAGGCCGGGCAATGAACTGGAATACGTCATGGTTCTAGAACTCGAACTTGGCCGACAGGAACACTTCGCGCTCGCGCCCCACATCCAGCCCGCCCAGGTAATAGGCGCTGGCGTAGTAGTACTTGTTGGTCAGGTTCTTGCCGTGCAAGCGATAGGTCACCGGGGTATCCGCCAGTTTCGAGCGGTAGCTGATACCGGCGTCGAGCAAGGTGTAGCTGGGGATGTAGCCGCTGTTCTGCGCATCCACCGGGCGGCTGCCGACATAGCTGAGGGTGCTGTCCAACGACAGGCCAGGCACAGCGGCCACGGTGTACAGGGCGCCGACCGCGCCTTTCCACTTGGGCACGTTCTCAGTGCGCTTGCCGTCCACGGTGACGTCATCCACATCTTCCATGCGCGTGGTCAGGTAGGCGGCGTTGGCGGTGAGGGTCAGGGCGTCGGTGACGCGATCGGATAGGGTCAGCTCGGCACCACGGTGGTGGTATTCGCCATTGCTCACATAGGTATTGCTGGTGTTCAGGTAACTGGCCTTGCGCCGGATATCGAACACCGCCAGGCCCAGGTTCAGGCGATCGTTAAGGTCCAACTTCAGGCCCACCTCGTATTGCTGGGACTCGATGGCGTCGGTGGGCTGGTTGGCGTTGGTCGCATGTTGGGGGGCGTAGTCGCCTTTTTCAAAGCCTTTGGAGTAGCTGACGTAAGTCATCACGCTGTCCCAGGGCCGGTAGATCAGCGCAGCGCTGGGCACAAACACGTCGTGGCTCTGCGAAGGCGCGGTGGCTGAGAGTTTATCCGCGCGGTACCAGATGTAACGCCCGCCCAACATCACCTGGAACTGTTCGGTAAGGGAAATCAGGTCGCTGGCGAAAACCGAGGTCTCCTTGATGGAGGACACAAAGTCCGTGGGCTGTTCCGAGCCGAAGTGCCACTTGGGCGGGTTGACCGGGTGACGGATATTACCCACCGAGACATCGCCAATGCCGATGCCTGGAGTGCCACTGTCGACCAAATCCCAGAACGGGCTGACGTCCTTGAACTGCTTGTAGCCGGTGCCGAAGAACACGTCGTGATAAATGTTGCCGGTGGCGAACTTGCCGGCCAGGTACGACTGCAGCGACCAGGTGCTGAACACTTCACCACGGGACACGTAAAAGTCGGCCGAGCCGATATCGCCGTTAGGCTTGATCCCGAACAGGTCGTTATAGCCGCCGTGGCGCTCGACCCGCGAGTAGTTGCCCTGGGTCACGGAGGTCCAGTTGTCATCCAGCTCGTACTCGAACTTGGCGTCGAGGTTGGCGCCTTCGGTCTGGTGACGGAACCAGGAGCCGGTCAATAGATCGCGGCGATTGACCTTGGGTGGCAGCACGTAGCTGGACGGGTCCAGAGGGTTGGCGCGGCCGCTCTGGTCGGCACGCAGCAATGGGTCGGCGACCGTGGACTTGCGCGACCAGTCGGCGTTCAACTGCAACAGGGCGCGGTCGCTCAGACGGAAGTCGGTGGCCAGGCCGATAAACTTGCGTTCCATGTCGCGGGCGTGATCGAAGTCGCCGTTTTTCTCGTAGCCGGCATTCAGGCGATAGCCAAAGGCGCCGTCGTTGAATGAATCGCTGGTATCAATCGCCACGTAGCGGCCGAGCAACGACGAGCCTTGCACGCTGACATTGAGCAGCGGCTCCAGGGTCGGGCGCTTGAGGATGTAGTTGATGGTGCCGCCCGGCGAGTTGAAACCGTAGAGGAAACCCGATGGGCCCTTGAGCACGTCGATGCGCTCGACGTTTTCCAGGGGTACGTCGTGGTGCGGGGCCAGGGTCAGGCCATCGCGGCGGATGGTGTTGAAGTTGTCCATGGCAAAGCCGCGCAGGCGGAAGTTGTCAAAGCCGCTGCCGCCCGACGAACTGAGCACCGAGGGGTCGAGGCTCAGCACATCCACGGCGGTGCGCGCGGAGCTGTCGGCGATGGTCTTGTTGGAATAACTCTGGATGGCCAGGGGGATTTCCATGGCGTCCTTGGCGCCGAAGCCACCGGCATTTACTTCCAGGGCCTTGTTCAGCGGCGCGCTGACTCGTATGGCTTCAAGCTCGGTGACCGATTCTTCGCGATCTTGCGCTGCAGCGGCAGGTAGACCGGTGAGCGACGACACCAAGCCCACCGCCAAAAATGTGGGAAACCGCGGAGCTATCCCGTGCAACTGGTTCATCTGCAATCCCTTGAGCCGAAAATAAGCGGGGCGATCTCAAGCGCGGCAACGCCTGAGAATCGTTATCAAGAGATACAATATAACGTTTCTTTTAAACTCACAATCGCACGATCATTCAATACTTGCTGCCGCGCTGCATTTAAGGTCTGGCCTTTCCCGGATCAACAGAGATAACGGACATGCCCTCCTATACCGCCATCAACTTTGCGCACAAATACAGCCTGTTCAGCGAGCAATGGACACCCAAGGTCGTCGCGCAGATGAACGACTACCAATTCAAGGTGGTGAAGATCGAAGGGGATTTTGTCTGGCACAGCCACGCGGACACCGACGAGACCTTTATCGTCCTCGAGGGCGCGCTGCGCATTGATTTTCGCGATGGCGCGGTACAGCTCGGGGCTGGCGAGATGTTCGTGGTGCCCAAAGGCATCGAGCACAAACCGTATGCCGAGGGAGAGGTGAAGCTGCTGCTGGTAGAACCCTGCGGCGTGCTGAACACTGGCGATCAGGGCGGCGAACGGACCCAGCGCAATGATGTGTGGATCTAGATCACCACGTTGCGGATAAAGCGCACCGCCACTGGCCCGTCATTGCGATAGGCATGGGGCTGATGGCTGGGGAACATAAAGAACTCGCCAGCGGCGATGGTGGTTTCGACGTCACCCACCACTAGGGTCAGGCTACCCTCGAACACGAACAACTGTTCGCTCCAGCCTTCCAGGTCGGGATCCGGACAATAGCGGTCGCCCGGTTCCAGGCGCCACTCCCACAGTTCCACCTCCCGCCGGGCGGTGGCCTTGGCCAGTAACACGGCCTTGCTGCCATCTATTTCACCGGCCCAGGCCAGTTCGTTGATGCGGCTGTGGTCACGGGCGTCAGGGGCCTGGATCAGGTCGCTGAAGGCCACGTCCAGGGCTTCGGCCACGCGGTCAAGGGTGGACAGGCTGACGTTCTTTTCACCGGCCTCGATGGCCACCAGCATGCGCCGGCTGACCCCGGACTTTTCCGCCAGGGCTGTCTGGCTCAGTTCGGCCGCATGGCGCAGGCGTCGAACGTTCTGGCTGACGTGCTGCAGGACCGAGGCCCGTTGCGGATTTTCTTTGTGCACTATATTGCTCACTCGGTGGGGTTGCGCAGTATACTGCCCAGCTGCGGCGCATTGTGCGTTCCGCGCCCTTCCTGTGCAAGACCAGAGCCGCCATGACCACCTCGACCGCCTCCCCGCTGTTTTCCCGCTTCAGCAAAGCCGAATGCGTGCTGGTGCTGATCACCATGATCTGGGGCGGTACGTTTATCCTGGTGCAACACGCCATGACCGTCAGCGGGCCGATGTTCTTCGTCGGCTTGCGTTTTGCCGCAGCGGCGCTGGTGGTCGGCCTGTTTTCCTGGCGCAACCTGCGCAGCCTGACCCTGTTCGAGCTCAAGGCGGGCGCCTTTATCGGCACGGCGATCATGTTTGGCTACGGCCTGCAAACCATTGGTCTGCAGACCATCCTCAGCAGCCAGTCGGCGTTTATCACCGCGCTCTACGTGCCGTTTGTGCCGCTGCTGCAGTGGCTGGTGCTGGGGCGGCGCCCGGGGTTGATGCCAAGCATCGGCATTATGCTGGCCTTCGCCGGCCTGATGCTGCTGACCGGCCCGGCCGGCGCATCACTGAATTTCAGCCCCGGGGAAATCGCCACGTTGATCGGCGCGATTGCGATTGCCGCCGAAATCATCCTGATCAGCGCGTATGCGGGCCAGGTGGATGTACGCCGGGTGACCGTGGTGCAACTGGCCACCGCCTCGCTGCTGTCGTTCCTGCTGGTAGTGCCCACCGGCGAGGCATTGCCGGGCTTTTCCTGGGTGTTGCTGTTCAGCGCCATCGGCCTGGGCTTGACCAGTGCGGTGATCCAATTGGCGATGAACTGGGCGCAGAAAAGCGTCTCGCCGACCCGTGCCACCCTGATTTATGCCGGCGAGCCGGTGTGGGCCGGGGTGATCGGGCGGATTGCCGGTGAGCGCTTCCCGCCGATGGCCATGGTGGGGGCGGTGTTGATTGTGGCGGCGGTGATTGTCAGTGAGATCAAGACGCGAGAGCGCAAGCCCGTCTCCCTGTAGGAGCCCGCACCTACACCGCGACAGATAGGCATTTTCGGTCCATCTTGTAGGATCCTGCCACAGGTTGCCGTTTGGTAATCCGGTTTCCGGCACGTATGATGCATCCCAAACCACCGCAGATTAGAAGCCTATGTCCCTGATAGTTCTACTGCTTCTGCCTTTTATCGGCAGCTGTCTGGCGGCCTTGCTGCCGCACAACGCACGTAATACTGAATCCCTGCTGGCCGGCCTTGTGGCCCTGGTCGGTACTGTACAAGTCGCCCTGCTCTACCCCCAGATCGCCGACGGTGGCGTGATCCGCGAAGAATTCTCCTGGGTGCCCGGCCTGGGTCTGGACTTCGTGTTGCGCATGGATGGCTTTGCCTGGTTGTTCTCGATGCTGGTGTTGGGCATCGGTAGCCTGGTGTCTTTGTACGCCCGTTATTACATGTCGCCGGATGACCCGGTGCCGCGTTTCTTCGCGTTTTTTCTGGCGTTCATGGGCGCGATGCTCGGGTTGGTGATCTCCGGCAACCTGATCCAGATTGTGTTTTTCTGGGAGCTGACCAGCCTGTTCTCGTTCCTGCTGATCGGCTATTGGCACCACCGTTCCGATGCGCGCCGGGGTGCCTATATGGCGCTGATGGTCACCGGTGCGGGTGGTTTGTGCCTGCTGGCGGGGGTCATGCTGCTCGGCCATGTCGTCGGCAGTTACGATCTGGACCAGGTGCTCGCCGCCGGTGACCAGATCCGTGCCCACTCCCTCTACCCCGTCCTGTTGACGCTGATCCTGATCGGCGCCCTGAGCAAAAGCGCGCAATTCCCCTTCCACTTCTGGCTCCCCCACGCCATGGCTGCACCGACCCCCGTGTCGGCCTACCTGCATTCGGCCACGATGGTGAAAGCCGGCGTGTTCCTGCTGGCCCGCCTGTGGCCCTCGCTGTCGGGTAGCGAAGAGTGGTTCTGGATGGTCGGCGGTGCCGGCGCCCTGACCCTGTTGCTCGGCGCGTATTGCGCGATGTTCCAGAACGACCTCAAGGGCCTGTTGGCCTACTCGACCATCAGCCACCTGGGCCTGATTACCCTGCTACTGGGCCTCAACAGCCCGTTGGCCGCCGTCGCGGCCGTGTTCCATATCCTTAACCACGCCACGTTCAAGGCCTCGCTGTTCATGGCCGCCGGCATCATCGACCACGAAAGCGGCACCCGTGATATCCGCAAGCTCAGCGGCCTGGTGCGCCTGATCCCGTTTACCGCGACCCTGGCCATGGTGGCCAGCGCCTCCATGGCCGGGGTGCCGTTGCTCAACGGTTTCCTGTCCAAAGAGATGTTCTTCGCCGAAACTGTGTTTATCTCCTCGACCCAGTGGGTAGAAATCGCCCTGCCGGTGATTGCGACCATCGCCGGCACCTTCAGCGTGGCCTATGCCCTGCGCTTCACCGTGGATGTATTCTTCGGCCCGGCTGCCACCGACCTGCCGCACACGCCCCACGAACCGCCACGCTGGATGCGTGCGCCGGTCGAGCTGCTGGTGTTTACCTGCCTGCTGGTGGGGATCTTCCCGGCCCAGGTAGTGGGCTCGATCCTCGCCGCCGCCGCCCTGCCGGTGGTCGGCGGCGTGTTGCCCGAGTACAGCCTGGCGATCTGGCACGGCTGGAACGCCCCGATGATCATGAGCCTGGTGGCCATGACCGGCGGTGTGGTCCTGTACCTGCTGCTGCGCAAGCAACTCAAGCGCGGACGCTTCAAGTACCCGCCGATCATCAGCTACTTCAACGGCAAGCGCATGTTCGAGCGCTGCCTGGTGGTGATGATGCGTGGCGTGCGCAAGATTGAAAAACACATCAGCACCAAGCGCCTGCAGACCCAGTTGTTCCTGCTGGTGCTGGTGGCGGTGATTGCCGGGATGATCCCCATGCTGGGCAGCAGCCTGAGCTGGGGCGACCGGCCGAAAATCCCGGGTTCCATCGTGTTCGTCACCCTGTGGCTGTTGGCGATCACCTGCGCCCTGGGCGCCGCGTGGCAAGCCAAGTACCACCGGCTGGCAGCCCTGACCATGGTCAGCGTGTGCGGCCTGATGACCTGCGTGACTTTTGTCTGGTTCTCCGCACCGGACCTGGCATTGACGCAACTGGTGGTCGAGGTGGTGACGACGGTCCTGATCCTGCTGGGCCTGCGCTGGCTGCCACGGCGGATCGAAGAAGTCTCGCCACTCCCGAGTTCGTTGCGCAAGGCGCGCATCCGACGCTTGCGCGACTTGCTGCTGTCGACCGTGGTCGGTGGCGGCATGGCGCTGTTGTCCTACGCGATGCTGACGCGCCAGACCCCCAACGATATTTCTTCGTTCTACCTCAGCCGCGCCCTGCCTGAAGGCGGCGGCAGCAATGTGGTAAATGTGATGCTCGTGGACTTCCGGGGCTTCGATACCCTGGGCGAGATCACTGTGCTGGGCGCCGTAGCCCTGACCGTCTATGCACTGCTACGCCGCTTCCGTCCGCCCAAGGAAAGCGAGCAACTGCCCGCGCAACAGCGACTGTTGGCGCCGGATGTGGACACCGATCTGGTCAACCCACGCCAGGCCAGCGACACCGCCCTGGGCTTTATGATGGTGCCCGCGGTGCTGGTGCGCCTGCTGCTGCCGATTGCCCTGGTGGTGTCGTTCTATCTGTTTATGCGCGGCCACAACCAGCCGGGCGGCGGCTTTGTCGCCGGGCTGGTGATGTCGGTGGCGTTTATCCTGCAATACATGGTCGCCGGTACCCAATGGATCGAGGCGCAGATGAATCTGCGGCCGATGCGCTGGATGGGCTTTGGCTTGCTGTCGGCGACGCTGACCGGGCTGGGGGCGCTGTTTTTCGGCTACCCGTTCCTCACCACCCACACCCTGCACATGAGCTTGCCGGTGTTGGGCGACATCCATATCGCCAGCGCGCTGTTCTTCGACGTCGGCGTGTACGCCATGGTGGTCGGCTCGACCCTGCTGATGCTCACCGCCCTCGGCCACCAATCGGTACGGGCCCATAAACCCGGCAACCAGGCGAAAGCCGCCGCCACGCCACCACAAGGAGCTGCTGCCTGATGGAAGAAGTCATCGCAATTGCCATTGGGGTCCTGGCGGCCTCCGGCGTCTGGCTGGTGCTGCGGCCACGGACGTTCCAGGTGGTGATGGGCCTGTGCCTGTTGTCCTATGGGGTCAACCTGTTCATCTTCAGCATGGGCAGCCTGTTTATCGGCAAGGAGCCGATCATCAAGGACGGCGTGCCCCAGGATCTGCTCAATTACACCGATCCCCTGCCCCAGGCCCTGGTGCTGACGGCGATTGTGATCAGCTTCGCCATGACCGCGCTGTTCCTAGTGGTGCTGCTGGCGTCCCGGGGCCTGACCGGCACTGACCATGTGGACGGCCGGGAGCCCAAGGAATGAGCTGGATGAACCAACTGATCATCGCGCCGATCCTGCTGCCGTTGCTGACCGCTGCGCTGATGATGATGCTGGGCGAGAAACACCGCCCGCTCAAGGCCAAGATCAACCTGCTGTCGAGCATGACCGGCCTGGGCATCGCGATGTTGATGCTGTACTGGACGCAAAAAGGCGGCCCTGCCTCCATTGGCGTGTACCTGCCGGGCAACTGGCAGGTGCCGTTCGGCATCGTGCTGGTGGTGGACCAACTGTCGGCCCTGATGCTGGTGCTCACCGGGATCATCGGCGTCAGCGCCCTGCTGTTTGCCATGGCCCGCTGGGACCGTGCCGGCACCAGCTTCCATGCGTTGTTCCAGATCCAGTTGATGGGCCTCTACGGGGCCTTCCTCACCGCCGACCTGTTCAACCTGTTCGTGTTCTTCGAGGTACTGCTGGCCGCATCCTACGGCCTGATGCTGCACGGTTCGGGCCGGGCGCGGGTGTCGTCGGGACTGCATTACATCTCGATCAACCTGCTGGCTTCGTCGCTGTTCCTGATTGGCGCGGCGCTGATCTACGGGGTCACCGGCACCCTGAATTTCGCTGACCTGGCGCTGAAGATCCCGCTGGTGCCAGAAGCCGATCGCGGCCTGCTGCATGCCGGCGCGGCGATCCTCGCCACAGCGTTCCTGGCCAAGGCCGGGATGTGGCCGCTGAATTTCTGGCTGGCGCCGGCCTACTCCTCGGCCAGTGCGCCGGTGGCGGCGATGTTTGCGATCATGACCAAGGTCGGCGTGTACACCGTGTTGCGCCTGTGGACCCTGCTGTTTTCCGGGCAGGCCGGCGCCTCGGCGCTGTTTGGCGGTGACTGGCTGGTGTACGGCGGCATGGCCACCATCCTCTGCGCCGCCCTGGCGATGCTTGCCGCCCAACGCCTGGAGCGCATGGCCAGCCTGAGTATCCTGGTCTCGGCCGGCATCCTCCTGTCGGCGGTGGGTTTTGCCCAGCCCAACCTGACCGCCGGCGCGCTGTTTTACCTGGTCAGCTCGACCCTGGCCCTGAGCGCGCTGTTCCTGCTGGCTGAACTGATCGAGCGCTCGCGCTCGGCCAATGAGCTGCCCCTGGACGATGAAATCGAAGTGTTGCCACGGCCGGTGGAATCTCTGCATCCACCCAAGGGTACCAACCTCGACGATGAGCAAAAGGCCGTAGTCGGCCAGGTCATCCCGTGGACCATGGCCTTCCTCGGCCTGAGCTTTATTGCCTGCGCCCTGCTGATCATCGGCATGCCGCCGCTGTCAGGGTTTATCGGCAAGCTCAGCCTGCTCAGTGCGCTGGTCAACCCGCTGGGCCTGGGCCATGCCGTGACGGAGCCGATCCGCCCGGCAGCCTGGGGCCTGTTCGCGCTGCTGATCTTCTCGGGCCTGGCCTCGCTGATCGCCTTTGCGCGGCTGGGCATCCAGCGCTTCTGGACCCCGGAAGAACGGCCTTCGCCGCTGCTGCGCCGCTTTGAGTGCATACCGATCTTCGTCTTGCTCGGCCTGGCGATTGGCCTGACCTTCAAGGCGGAAATGCTCATGCGCTTTACCCAGGACACCGCCAACAGCCTGAACAATCCCGAGCACTACGTGATGGCCGTCATGGCCACCCGCCCGGTGTCGGGCCCGCAAGCCCAGGCCGCCGCCGTGGAGGTGCAGCCATGAAACGCCTGTTCCCTGCCCCGTGGCTGTCATTGGCACTGTGGGTGCTGTGGCTGTTGCTGAACCTGTCGATCAGCCCCGGCAACCTGTTGCTGGGGGCGATCCTCGGCATCCTCGCTCCGCTGATGATGGCGCCGCTGCGCCCGCTGCCGGTACGGATCCGTCGCCCAGGGGTGATCATTCGCCTGTTCTTCCTGGTCGGCCGCGATGTCATCATCTCCAACCTGCACGTGGCCTGGGGCGTCTTGACCTGCGGCTCGCGGCCGCCGCGCTCGCGCTTTGTAAAAATCCCCCTGGACCTGCGCGACGCCAACGGCCTGGCTGTGCTGTCGATGATCACCAGCGTGACCCCCGGCACCGTGTGGTCGGAGCTGGCCCTGGACCGCAGCATCCTGTTGCTGCACGTGTTCGACCTGGATGACGACGCGCAGTTTATCGAGCACTTCAAGCAGGCCTACGAGCGGCCCCTGATGGAGATCTTCGAATGAGTGCCCTGCTCGCCAATGCGATCCTGCTCAGCCTGTTCCTGTTTTCCCTGGCCATGGTCCTGACCCTGGTGCGCCTGTTCAAGGGTCCTTCGGCCCAGGACCGGGTCCTCGCCCTGGATTACCTGTATATCCTGGCCATGCTGATGATGTTGGTGCTGGGCATACGCTACGCCAGTGACACCTACTTCGAAGCGGCACTGTTGATTGCGCTGTTCGGCTTTGTCGGCTCGTTTGCCTTGGCCAAATTCCTGCTGCGTGGGGAGGTGATCGAATGATCAATGTCAGTGAACTGCCACTGTGGGTGGAAATCCTCGTGGCGATCCTGCTGGTGCTCAGCAGCCTGTTTGCGCTGATTGGCGCCATCGGGCTGTTGCGCATGAAGGACTTTTTCCAGCGCATGCACCCGCCGGCACTGGCCTCGACCCTGGGCGCCTGGTGCGTGGCGCTGGCGTCGATTATCTACTTCTCGACCCTCAAGTCCGGGCCGGTGCTGCATGGCTGGCTGATCCCGATCCTGCTGTCGATCACGGTGCCGGTGACCACCTTGTTGCTGGCGCGCACGTCGCTGTTCCGCAAGCGCATGGCGGGGGAAAATGTACCGGCCGAGGTCAGCAGTCGCAGGACTGACAGCGGTAGCTGATCCCTCTGAATATACGCGCTAAACAATGTGGGAGCGGGCTTGCTCGCGAAAGTGGTGGGCCAGTCAAATATTTACCAACTGATCCACCGCTTTCGCGAGCAAGCCCGCTCCCACATTTGGCCCTGCATACCGTCAATCAGGCCCAGGCCACGACCAACAGCCCAGTCCCCAGCATCAGGCACAGCGGCGAATAGAAAAACGTATCCAGCCGCGCAAACCGCGACCCGCCGACTTTCTTGAAGAACCCCACCAGCTCCGAATCACCAATCGCCCGCGCAAACATGATCAAGGCAATCGCGCTGATGCCCCACTGCAGGGCCTGATGCCCCACTGGCTGGAAAAACAGCCCCGCCCGCAGGCTTACCAACAAGGCAATCAGCACCAACCCCACCGCCACCAGGAAGGTGCCCAGCGCTGACGGTTTGAACGCCGGTCGCGGCCCGCTGGCGAACTCGCCGGGCAGTTGCGGGATCGCCGCCGTGCTGCCTAGCTTGCCGCCTGCGGCCCAGTACACATGGACCATGCTGATAAACGCAAAGACCCCGACGACCCACCTCGCAATAACAAAGCTCATGGCTGGACACCCCTGGAAAAGTGCGAGAAAGGATAGTCCTTTTCAGATTTTTTGCAGGGTTTTAGTCGTCTGATGTTAAAGTGCCGGCCCATGAAACTCGCCCGTGCCGACCGCTCGTTGATTGCCTGGATGCTCTATGGCTGCGTCCTGTTCAACGTGTTCGCCTGCAGTATTGGTCATGGGCAAATGGTCGGCATGCAGCTCAACGGCATTGGCGGCCAGTTCTGTACGGTAGACCCGCGCACCCAGGCGCCAGCCCCCGTCAATACGGGCGATGAGTCGCTGCCCACGCTGTCCAAGGCCTTCGGTTGCCCGCTGTGTTCCACCGGCGGCATGGGCCCGGCGCTCAACTCCAGCCTTAACGTCGCGGTCCTTCCCCAGCCCCATGCGCCACCTCCGGCGGTGGTGCTCACCGCTGACATTCCCACCCGTTTTACCTGGCCTGCGGCTAATCCGCGCGCCCCGCCCGCCTACGCCTGATACCTGCGCTTTTTGATCCGCACACCGCGCAGCTTCCCCCGGGAAGCGCGGACGGCTGTGCGCTGCTTCCAAGCCCTGCTTTTCAGGATTTACCGATGAAACATTTACCTCTACTGGCGGGCCTGTTCGGCTGCCTGCCTTTCAGCGCCTGGGCCCTTGAGCTGGCCCCCACCACCATTGACGGCGCCGCCACCAACGAGCCTGGCCTGGCCCTGGACCAATCCAGCGGCATGGCCTCGCGCCTGGGCCTGAGCGTGCGGGAAACCCCGGCTTCGATCAGCATCGCCGACCGCCACGATATCGAACGCCGTGGCGCCAAAACCTTCCAGGATGCGGCCAACACCCTGCCTGGGGTCAACGCCAGTGCGCCGCCGGGGTTTGGCGGGTTTATCTCCTACCGGGGCTTTACCAGCAGCCAGATCACCCAGATGTTCAACGGCATCAACGTCGCCAGTGGCCTGGCGCGACCGGTGGATGCCTGGATTTATGACCGGGTGGAACTGGTTGGCGGCCCCTCCTCGCTGATCAACGGTGCCGGCTCCGTGGGCGGTTCGCTGAACTACGTGACCAAGCTGGCCAACCGCGAAGAACAGGCCGTCGAAGGCCAGATCAACTACGGCAGCTACGACACCACCGGCATCGCCCTGGGCCTCAACCACGCCCTGACCGAGCCCGGCGCCGAGGTCCAGCACTATGCGCGCCTGGATGTCAGCCGCAACACCAACCACACCCATATCGACCGCCAGCAACGGGAGTCCTGGAGCGTGGCGTTTTCCCTGCTCAGCGACCTGACGCCCAACCTGTCCCACACCCTGGCCCTGGAATACCAGGACGAACACGAAGACAGCCCGTACTGGGGCACCCCGGTGCTCAACCCCAAGGCCGGCGAGCTGAAGATCGACAAGCACAACCGTTTCAACAACTACAACGTCGCCGATGGCCGCTACGAACAACGCACGATCTGGGCCCGCTCGATCATCGACTATCGGATCAACGACAGCACCACCCTGCGCAACACCCTCTACCACCTGGACAGCCAGCGCGACTACCGCAACCTGGAGACCTACCAGTACAGCCCAGACAACAGCGTGGTGAACCGCTCGACGGCCTATCAGGTACGGCATCAGGGCGAACAGAACGGCAACCAGTTCGAGCTGCGCCATGACAGCAGTGTGTTCGGCCTGGCCACTACCTGGTCCGGCGGTTTCGAATACAAGGTCAACAGCACCACCAACAGCCCGTTGAACGTATCCCCCAAGAACGCGGTGGACCCCAACCACTACGATCCGGGGCATTTCTACGACCTGCCCGGCACCCGGCCCGGCTTTATCAAGGACAAGACCACCGAAGTGACGACCAAGGCGCTGTTTGTCGAAAACCGCCTGGGCCTGACCGACACGCTGTCGCTGCTGACCGGCCTGCGTTATGACGCCATCGATCTGGACGTGACCAGCCACCGCGACAACCTGGGTAACGTCAAGCGACGTTGGGAGCCGGTCACCGGGCGGGTGGGCCTGACCTACCAGTTCATCCCGTCGGCCAATGTCTACGTGCAATACAGCACCGCCGCCGAACAGCCCACCAGCACCACCCAGGTGTTTGATGTCTCCACCGGCAAGCAATGGGAAGTGGGCAGCAAGTTCGATTATCTGGACGGGCGTGGTTCAGCCACCGTGGCCGCCTACCACATCGAGCGCAAAGACTTTGCCGTGACCGATCCACAAGACCCCACCCGCAGCATTGCGGTGGGTGCGCAGTCGTCCAAGGGCATCGAGCTGGCCAGCTCATTGCGCATCACCCCCAAGCTGTTGGCGGAAGGCAACTTCGCCTGGGTCGACGCGCAATACGATGACTTCAACGAGAAAACCGCCAGCGGCGCAGTGGTGTCGCGCAAGGGCAATACACCGACCAACGTACCGAAACGGGTGGGCAACCTGTGGCTGACCTATGACATCGCCCCCGCCTGGCAAGGTGGCGTAGACGCGCGGTACGTGGCGCAGGTGTATGCCGACAATGCCAATACCCTGACGGTGCCCGCGTATACCCTGTTTGGCACGTTCCTGACCTATAAGGTCGATCAACACACCTCGGTGACGGGCCGGGTGCGCAACCTGACCAATGAGGTGTATGCGCAGTTTGCCCATGTGTCGCCGGCGTATTACCTGGGGTCGCCGCGCACCTTTGAATTGGCCGTGCAGACCCAGTTCTAAGGCTGGAATGCAATTAAAACTGTGGGAGCGGGCTTGCCCGCGATGGCTGAGTGTCAGTCAATACATTGGGCTGCCGAACCACCGCTATCGCGGGCAAGCCCGCTCCCACACAAGCCCGCGCCCACAGCTTGATCCTCACATGAAAGGTTATTTGAGGCTGGCCTCGACCTTTGCGGCCACTTCCTCCGTCAACCAGGCCTTCCACACCTGCGGGTGATCCTTGAGAAACGCCTGCGCCACTTCACGGGGCGGGGTGTGTTTCTCGCTCATCGTCGCCAGGGCCTGATTGAGCGGGCCAATCGGAAAGTCGACTTTTTCAAAGAACTGCGCAATCTGCGGATACTGCTGCTGGAACGGCGTGGACACGCCAATGCTCAGCTTGGACGCCAACGAACGCGTGGGCTTGGGGTTGGGATTGTCGGCATCGGTCAGGGTCTTCCAGGCCTCGGCGTCGAACGCCGGCTCCTCCAGCTGGACCAACTTGTAACGCCCCATCAAGGGGGTTGGCGACCAGTAGTAGAACAGGATCGGCTTGCCACGGCGGATCGACGAGGCAATCTCGGCATCCAGCGCCGCGCCTGAACCGCTGCGAAAGTTGACGTAGCTGTCGTCCAGGCCGTAAGCCTTGAGTTTTTGCTTATTGACCACTTCCGAGGTCCAGCCGATAGGGCTGTTGAGGAACCGCCCCTTGCCCGGGGCTTCCGGGTCCGCGAACACGTCCTTGTAGCGCACCAGGTCCTTTACGCTACGCAGCTCAGGTGCCAACGGCGCAATGCCCTTGTCCGGGTCGCCTTTGACCACGTATTCCGGCACCCACCAACCTTCGGTCGCACCCTTGACGGTATCCCCCAGGCCAACCACCTTGCCCTCGGCTTGCGCCTTGATCCACACCGGGCTGCGGCCCGCCCACTCCTCGCCAATCACCTGGATATCATTTTTCGCCAGGGCGGTTTCCAGGGTGATGGTGGTTCCGGGCAAGGTGTCGGTGGGTAAATCGTAGCCTTTCTCGACGATAAACCGCAGAACTTCGGTGATCAGGCTGCCACTTTCCCAATTCAGGTCGGCAAAGTGAATGGGCGCCTGGGCAGCCGCTACCGGTGCGGCCGCCATCGACAGGCCCAGGGTGGTAACGGACGCTGCCAACAGCGCGCGAATTGCTTTCATGCCTTTGAACCTCGTGTATGCACAGCCAGGGTGGATGGCTTTGCTGGCACGCCGCGAAAGCCTCTGAACAATTAAGTCCACTGAACTGTAGTAGAGGTTCAAACGGTTGCCGATATTCAGGGCTGCTGATGCAAACGCTGTAGTTCCCGGCGCACCATGCTGGCGTACTCGGCAGGCCGCAGGGCATACAGTTGGCTGGCCACCCAGTTCAACCAGGCACCTTGCAGATCATCTTTGCGGGCAAACAGTTCAGCAGCCTTGGCTTGGGCATCCGCCAGGTGTTGCTGGTGAAACTGTGCCCGGCCTTCGCTCATTATTCGCTGGCCTTGAACGTCACCAGCTCACCTTTGCGCCACTTGGCGGCTTTGCCGGTCACGGCCTTGAGGGTCTTGCTCAGGCCTTCCTGCAATTGTTCATTGGCGGCGAACACCAGCATTACGCTGTGACCTTCCTTGAACACAATGCCCTCGCCCTGCGCGGTGGACACAAATGCATAGTCGCCCAGGCCATAGACCGTCAACTTGATGTCGCGAAACTTCAGTTCGAACTTGCCACCTTCACGACTGGGCAGGACTGCCGCACGAAAATGATCGCCGACCTTGAGTTCCAGTCGAGGCTTGTCATCTACCACCAGCGCTGTTTCGGTATCTATTTCGGCAATGTAAATGCCTTCAGGGGTTTGTTCCGTGATGTAAACAAACCGCGACTGAAATTGTTTAACCAACTTCGCGCGCAAATCACCCAGCACGAACAATGCGTGCATATCCAGATTACTGACTGCCAAGGAAACGCCCCCACATCTAAAAAAGCGCTACCCGCCCGAGGCAGGCAGCACAAAAAAAGGCCGATACGGCTCGACACATTGAAAAAACATACTGAAGTTGATTCCCGCCAGACTCGTGCAGCCGGGCATGACAGTCCTTGTACAAGGTCGTCAGGCTTTGCAGGAAATCACAGGTTTATCGGCCAGAGAATACTGGACGCCCCACTTCAGAGAATACCCCACTTGAAAGGGTGGTTTTCCGACAGCCAAAAACCAAGGAAAAACGTTGGATGGAACCGAACGTGAGCTGCCGACAACAATATTAGAACAGCAACGCAGCTCAAAACCACCCGAAATGCTGCAAGCAGGTCAATAGATCGAAAGGAGCTGGTCATGCAACGAGTTCAACGCCAACCGACACAGACTTCCGGTGCCTTATCACGCAAGGATAGCGCGCTATTCTACAGCGTGTATGCCAATGGCGTGTGCGCAGATTTCGCCTTGTACCGCGTCGTCCCCGCGGGAAGGAATTTTTTCCATATCCTGGAAGTGCCCAGCGGCCGGATCAAAGGCTTTCGCAGTGATCACAACAAGGCCTGCGCCCTGGCCAAGGAACTGGAAGCCCTCCTCTGCCCCCCTGCCCGTTGAGGAGCGGCTGCAGCCAAATCGAACTATGCGCACTGGCACACCTCCCATACGAGTAGAAGCTCACTCTTTTGGAGAATGAAATGGACGCGCCAACGCATACCCTACACGACCTGTTCGAACAATTGGGCCTGGAAGCCTCGCCTGCAGCCATTGACAAATTTATCGGTGAACAACCCCTGCCAGAGGATGTGAAGCTGATCGACGCGCCTTTCTGGACCCCACAACAGGCGCAGTTCCTCAAGGAAGAGCTACGCGAAGATGCGGACTGGGCGATTGCCGTGGATGAGCTGAACCAGCGCCTGCATCAGAGCGCCTGACCGGCCCTCAGTGCAGGCGGTCTGATTGCTCGAGGTCCATCAGGGCCTGCCAGGCGGCGCGGCACTCCTGGGCTTCGTCGCGACTGGCGAAGGCCGTGCCGCGCTGTTCCCCGTTGAGCAACACCACCCAACAGGCGCGCAGGCCCAGCGCACGCAGGGTCTGTGGCACCCCACTGCCAATCATCACCGCCACATCGACTTTGTTTTGCATGGAAGTTCTCCGCTAGATTAGTTAGCCAGCTAACGACATGCCGCATCTTAAGCGGTTCCTTTCACCGGAAAAAGCGACCGGCGTAAAAGCTTCCTTGCATAACACGCAACAATCCTGGCCAGGGTCTAGCGCGCCCCAGCCTGCCCTTCAGGCTTATAGCCCAGGCGCAAACCGCCCCAATGCCGGCCGTTGACCATGATCGGCACGGACAGATCGTGCATCAACTCCCCGGTGTCACGGGTATAGGTTTGCAACAACACAGCCTGCTGGTGGCTGCCACAGCGGATCCCGGTGCGGTCTTCAAACTTGCGCTTGGTGCGATTGTTCACGGCATCAACCTGGGCATCCCCGGTCAGTGCCTGGGAAAACGCCTTGTTGTGCGTCGGCACATAGCCCTGTGGTGTGCAGGCAATTGCGAACACCAGCCCTTCATGACGGGGCAGCAAGGCTTCCTGGATAGCGGGCAAGACCTGATCGGTGTAGCCGTCGAAGCGGCTGTGATATTTGGTCGGGTGGCTGTTGGCTATCGGCGTGTAGCTGCGATTGAACAGGTCATCAAGGCTGATGCGGTTCTGTTGGATATCCGCCTCGAACTGCGCGGCGATCTGGCTGGCGCCTTCGCGGGCGAGGTCGTAGATACGTTGGTGATAATCATCCAGACCGACTTCGGCCAGGCGCTCGCTGATGGTTTCGGCCTGCCCTTCCATTTGCACGGCGGCCTGGGCCAATTGCTGGGTCTGTTGGTCGCTGACGGTCAGGTCGCTGCGCATCTGCTCCACGGCATGGAACAGGCTGTCGAGTTGCGCACGGTTGGTCTCGGTGCCCTGGGCAATCTCGCTGACCTGGCCCTCCACACCCGCCGCCAACGTGGCAATGCTCTCCAGTTGCTCGCCGGCATGCTCCACTTGCTCGACGCCGGCCTGCAAATCCACGGACAGTTGGCGGATTTGCTCCACCACCTGGGCGGTACGCTGCTGGATGTCAGCGACCATCACCCCCACTTCATCGGTGGCGATCGCCGTACGGCCCGCCAGGCCGCGCACTTCGTCGGCCACCACGGCAAACCCACGCCCATGCTCACCGGCGCGGGCGGCTTCAATGGCGGCATTCAAGGCCAACAGATTGGTCTGGCTGGCAATCGACTGAATCACCAGGGTCACGCGCTGGATTTCTTCGCTGCGCTGGCTCAGGGCCTCGATCAATTGCCGGCTGTCGCTGGCACGCTGGCTGAGCTGATGCATGCGGCTGATGGACTCCCCCAGCACCGCACGCCCTTCGGTGCTGCGCTGATGGGCCTGGCCGGCCGCCCCCAGGGCCTCGCGGCTGAGCTGGGAAGTGACTTGCTCGGTGCCAATCATCACTTCGGCACTGCTGACGATTTGCTGGGCCGCGCTCAATTGCGATTGCAACCTGGCGGCCAGTTGCTTGACCGAATAGGCCACGCCAGCGGCCGACAGCGCATTATGGCTGGTGGTGTAGGACAGATCGCGAGTCAACGCGCCAATGGCATCCTCGCTGACATCAGGCGCAGGACTGCGGGCCGGCCTTTTCAGGCACGGCAGCCAGATCAGCAACAGGGCCACGGGCAGGCAGAGGTAGATCGACAGGTTGGCGAACGCCAGGCCCGACAGTATCAGCACCAGGGCGATGCTTTGCAGCAGCGGAGTCACCCAGCCAGCCAGCCGGCGGTTCACCGTGTGCGGCACCACGGCGGCGCCCATCAGAGATCCATCCCCGGCCATGTTTGTCACCCCACTGCTTGTCATTATTGTGCCTGCATTAAACGCCACTATCTGGCCATTATCTATGGGCCTTTGGTGTTAGGGCTTGCAGCAGATCAATAGACGGGGGGATGACACGCGGGGATCTGTAGGGGCCGGCTCGCCGGCGCCTACAACATCAAACAGATCAGGCCTGGCGCTGATGCTTGTCGATTTGCTCGTGGCGCTCTTGCGCTTCGATGCAGTACTTGGTGGTCGGGCTGATCAGCAGGCGCTTGAGGCCGATAGGCTCGCCGCTGTCGTCACACCAGCCAAAGGAATCTTCCTTGATACGGCCCAGGGCCTGTTCAAGTTGCGGCAGCATGCGCTGGTCGCGGTCGATGGCGTTGACCAACCAGGTGCGCTCTTCTTCAACCGAGGCGGCGTCAGCCGGGTCGGCCGGGGTGTCCAGGCTTTCAATGGCGATGCGGTTTTGCTCAATGCGCTCGTGGTGCTCGACTTTCATGTCTTGCAACAACTTCTCGAAAAAAGCGTGCTGCTCGGCATTCATGTAGTCATCCGCCGGCATGGCCAGCAACTTTTCCTTTGTCATTGATTTCTCTATAAAAAATACGTGCATTAAGGCGAATAAGGGAGCGTTCCGGCCAACCTCTGGAGGTCGGGGAAAGACGCCGTCCATTCCAAGCGCCACCCGGCACTCAATTTACGAGGGGCGGCAGTCTACGGCCGACTTGAGGGCGCAGCAACTGAAATGACAGGCAATTTGTCCGACATTCCCCTAAAAGGCACCAGGACGGGCTTGGCAGGCGGTTATCGGAGTGCGTTTATAGCAAGAAATTCAGTGTCGTGGAGCTATATAGAAGACAAACGGTTATGTGGAAGCGGGCTTGCCCGCGATAGCGGTGGGTCAGTTGATAGATATTTGACTGACCCATCGCTATCGCAGGCAAGCCCGCTCCCACACAAACAAGCCCCACTTTTTGGTTCAAACCTCGCTCAGCGCTTGAGTTTGCGCTTGTTGCGATACTGGTCGATCACCACCGCCACCACGATGATCAGGCCCTTGATGATGTCCTGGATATAGGCATCCACCCCGACGAAGGTAAACCCACTGGCCATCACCCCGAGAATCAGCGCGCCAATCACCGTGCCGGTGATACGCCCCACCCCGCCCGCCAGGCTGGTGCCGCCGATGACCGCAGCCGCGATCGCGTCCAGCTCATAAGACATGCCCATCCCCGCCTGCCCGGTAGCCGCCCGTGCCGAGGCAACCACACCCGCCAGCCCGGCCAGCAGCCCGGCGATGCTGTAGACGATGATCAGGTGGCGCTTGACGTTGATCCCCGAGGTGCGCGCCGCCTGCATGTTGCCGCCGATGGCGTAGGTGTACTTGCCGTACTTGGTGTAGCGCAGGGCAATGTGGAAGATCACCGCCACCACCAGAAAGATGATCACCGGCATCGCGCCATGGCCGATGGCCGTGTAGGAATCCGAGAGCATGCTCACCGGCTGGCCTTCGGTGTAATAACGTGCCAGGCCACGGGCCGAGACCATCATGCCGAGGGTCGCAATAAACGGCGGGATGCCGGTAATGGCGATGATGCTGCCATTGATTGCCCCCGCCAGCAGGCCCACGCCCAGGCCGGCGACCACCGGGATCCACACCGGCAAGTCCGTCAGCGATGGAAACACCGCCCGGGAAAAGTCCGAGGTCTGCGCCAGACTCGCGGCGATCATCGCCGACAACGCCAGCACCGAACCCGAGGACAGGTCGATCCCCGTGGTGATGATCACCTGGGTCACGCCAATCGCCAGCAAACCGATGATCGACACTTGCAGGATCATCAGCACCAGGCGCTGGGAGTTCATCAAAAAGCTCTGGTCCCGTACGATCCAGCCAAACAGTTCGAACACCAGGCCGATACCGATCAGCACCAGAAAAATGCTCAGTTCGGTAGGGAACCGCCGCCGACTCTTGACCGGTGCCGCGGCGGGCTTCTTTTCCTCGGGTTTGCTTTCCAGTATTGCGTTCATTGCCCGTCACCTTTTTATTCGTTAGTGGACTGCCGTCATACCGGAAGCCAACTGCATGACTTTTTCCTGGGTGGCCTCGGCCCGGTCCAGGGTGCCCATCAAATCGCCTTCGTGCATGACCATCACCCGGTCGCTCATACCCAGCACCTCCGGCAGTTCCGAAGAAATCATGATCACCGCCATGCCTTCACTGGCCAGGAAGGCAATCAAGCGGTAGATCTCGGCCTTGGCGCCGACGTCGATACCACGGGTCGGTTCGTCAAGGATCAACAGCCGAGGATTGGTCATCAGCCAACGTGCCAGCAGGGCCTTTTGCTGATTGCCACCAGACAGGGTGTCGATGCACTGCTCAAGGGAGGGGGTTTTCACCCGCAGTTTCTTGCACATGTCTTCGCACAAGGCGCGCAGGGCTTTTTGCTGGATAAAGCCATTGCCCGAGTAATGGGGCAGCACGGCCATTTCCATGTTTTCCAGGACCGACAGGCACGGGAACAGGCCACTGAGCTTGCGGTCCTCGGTCAACAGTGCAAACCCCTGCTGGATGGCCATATGCGGGTCGCTGATACGCAACGCCTGGCCGTCGAGGCGGATCTCGCCGCCGTCGCTGGGGGTAATGCCGAAGAGCGTTTCCGCCACGTTGGTGCGACCCGAGCCCATCAGCCCGGCAATGCCGAGGATTTCGCCGGCATGCAGATCAAAGGACACGCCCTGGAACACTCCGTCCAGGCGCAGGTCGCGCACCGACAGCAACAACTCGCCGATGGGCGTCTCGCGCACCGGGAACAACTGGCTCAATTCGCGCCCGACCATCATCGAGATCAGGCTGTCGCTGTCCATGCTGTCGGCCCGTTGCAGACCGATGTAGGCGCCATCGCGAAACACTGCCACTTCATCGGCGATGGCGAACACTTCATTCATTTTGTGGGTGATATAGATGATGCCTTTGCCCTGGGCCTTGAGGTCGGCAATGATCGAAAACAGGTGGGCCACTTCCTTGTCGGTAATCGCCGACGTCGGCTCATCCATGATCAGGATGTCCGAGTCGTAGGACACCGCCTTGGCAATCTCCACCATCTGCCGCTCGGCAATGCTCAGGTTGCCGACCTGCTCCTCTGGGTCCAGGTTGATCCGCAGGCGCGCCAGCAACTCGGCAGTGCGGCGATGCATGGCGCGGTGATTGACTAGGCGCAGGCCGTTGAGCTGTTCGCGGCCGATCCAGATGTTCTCGGCGATGCTCATATGGGGCATCAGGTTGAGCTCCTGGTGGATCATCGCGATGCCCGCCTGCAAGGCGGCCAGAGGCGTGTCAAACACCACCGGCTTGCCCCGCAGGCGGATTTCCCCGGCGTCGGGCTGGTAGATGCCGGCGATGATTTTCATCAGCGTCGACTTGCCGGCGCCGTTCTCTCCCATCAGTGCCAGGACCGAGCCTGGGCGCACCCGCAGTTGCACATCGTCCAGGGCCACGACGCCGGGAAAGCCTTTGCTGATATGGGCGATTTCCAACAGGTAGGGTTGTTCTACACCTGCGGGCTGCACAGCAGTCGCTTGAACAAGCATATCGGGGCTCCATCGGCAGGGCGGCTGTGACCGCCCTGCCCGCTTATTGTTGTGATTGAACGCTACTTAAATGACGCGACGTTGTCAGGGGTGATCAGTTGGAAAGGCACCACGACGTTTTGCTCGACCGCCTCGCCCCTGGCCATTTTCACGGCCGCCTCCACCGAACCGATCGCCTGCCCCTTGGCATCCTGGAACACCGAGAGCGCCATCTCGCCCTTG
Organism: Pseudomonas sp. WS 5412; assembly: GCF_012985615.1. Classification (NCBI taxonomy): domain Bacteria; kingdom Pseudomonadati; phylum Pseudomonadota; class Gammaproteobacteria; order Pseudomonadales; family Pseudomonadaceae; genus Pseudomonas; species Pseudomonas sp. WS 5412. The sequence goes on from NZ_JAARMB010000012.1 coordinate 30,738, forward strand.
GTGATCGCATTCAACCCGTCGGGCGTGCCATCGACGCCGCCAATCAACACGCTGCCGGGTTTCACCCCGGCGGTTTTCAAGGCCATGGCGGCGCCAATTGCCATTTCGTCGTTGTTGGCCACGACCGCATTGAACTCGCGGCCCTGGGTCAGCCAATCGTTCACCAGGGTCATGCCCTTGTCCCGCAGCCAGATCCCGGTCTGTTCCTGTTCAATCTTGATGTCCGGGTATTTGTCGAGGATCTCCTTGACACCCTTGGTGCGATTGGTCGTCGAGTTGTTGGCCAGGTCACCCAGCAGAATCACGATTTTGCCTTTGCCGCCCAGCTTCTCGGCCACGTACTGCATTTGCAGCCTGCCGGCCTCGACGTCATTGGACGTCACCGTCACCACCCCTTTGGGCAGGTCGGCCTGATCCGGACGACGGTTGACGTAGACCAGCGGGATACCCGCCGCCACCGCCGCTTTAGTGATGCGCGCGGTGGAGGCCGTATCCACCGGGTTGACCACCATGGCATCGACTTTCTGGCTGATAAAGTTCTCGACCTGGCTCAGTTGCTTGACCACGTCGGCACGGGCGTCCTCGAACTGCAGTTGCACAGCATCGCCCTTGGGGTAGGACTTGGCTTGCTTGTCCATATCCTCACGCAGGTAGGTGAGGAAGGTGTCGTCGAACTGCGACATGCTGACGCCAATCTTGATATCGGCGGCTGAAGCCACGCCACTGCCGAGCATCATCGACAAGGCCAGCGAGGCGAAACGGATCTGGGTCTTCATGAACGGTCTGTCTCCACTTTCTTGTTGGTTTTCTGGACGTAGCGTTTATCAGAGCGAGGGGGCTGCGGCAGGCAGCCGGACCACCGGCGCTCCCGGAATGCAGCACACCAGGGCACCCTTGCTTTCCACGCAAAGGACATTGAGAAAAGAGAAATAGAAGGGCCGTGCGCGGGGCAGGAAGGCAGAACGTAACACTCGCAGTACAGCGCTGAAGATTTTCATCTGACGGTACCTGGTTGTTTTATCTTGTTTTTGTTGAGTCCCCCGGCCCCCTTATAAAGGAAGGACGAGATGGACTTTCGGCAACCTGGAAATGACTTTATTGGAAAATAATTTCCATATCAACTCATTTTAGAATTTTATTCTATTTCCATTCTCCGCCTTCCATCGTCACCATCTCCACCACTTGCCGGCGCTCGGCGCTGAGCCGGGCGGCATCCAGCACGCGCGTGGTTTCCCAGGCATCCATGGCCTGCACCGGCAGCGCGCCCTGGCCCTGGATTGCACTTTGCAACTGGCGATAGAACTGGTTCCAGGCGCCCTTTTCCGAGGGGATACGCTCGCGTTCCGCACCTTGCTCGAACCAGCCCCAGCGTCGATGTTCTTCGGCGCCCCAGTGCTCGCCTTCGGTCTTCGGACTTTTGCCGGCCAGCAGCGCTTGCTCCTGGCCGTCCAGGCCGTCGACGGTGTAGCAGCCCGCCGTGCCATTGACCCGAAAACGCGGGCCCTGGCAGTTTTGCAGGGCGCTGCCCCACAGGTGGGAAATCACCCCGTTGGCGTGGGTCAGGCTGACAAAAAAGCCATGATCGAGGGTGGGGTGCTCGGCGCTGTACTGCAATTGTGCATACACCCGCTCCACCGGGCCAAACAGTTGCAAGGCCTGGTCCACCAGGTGACTGCCCAGGTCACGCAGGAACCCGCCACCGCTGGCGTTGCCCAGGGCCTGTGGGCTGTAGCGCTCCACCCGGGACTCAAAGCGGGTGATGCTGCCCAGGGCGCCGGCGTCGATCAGCTTGCGCAGGGTCAGGTAGTCCGAGTCCCAACGCCGGTTCTGGTAGACGCTGAGTGCTACCCCCTCGCGTTCGGCGGCGCTAATCAGCGCCAGGGCCTGCTCGGCATTGCTGGCGAAGGGTTTGTCGCTGACCACCGCCACACCGTACTCAATGGCCTCCAGCACCAGGGCCGGGCGCCCTTTGAGGGTGGTGGAAATCACCAGCACCTCCACCCCGGCTTCGACGATCTGCGCAATGCTGTCGAAGGCAGGCACCCCGGGATGCTCCGTCGCCAGTTGCTGGCGGCGCTCGGGGGAGCGGGTCACCACGCCGACAAACGTCGCCCCGGGCAATGTGGCGATCAGCGGGGCATGAAAAAAACGGCCGCCATGGCCGTATCCAACCAGTCCGATTCGCATGAACCAACTCCTTCTTGGAATGGAAACCCAGTCAAAAAATGTGGGAGCTGGCGTGCCTGCGATAGCGGTGTTTCAGGCCCTACATCTGTTGCTGATCCACCGCTATCGCAGGCAAGCCAGCGCCTACACTGACCGCACTAGCCGTAGAATGCCGGGCGCTGCGGCAGGCTGACCGCAACGATCTGCCCACTGCCCTGGGCCTCGATACACGCGTCCGCCGCCACCGCTGCGGCAAAGCCATCCCACGCCGAAGGCCCACCTACCTGGCCGGCCCGCACGCCATCAATAAAGGCCTGCAACTCGACGTCATAGGCCGCGATAAAGCGGTCTTTCCAATCCATCAGAATCGCATTCGACAGCTTGGCGCCGCTGCGCAATTGCACCTGGGACGGCTCTGGCAATTTGGCAATGCCGGTCTCCCCCACCACCTCGCACTGAATGTCGTAGCCGTACTGGCAGTTCACAAACACTTCCACATCAATCCGCGTGCCCCTGGCGGTTTCCAGCAGCACGATCTGCGGGTCGCGCAAATGGCTCAGGGCCTTGCTGGTTTTACGCGGGAACACCACCTGCACCGACACATAGTCATCGGCCAGCAGCCAGCGCAACACGTCCAGCTCGTGGATCAAGGTGTCGGTGATGGCCATGCTGGTGTTGTAGTTCTCACCCACGCTCGGGTTGCGGTGGGCGCAATGCAGCATCAACGGTTCGCCGATCTGGCCGCTGTCGAGCACCGCCTTGAGGGCCTGGTAGCCCTGGTCATACGGGCGCATAAAACCGACCTGGACCAGGCGTTTGCCGTGGGCCACTTCCGCCTCGACGATCTTGCGACAGCCCTCGGCGGTGACGGCCAGGGGTTTTTCACAGAACACCGGTTTGCCGGCCGCGATAGCCGCCAGCACAAATTCCTCATGGCTCGGCCCCCAGGAGGTGACCAGCACCGCCTCGACCTGCGCCGAATGGATCAGCGCATGACCGTCGGCGTACACCTCGGCGTTCAGTTGCAAGTCAGCCACCACCTGGGCCGCCTGCTCAAGGTTGATATCGGTGACCGCCACCACCTGGCTGTTGAGCAAGGTCTGGCTGCAGCGGCGGATATGGTCCCGGCCGATAGCGCCCGTACCGATCACACCCAGCTTCAAAGACATGGCAACACTCCTCTTATTGTCAGTACTGCCGGGCCTTGGCCAGGCGTTCATTAAGTTGTTTGGCGCAGGCGTTGGTGCGTTCGCTGGTGGAGACCTGCGCCACACCGACCCGCCACCACGACAGGTAGCCGTGAATCATGGTTTTGGGCAGCACCTTGATATCAATCAGCGTCGACACGCTCTGCGCTCGCGCATCGGCCAGCGCGGCGTGCAGTTGTTCCACAGTCGTGACCTTGTAGGTCTTGCAGCCATAGGCCGCCGCGCTCATGGCGAAATCCACCGGCACCAGGCCGCCATCGAGCTTGCCGCTGTCGGGGTTGCGGAAGCGAAACTCGGTGCCGAAGCTGTCCATGCCATTGCCCATCTGCAGGTTGTTGATGCAACCGAAGGCCATGTTGTCCAGCAACACCACATTGATCTTGCGCCGCTCCTGGATCGAGGTCGCCAGCTCCGAATGCAGCATCATGTACGAGCCATCGCCGACCAGGGCATAGACCTCCCGCGCCGGCTCGGCCAGCTTCACGCCCAATGCCGCATTGATCTCGTAGCCCATGCACGAATAACCGTACTCGACGTGGTAAGTGTTGACGCCCTTGCTGCGCCAGCTGCGCTGCAAATCCCCCGGCAGGCTGCCGGCGGCGGCGACAATCACCGCATCGTCGGCCAGGGTTGCGTTGAGCACGCCGAGCACCTGGCTCTGGGTCAGGCAGGAGCCGGTCAGCTCGATAAATTCGCGCAGCACCGCCGGGTCCATATGGTCGTTGACCTCTGGGGTGAAGTCGGCGTCGGTGTAGCGCGCCTGATGGACCCGGTCCACCTCGGCATCCCCCTGCGCACGGGCCTGGCGTGGCTGCTCGCCCCATTGCGTAGCGTAATCGCCCAGCGCGTCGGCCAATGCTTGCAGCCCGACCTTGGCATCTGCCAGCACCTGGACCCCGTCGAGTTTCAGTACATCGCCGGGGCTGATATTGAGGTTGAGAAACTGCACCTCGGGATGCTGGAACAGCGACTTGGAGGAGGTAGTGAAGTCGGTATAGCGCGTGCCAATGCCGATGATCAGGTCGGCGTCCCGAGCCAGCAGGTTGGCGGCCAGGCAGCCGGTTTCGCCGATACCGCCGACATTCAGCGGGTGGCTGGAGACGATGGCGCTCTTGCCGGCCTGGGTCTCGGCAAAGGGGATCTGAAAGCGCTCGGCAAAGGCCTGCAGCGCGGCATTCGCGCCGGAGTACTTGACCCCGCCACCGCAGATAATCAGCGGTTTGCCCTTGGACTTGAGCAGCGTGACAGCGTCGCGCAGCATCGCTTCGCTGGCCGGGCGGCGCTCCAGACGGTGCACGCGCTTTTGCAGGAAATAATCGGGGTAATCCCAGGCCTCGGCCTGCACGTCCTGGGGCAAGGCCAGGGTCACCGCGCCGGTTTCGGCCGGGTCGGTCAAGACACGCATGGCGTGGATCGCCGCACTCATCAACTGCTCGGGACGGTTGATGCGATCCCAGTACTTGCTCACCGCACGAAACGCGTCGTTGGTGCTGATGCTCAGGTCATGGAATTGTTCGATCTGCTGCAACACCGGGTCCGGCTGGCGGCAGGCATACACATCGCCGGGTAGCAGTAACAAAGGGATGCGGTTGGCCGTGGCAGTGGCGGCGGCGGTCAGCATATTCGCCGCGCCGGGGCCGACCGAAGCGGTGCAGGCGTAGACCTTGCGCCGCAGATGCTGCTTGGCAAAACCAATCGCGGCATGGGCCATGCCCTGCTCGTTGCGGCCCTGGTGCACCACCAGGTCGCCACTGTCTTGCTCCAGGGCCTGGCCCAGGCCCAGCACATTGCCGTGGCCGAAGATGGTGAACACCCCGGCGACAAACTTGCTCTGCACGCCATCGACTTCGATGTACTGGTTATCGAGGAACTTCACCAGGGCCTGGGCCATGGTCAATCGGGTGGTGGTCATGTTGGGTCCCCTCGGCGCCTACGGGTTAAAGATCCAGCAGCCAACTGTGCTGCGGGTCATTGTGAAAGTGCCAGGCGCGCTTGGGGCCGGCCATCACATTCAAGTAATAGGACTCGTAGCCATAGGGCACGCTGACGGGGTGATAGCCCTTGGGCACCACCACCAGGTCGTGGTTTTCCACGGCCATGGCCTGGTCGATGCTGCGGTCGTCGGTGTACACCCGCTGGAACACAAAGCCCTGGGACGGGTTGATCTGGTGGTAATAGGTTTCTTCAAGAAAGCTCTGGTGCGGCAAGTCATCGGTATCGTGCTTGTGCGGCGGGTAGCTGGATGAGTGCCCGGACGGCGTGCGCACCTCCACCACCAGCAGCGAATGGGCCGGCTCGCTGTCGGGCAGGATGTCGCAGACATAACGCGTGTTGGCGCCCTTGCCACGCACGCTGCGCCGACACTGCTCAGGGCGGATCAGCCGGGGCGTGAAACCGCCGGCCGTGGCGCCCGGCGCGGCGCAGACGGCGATCTGCACATCGCTCAGGGCGGTCACCTGGGCAAGGGTGCCCGGTGGCAGGTAGGCGGCGAACGGCGATTTGTCTTCAAATACCGATTGGCGATCACCCAGGTTCTGCCAACTGAACCCTTCGCCCTCGATCGTGACCCGGCCACTGAGCAGCACCAGGCACAGCTCGTTGTCGTCGGCGCTGACCGGCAGTGTTTGCCCCAGGCTCAGGCGGTAAGCGGCAAACCCTACATATTCCAGGCGCCCCTCTGGCAGTGCGACCATGGTTGGCCCGCGCGGGGTGCTTTTGACCAGCAGGCTCATTGTGCAGCCCTCGCATCCAGCAGCGCGCGCAAGGTATCGAAGCCTTTTTTCGCATAGATATAGCTGGGTGCCACGGCCGGATCCTGCTCGGCTTCCACCACCAGCCAGCCACGATAGCCGGCGCCCAGCAGCACATCCAGCAACTCGGCGAAGTCGATATCGCCATCGCCCGGCACGGTGAAGGTGCCATTGACGATGCAGTCGGGGAAGCTCCACAGCTGGTTGCGCGCCAGTTGCACCACCGCTTTGCGCACATCCTTGAAGTGCACATGGCACACGCGCCCCAGATGCTTGCGTAGCACCTCGACCGGCTCGCCGCCGCCCATATAGCAGTGCCCCGAATCGAACAGCAGGCCGACCTCCGGGCCGGTGAGGCGCATCAGGGTGTCAATGTCCTCCGGGGACTCGACGTACGCGCCCATATGATGGTGGTAGGCCAGGCGCACGCCCTGGGACAGGGTAAAACGCGCCAATTCGGTGAGTTTGTCGGCATAGGCTTGCCATGCCTGCTCGCTGTGAAAACGCGGGCGTTCGATCAGGCGGATCGGCGAGCCCTGGATCGAGTCGGCCACTTCGCCGTAGACCAGCACCGTGGCGCCGTTCTCGCGCAGCAGTTGCACATGGCTGGCGATGGCGTCGATTTCCTCGGCCACCGAGCGCCGGGCCAGGCGGCTGGAGTACCAGCCGGAGACCAGTGCCAGGTCGTAGGGGCGTAACACATCGCCCACGCCCTTGGCGTCCTTGGGGAACTTGCCGTTGAGTTCAAAACCTTCGTAACCGATGGCCTTGCCTTCGCTGAGCGCGGTGCTCAAGGGCGTTTCGCCGCCCAGGGCCGGCAGGTCGTCGTTACTCCAGGAGATGGGGTTGATGCCAATACGGATTGCGGGCATGGCTGCACCTTTTATTGTTTTAACCTTAAGGCTGCTGATATCTGCTTCTGTGGGAGCTGGCTTGCCAGCTCCCACCTTTGAGCGTGTTTAAATTCTGGAGCTGCGCCAAGCCTGGATCAGTTGTTCGAAGGTTTGCTGCACCTGCTGGATCAGGGTTTCATCATCAATCTCCCCCGCCATCCACGCCCTGCTCGGCTCCTGGAAAATCGTCCGGCCCACGGCAAACCCACGGCAGGTCCGGCTCTGGCTGGCCTGCTGGAACCCCTCGGCCAACGCTTGCGCCGAGGCATTCAGGCCCAGCAATACCACGCCCCGGCAATAAGGGTCGCGCTCCTCGATCAGCTCATCAAGCTGCCGCCACTGCTCGGCACTCTGCGCCTCGATCTTCCACCAGGCCGGGTAGATGCCCAGGTTGTACAGGCGCTTGAGGCTGCGATAGAGCACATCCGGGTAGGTCGAGGGATGATCCTTGGGCGGCACCACTTCCAGCAGCAGTTCATGGCCACTGGTTTGCGCGGCCTGATACAGGGCCTTGAGCTGCGCCTCCTGCTCCAGGCGCAGCAGCGGCTCGTCGTCGGGGTGAAACTGCACCAGGCACTTGATGATCTGCTCCTGGGGCCAGGCAATCAGGTTGCTGCCGATCGAGCGGCCATGTTCGAACGCCAGCGGCCGCGAACCCTGTACCTCTACCGGGCGCGCCACCCACCAACCACGGCCGGTGGCGGCGTTCAGCGCATCCTGGCCGAAACGCTGGTCGGCCAAAATGCCCACATCGGCCTCCACCCCCTGCTCGCCCAGCTTGCTCTCCACACGCTCCACTGCCTGGATAAACAGCTGCTTGATCGCGCTGACCCGCGCCGGGTCCTGGCCGCCTTTTTGCGCCAGTTCCAGCAATTGCCAGCGATGGTCAAAAGCGAACACAAACAGCTGCTTCCAGGTTTTGCGCGGCACACTGACCTGATGCAAACGCTGCAGTACCAAATCCTGATCCGGCCGGGTGATAGGCACCGGGCTGTTGAACAGATACTCAAGCTCCGCCGGGGTCGGCATTGCCGGGGCGCAGGCATGGCGCGACACCACCAACCCGCCGCAGGCATTGGCCAGTTGGCAGCAACGCGCATCACCGGCGTCGTTCAACCAGCCACTGAGGAAGCCCGACATAAACGCATCGCCGGCGCCCAGCACATTCAGCACTTCGACGCGCACGCCGGGATAGATCGCACCGTCTTCGAGGCGCGCCGGTATATCCCCATGAATCACCGTGCACCCTTGCGGGCCGAGCTTGACCACCAGGGTCGCCGCCGTCAGTTGGCGCACGTTACGCAAAGCGCTGAGCAGGTCGTGGCTGGCACCGGCAATCAAAAATTCCTCTTCGGTGCCGACAATCAGGTCAAAGCGCGGCAGGATGCCTTGCAGGTGCTGGCTGACGTTCTGGTCGGCGACAAAACGCGTCTCGCCGTCAGCCTTGCCTGCCAGGCCCCAGAGCACTGGGCGGTAGTCGATATCCAGCACACGCTTGACGCCGTGCTGCTCGGCGTAATCCAGGGCCTGGAGGCTGGCCTGGTACACGCCGTCGGTGGAGAAATGGGTGCCGGTGATCAGCAGCGCCTTGCTGCTGGCGATAAAGGCTTCGCGAATGTCCTCGGCACGCAGGGCCATGTCGGCACAGTTTTCGCGGTAGAACACCAGGGGGAAGGTTTCGCGGTCCTTGAGGCCCAGCAGGACCATGGCGGTCAGGCGCTGCGGGTCGAGCGTGATACCGCTGACATCACAGCCCTCGCGCGCCAGGGACTCTACGAGGAAGCGCCCCATATGATCGTCGCCGACCCGGCTCAGCATCGCCGACTTAAGCCCCAGGCGCGCCGTACCGAAGGCAATATTGGCGGACGATCCACCCAGGTACTTGGCGAAACTGGTGACATCTTCCAGCCGCGCCCCGACTTGCTGCGCGTAAAGATCGACGCCCATGCGTCCAAGACAAATCAGATCCAATTGACGACCACTGGCAAAACGAGTCTGGCCCATGCTGGCTCCTGTTATTTTTATCAGCCCGCGCCTGCCATCGTGACGGCGACGCTCTTGGTGGATGCAGACTAGGACGTCCGGCGCCATCAATCAATATTTATTCTATAAATTTTTTATGTGGAATATATTTTCCATTAAGATATTTTTTGCCGCCTTCCCTGTAGACTTGTGCCCATTGACCTATTGTCAGGGGCGACGTGCCAGCCGCATGCTCCGTAAGAACAAGCCAGAAGGATTGCCTATGTCCCGCACCGATCAGCAGGCTCCCGCCGAGACCGAGGTCACCGAGGTTCTCGCCAGTCCTCCGATCAATGCCGAGCGTCTGTTGCAGTTGATCACCGATGAATACGAAAGCCTGCCCCGCCAGCTCAAGCGCATCGCCAGCTATATGAGCCAGCAGAGCGATCGGATCATGGTCGACCGCATCAGCGATATCGCCCGGGAATGCGAAGTTCACCCTTCGGCCATCGTGCGGTTTTCCCAGCGCTTTGGTTTCAGCGGCTTCAGCGAAATGCAGGCGCTGTTTCGCGAGGCGTATACCCACAAGACCACGCCGGTGCAGAACTACCAGCAGCGCATCCGCAGCATGATCGCCAACAAGTCGCAGAAAGCCAGCGGCGGCGACCTGGCCCGTGAATGCGTGAATGCCACGCTGTCGGGCATCGAGCGCCTGGGCCTGGAGCTGGACGACGCGGCCTTCGAGAAAGCCGTGGACCTGGTGGTCAACGCCGACAATATCTATGTGGTCGGCGTACGCCGCTCCTTTGCGGTGGCCGACTATCTGGTCTACAACCTGCAGCACACCAACAAGCGTATCCACCTGGTCTCGGGCCTGGGCGGCAGCTACCGCGAACAGATGCGCAGCGTGCGCGCCAATGACTTGGTGATCGCGATCAGCTTCACGCCCTACGGCAAGGAAACCCAGCACTGCCTGCGTATCGCCCAGCACCACCAGGCCAAGACGCTGATCATCACCGACAGCAACCTGTCACCGCTGGCCAAGCGCGCCAACACGGTGCTGCTGGTCAATGAAGGGTCGTCGTTCGCGTTCCGCTCGCTGAGTGCCACGCTGTGCCTGTGCCAGGCGCTGTTTATTGCGGTGGCGTACCGGCTGGAACTGAAGGTTGATGAGATTCACGAACAGGTAGGGTTTGACGACTAAAAAAGGCCGCCCTGCCATGCAGGAGCGGCCTTGATCAAGCGGGTACGCGGGTTAGTGCATGAAGATCGCGATCAGGATAATGACCGGGATCGGCACACCGAGGAACCACAGCAGTAATGAGCGCATGACGTTCTCCTTGAGTTAACGAATGGTTTCCAGATACACCACGGCGTCGCGGCGGCGACCGCCGAAGGTGGCGGCGAAACTGGCGAAGAAAGCACCGAGCAACAGTGCGACGAAGGTCCACAGCGAGGTCACGGCGGCGATTTTGCTGGCGGTGTCGGCGGCCTGCTTGGCTTGCAACTTGGCCTCTTCCAGGGCTTTGCGGGCGTCACCGTAGACCTGGTCGACGCGCCGTTCGGCATCGGCCTGGCTGAGGTTGGTGCGCTGGCTGATCAACTGCGCCAGGTAGGCACGGTCCTGCGGGGCCAACTGGCCGTCATTGCCCAGGGTGCGGGCGAAGATCCGCGCCACCACCCCATGCACTGCGTCATCACTGGCGGCTGCCGGGCGATCATCGCGGAACAGGCTGTCAACGTAATAGCCGAAATCGTCGCCATTGGCCGCATTGCCGGCGGCCTGGGTCAAGCCGCTGGCTGCGCCCGAGGCCACACTCGCACCGGCCTGCACCCCACCACCGACGATGCTGCTGACCGAGCCGACCACCAGGGTCGCGGTCACCAGCGTGGCCACGGCCCAGGCGAGAAAACCATGGGCGGTGTCGCGAAAGTACACCTCATCGCCATGCATATTGGCCCACTTGACCCGCAGCCGACCGGCGAGATAACCGCCCAGTCCCGCCGCGACAATCTGGGTGAAGGCCAGCCAGACAATCGTGGAAATGCCCAGGCCCTTGGCGCTGATGCCACTGTCGGCCCACGGCGACACCGCCGAAAAGCCCAGGCCGAAGCCCAGCAGCACCAGGACCAGGGACAACGCAGCGGCGGCCGCAGCCCCGGCAAAGATCGCCCCCCAGGAAACCCCGGAGAGCGTGCTCGACTCTTGCAAAGTGGATGAGGATGTCATCATTGTTGTTGTGCTCCAGGCATTGAAAAATGGTGTTACATCTGTCGAAACGGACGGTGCAGACGCCGTGCCAGTCGCCTTGAAAATAAAAACCCATTAATTTCAATCAGATAAGCAAGTTGAACTTCCAAGAATCATGCAACTTGCAAGAACCAGGCATAGAGGGCGGGCGTTATGCACTCCCAGGACCGACACCGCCAACCCCTGTGGGAGCGGGCTTGCCCGCGATAGCGGCGTGTCAGTCACCGAATGCTTGGGCTGATCTACCGCTATCGCGAGCACGCCGGCTCCCACATTTGACCGAGGCGACCTTGAGAATGGCCTACATGAATTTTCTTTTAGAAACCTCGCTGGCATTTCTTGGCAAAATGCCCCACTCCCGTGTGACCAGGTAACCTGTATGACCCGCATTTTGACCATCGAAGACGACGCCGTGACGGCCCGCGAGATCGTCGCTGAGTTAAGCAGTCATGGACTGGACGTGGACTGGGTCGACAACGGCCGCGAAGGCCTGACGCGGGCAGTCAGTGGCGATTACGACCTGATCACCCTCGATCGCATGCTCCCGGAGCTCGATGGCCTGGCCATTGTCACCACCTTGCGCACCCTCGGCGTGTCGACGCCGATCCTGATGATCAGCGCCCTCTCCGACGTGGATGAACGGGTACGCGGCCTGCGCGCCGGTGGCGATGACTACCTGACCAAACCCTTTGCCTCCGACGAGATGGCCGCGCGGGTCGAGGTGCTGCTGCGCCGCAACAACGCGGTCAAGGCCGCGCAAACCGCACTGCGCGTGGCTGACCTGGAACTGAACCTGATCAGCCGCGAGGCCAGCCGTGCCGACCAGCCGCTGAGCCTGCTGCCGACCGAGTACAAGTTGCTGGAATTCCTGATGCGCAACACCGGGCAGATCCTCTCGCGGATGATGATCTTCGAGGAAGTCTGGGGTTATCACTTCGACCCGGGGACCAACCTGATCGACGTGCACATTGGCCGCCTGCGCAAAAAAATCGACCCGCCGGGCCTGACGCCGCTGATCCGCACGGTACGAGGTTCGGGCTATGTCATTGCTGAACCCGTCTAACGGCTGGCGCTCGTCCAGCAGCCGTCTGCTGGCACTGTACAGCTCGCTGTTCGTGGCCTGGAGCTGCATCCTCATGGGAGTGCTGTATTACGAGGTCTCGGGTTATCTGGGCGACCTGTCGCGCCACTCGCTGATGCAGCGTCAGCATCTGTTCCAGCGTTTCAACGGCGCGCAACTGGATGAAGCCCTGGCCACCAGCATGACCTTCGATATGAAGGGCATGGATGCCTATGGCCTGTTCGATGGGCAACAACGCCCCCTCAGCGGCCCGCTCCAGCAGATCCCCGCAGGCTTGCCCCTGGACGGGCGCATCCATGCCTTGGCCAACTGCATCGAATCGGATGACCCGAAACTGCCCCGGGGCAGCTGCGACGCCGTGGCGACCCACACCCAGGATGGCCGCTGGCTGGTGCTGGTGCGCGACAACGGCTCGTTGCTGGGCGTGACGCGGATCATCCTGCAGGCCCTGCTCTGGGCGATCTCTCTGACCATCATCCCCGGCGTCGCCGGCTGGCATCTGTTGCGGCGGCGCCCTTTGCGGCGGATTCGCGGGATCCAGGCCAGCGCCGAAGCCATCGTCGCCGGCGACCTGACTCACCGCCTGCCGCTGTCCAACCGCCGCGATGAACTGGACATGCTCGCGGCCATCGTCAATGCCATGCTTGAGCGTATTGAAAAGCTGATGAACGAGGTCAAGGGCGTGTGCGACAACATTGCCCACGACCTGCGCACCCCACTGACCCGCTTGCGTGCGCAGCTGTACCGAATCAAGCAGCAGACCGATGAAGGTTCGCCGCAGGCCCTGCAGCTTGATGAAGTCATCAGCGAGACCGACACCCTGATGGCGCGCTTTCGCGGCCTGTTGCGCATCTCCGAGCTGGAAGACCGTCAACGACGCTCCGGCTTCCTGGTCTTCGATCCCCTGCCCTTGCTCCAGGAACTGCATGATTTCTACCTGCCACTGGCGGAAGAAGGCCAGTTGGAGCTGCTGCTGCAAGCCCCCGAATCATTGCCGCCGATCACCGGTGACCGCGCACTGTTGTTCGAGGCCCTGGCCAACCTGCTGAGCAATTCGATCAAGTTCACCCCGTCGGGCGGCGAAGTGATTCTGCGCGGGCTCGACCAGGCGGGCAGTGCGCGCATCGAGGTACTGGACTCCGGCCCGGGAATCCCGGAAACGGAACGCGCGGCGGTATTCCAGCGGTTTTACCGGGTCGACGGTGGTCAGCAGGGCAGCTTTGGCCTGGGCCTGTCGATTGTGGCGGCGATCGTCAACCTGCATGGCTTCGGCCTGGAAGTCGGCAGTAGCGAGCGTGGGGGCGCGCGGTTGACCCTGGAGTGCCGCACACAACAGCCGCTGTAGGAGCCGACTTGCCGTCGATAGTGGCGGATCAGGCCGGGAAGTTTTTGCGCAGGGCCTCGACGCCGCCGGTGTAGACGCCGCTGAACAGCTCTTCCACCTCGGCATCCGTCACGCCGGCAATCGGAGTGAACACACCGGACCAAGTGACTTTGGCCGAATGCTCACCCAGCGCTTCAACCTGCAATGTCGCCAAATAGGCACTGACCGGAAACGGCGATTCGCTGATGGTGTAGCTGTAGGTGCGCGCAACGTTGTCAAAGGTCTGCAAGTGCTCGACCACCACGGCGCCATCCGCCGTTTGCAGGTGACGCACGCGCCCGCCTTCACCCGGCTCGCTCTTGGCAATCAATGGCAGCCAGTCAGGCAACGAGTTGAACCCGCCGACCAGTTGCCAGACTTGATCGGCCGAGACCGGGATTTCAATGACAGCAGCTGCTTTGGCCACGATAAAACTCCACGACAGGGGAAAAAGTCAGGCAGCTTACGCTGCCTGGTGGTGTTGGCGCTATTGGCCGATCAGCCATGGGCCGACTTGGCACACTCGCACCCGGTCGCCGATTCGCACGGCTCACCATGGGCATGGTGCTCGGCACAACCCTGGCAGCAATAGCCCTTGCCGTCTTTGATCACAGCGTTCGGCCCCAGTACACATTTGCAATGCGGGCAAGCACAGGTTGGATCTGGCATGTTAAGACTCCTTTTTCATGGTCGTCCTGGTGCAGCGAATGCTGGCACCTTAAGCAGTGACTCCCGCCCGCCACCCAAGGTTCAGCGCCGTTAATCAGCCTGGCGTGCACTGCTGCGGTACATGAACACCAGTGCCAACGCCAGGCACAGCATCGCCAGCACCCGGCTGCCGGACAGTTCGATGGCGGTGTTGCCCAGCCAGCCGAAGTTGTCGATCAGCATGCCCATGGCCAATTGACCGACGATCACCGCGACCGTCGCCACCGCCGTGCCCACGATCGGCACCGCACCGACCATCACCATCATGTACACCACACCGAATAACGCCCCGGTCAGTTGCCACTTGGGCACCTCCAACAGGCTGACGGCCTGGGCCGGTTCGAAGAACAGGATCAGCAGGCCAGTCACCAGCGTGCCCACCGAGAACGTCACCAGACTGCTGCGCAACACACCGACGGTTTGCCCCAGGCGCCCATTGATCGCCGCCTGCACACTCAACACCGCGCCGGCGGCAACCACCAGCACCAACAATAGAAGCAGATTCATCGCCTTAACCCCGCGCAATCAAAACAAGAGCCACCACAATCAACAGCAGCGCAATCCAGCGTTCACCGTTGACCCGCTTGCGGGCGGTGCCGAACCAGCCAAAGTGGTCGATCAGCACACTCTTGCCGACCTGCCCGGAGAGGATCGCGATCATGGTCATGGCAATGCCGATATGGGGCGTGGCCAGGGTCAGCACCACCACATACATCGGCCCCAGGAACCCACCGATCAGCTGCCAGCGCGGCAGCTCGTTGAGGGCCGGACCTTGTTGTGGGCCGCTGAACAGCAGCAGTAACAGGAGGATCGCCGTGCCCACCGCGAAGATGCTCAAGGTCGCCCACAAGTGCCCCACCTGGGCACCCAACGGCCCCAGCAACCCGGCCTCCACCGACAGGCCCATGCCTGCCAGGATCACCAGCGGCAACAGCAGCAGCCCCAGGCGGTTTTTTGGTCGGGCCTGGGCCGCGGCCTCAAGAGAAGAACTTTGCATACAGCACCTACAGGTCAGAAGAACAATGACGCGCATTATCCGGTGGCACACCTGTGCGATAAATGGGAGCATGCCGACAACACCTTTGCGCAATACGCACAGCATGGAGTGACGATGCAGGGCTTCAACGAGCTGAGTTTCAAGGCGCTACGCCTGTTTGTCGCGGTGCTGGACCACGGCAGCTTCTCTGAAGTCGCACGCCGCGAAGGCCTGGCGCCCTCTTCCATCTCCCGGCAGATCCAGTTGATGGAACAGGCCCTGAGCCAGCAATTGCTGTATCGGCATACCCGTGCGGTCAGCCCCACGGAGGCCGGGCGCTTGCTCGGGCATCATGCGCGCTTGATGCTGCAACAGCTGGAAGAAGCCGGGCAGGCCCTGCAGGAACAGGAAAGCGAGCCCAGCGGCCTGGTGCGCATCAATGCGCCCATGGTGTTCGGCCAGCGCCACCTGTCACCCTGGCTGGCCGAGTTGTGCCAGCGATACCCCAAGCTGCAACTGGATATCCAGCAGACCGACACCTACGTCGATCCTCTGCAGGAAGGCGCCGACTTGTTGTTCCGTATCGGTGTGCTCAACGATTCCGGAATGCAGGCGCGTATTTTCGCGCCCCAGCGCTACCGGATCGCCGCCAGCCCCGACTACCTGGCGCGCTTTGGCACTCCACGCCATCCCGATGAACTGCTCAATCACCAGTGCCTGGCGTACAAGGGCGTGAACGGCCAGCAGCGTTGGTTCTTCCGCCGCGCCCAGGACGACTGGACGCCCTATACAGTCAAGGGCCCGATCACCGGCAACCACGCCGACACCCTGGCGCACGCCGCCGAACAGGGCCTGGGGTTCGTGGTGTTCCCTTCGTGGCTGATCGGCGACAGCCTGCGCGCCGGACGCTTGCAGGCGGTGCTGACCGAATATGAAGTGGCCACCACCCTGGAGCCGCAGCAGATTGCCGCGCTGTGGCCCGGCAGCCGGCGGTTGTCGGTGAAGGTGCGCACGGTCATCGACTTCTTTGTCGAACGCTTCGGCAGCGTGCCCTACTGGGACCGCTGACTCAGAACAGCCACTGGCCGATCAGCCAGGCGTTGGCGCCGCTGATCACACTAAACAGGCTCCAGGCCAGGATCCTGGTGGGCAGGCGATTGACGAACGGCCCCATCAATTGCCGGTCGCCGGTCATGCGGATCAACGGGTACAGAGCAAAGGGCAACTGCAGGCTGAGCACCACCTGGCTGAGGATCAGCAACTTTCCAATGGCATCATCGCCCATCAACCACACCCCGAGAAACGCCGGGATCAGCGCCAGGCCACGGGTGATCAGGCGGCGTTGCCAGCAAGGAATGCGCAGGTTGAGGTAACCCTCCATGATCACCTGGCCGGCGATGGTGCCGGTGAAGGTCGAGCTTTGCCCGGACGCCAGCAAGGCAATGCCGAACAGGATACTGGCAAAGGCGCCGCCCACCAGCGGGTCCAGCAGGTGGTAGGCGTCCTGGATTTCCACGACCTCGGTATGACCGCTCTGGTGGAATGCCGCGGCGGCCAGCACCAGGATCGCCGAGTTGACCAGCAAGGCCAGGGCCAGGGAACCGATGGTGTCGATACGCGCCAGCTTGACCGCGTCCTGGCGGCTGGCCAGGTCTTTGCCGAACAGGCGGGTTTGCACGATGGACGTGTGCAGATACAGGTTATGTGGCATCACGGTGGCCCCGAGGATACCGATGGCCAGGTACAACGGCGCCGCATCACTGATCGCCGAGAGCGACGGGGTGAAGCCACGCATGACGTCCGGCCAATAGGGCTTGATCAACACCAGTTCGACAAAGAAACACACACCGATGGTCGCCACCAGCGCCAGCATGATCGCTTCCAGGCGCCGGAAGCCGCGGTTTTGCAGGGCCAGGATCAGCAGCGTGTCAAACGCGGTAATGACAATACCGGTGGTCAGCGATACCCCCAGCAACAGGTGGAACGCCAGGGCGCAGCCGAGGACTTCGGCCAGGTCGGTGGCGATAATCGAGATTTCCGCCAGCACCCATTGCGTGCGCGCTGAACGCCGGCTGTAGCGCTCGCGGCACAGCTGCGCCAGGTCCTTGCCGGTGGCGATGCCCAGCCGCGAACACAGGCACTGCACCGCCATCCCCGCCAGGCTGGCGAGCAACACCACAAACAGCAGGTTATAGCCATAGCGCGACCCGGCCTCGATGGCCGTGGCCCAGTTGCCGGGGTCCATGTAGCCGATGGAAATCAGCAGGCCGGGACCGGCAAACTGCAGCACCCGTTTGAAAAACGGCGCACGGGGATCGACGGGGATGGTGCCCGCCACTTCCGGAGGGCAAAACGGGGCGGTCGCAATTTTCGGCAGGCTGAATTTCACGCGGGGTACCCGGCAGACACACAAGACAAGGACGCAGCTTAGCAGTCAGGCGAGACCGTGCGCATCAGCGTTTCCCGGGGCAGATCAAGCGCCTCGACCACCTGCACCACCAGGTCCATTTCCTGATTCAGCGCCTCGCGCTCCATGCGCTGGCGAATCACCCCCAGCACCAGCACCGCCAGGGTCGTGATGGAATACGCCGGCCCGGAAAACGCCCGTACCCCGCTCACCAGCAGCATGGCCGCCGCCAGCGCCTGCCCCACCACCGGAATCGCCGTGGCCGCACCGCGCCGCAGGATAAACCCGGTCAACCCGGCCAGCGCCGTTCCGCTCAAGGCGGTGGTGGCCGAGCGGCCAACATCGAAACGGTGGAAAAACCCCTGTTCCTTTTGCGCGGCGGCCCGGAGTTCGGCCTCGAACACCTGGCGGTCGGCCTGGCTGAGTTTGTCCTTGTACTGTTCGATCAGGGTCTCGGCGACCCGCTCTTCCAGGCTCACCAGGGCCACGCTGTCGATCGGCTGGTCAAACTTGATACCGACGCGCAGGGCCACGTCCTGGGCCAATTGGCGGTAACTCACGCCGTGCCCACGGGCCAAGTTCATAAAGCTGTCACCGCCCATGCGCTGCAACTCGATGGCCAACTGCAGTGGGTCGCGCACATCCGCAGCGATGGTCGCACTGCGCTTGGCGGCCATCAGCTCGGCGAGGAACTGCAACTCTGGCGCCCGTGCCTGGAGCAGCACCGGATACAGGTCCACATCCTCTTCGGCAAAGCGCACCTCGGCACTGCGCTGGTCCGCACGGATCATGCCTCGGCGCTCTTGCAGCAAGTCGGTGTACTGCACCACGGTCTGCAACTGCGGCCAGTAGGCAGCGTGGTCGAACGTGACCAGATGCACATTGGTCACTTTGCCCTTGAGGGATGGCGTCAGGGGGATGGCATAGCGGCCAATACAGCGCTCGGTATCCGGCTTGAGCGCCAGGGCCCAGTCCTTGCTGGAATGGCAATTGATCACGCGCCCCTTGAGCGGTGCCGACACCTGCTCCCAGGGGCTGGACGTGCAAATCGCCCCGCCCATCAACAACAGGTGATTGAGGGGCAGTTCCCGGGCCAGCTCCGGGCTGGCCAACAGGCTCTTGACCAGCAGGCGTGCGCCCAGGGAGTGGCCGATCAAGTTGATCTGACGGACCTCGATCGACTCGGCGTGCAGGTAGTTGGCCAGCTCCGCCAACAGCGTCCTGGCCACCTCGTCCACTCGCGCCTCGACACTTTTGTAGTGATCGAGAAAATAACCCACCGCCTTGCCCAGACCCACGGTCGCCGCGCCCAGGCTGCCGCCGCCGAGCATCGAGGCAATGATGTCCTTGAAGGGGGCGAAGAGGTTTTCCAGGAAATGCCCGGCCGGCCAGAACAGCATCAGGTTGGTCGAACCCTCGATCCCCGCCAGCTGCGCCTGGAAACTGGCCAGTTGTTGCTGGTTGAAAAACGCAGAATAACCATGGACATAGAGATTGAGCACCTGCCCCTGGGGCTCGCCGCACAGCACGAACGAGGGCTTGCGGGTGCGGTGCATTTCATTCCACTGGTGTTGCATGAGGCGTTGGCTCCTGGTGAAAACGCAGGGCGATAGTAACAAGAATTGGCGCGGGACCTGGCCCTGTAAAGGACTGCATCCAGCACAACAGGTGGCGAAGTTGTCGATCTTGACCTGCCCGTCCGGGAACGTCGCCCGGATGTAGTTGCGCAAGGTCGGTACGACGCTCCATCTTGGAAACCGCCGCCTGGTTGATATCTAATGCCTTGGCCAGGCTTTCCTGGCTCAACAGGCGCTGGCGCAATGCGTCGTGCCTTGGCAAAAATTCAGATTCAACAGCGTAAAAGCGCGCTCTAATAGCGCCCTGTCGATTCGCCTCAAAGATTCTGGAGTAAGCGATGCCTCATGAAGGCAACCTGTTACAAGCGGCCGTAGTTTTCCTGTTGGCGGCGGTGCTGACCGTGCCTCTGGCCAAGCGCCTGCAATTGGGCGCGGTACTGGGCTATCTGTTCGCCGGTGTGATCATCGGCCCCTCGGTGCTGGGGTTGGTGGGCAACCCGCAAAGTGTCGCGCAGTTCTCCGAGCTGGGGGTGGTGTTGTTGCTGTTCATCATCGGCCTGGAACTGTCGCCAAAACGCCTGTGGGTGATGCGCAAGGCGGTGTTTGGCGTGGGCCTGGCGCAGGTGCTGCTGACCGCGATGGTGATAGGTGCAGTAGCGCTCTGGGCCTTTGGTCAGTCGTGGAATAGCGCGATTGTGCTGGGCCTGGGCCTGGCGCTGTCCTCCACCGCCTTCGGCCTGCAAAGCCTGGCCGAACGCAAGGAACTGAACAGCCCCCACGGGCGCCTGGCCTTTGCGATCCTGCTGTTCCAGGACATCGCGGCGATCCCGCTGATCGCCATGGTGCCGCTGCTGGCCGGCAGCGACCACACCACCACTGCCGCCCAGGACCTGAACCACGGTTTGCAGGTACTGGGCAGCATCGCCGTGGTGATCATCGGCGGTCGCTACCTGCTGCGGCCGGTGTTTCGTATTGTCGCCAAGACCGGCCTGCGCGAAGTGTCCACCGCCACCGCGCTGCTGGTGGTGATCGGCACCGCCTGGCTGATGGAGCTGGTGGGCGTGTCCATGGCCCTCGGCGCATTCCTCGCCGGCCTGCTGCTGGCCGACTCGGAGTACCGCCACGAACTGGAATCGCAGATCGAGCCGTTCAAGGGCCTGCTGCTGGGGTTGTTCTTTATCAGCGTGGGCATGGGCGCCAATATCGGCCTGTTGTTCAGCACGCCCTTCGTGGTGCTGGGCCTGACCCTGCTGCTGATCGCCATCAAGTTGCCGCTGCTGTACGCAGTCGGGCAGATGGTCGGCGAGCTGAACCGCGAGAGCGCGGTGCGCCTGGGCGTGGTCCTGGCGGCCGGCGGTGAGTTTGCCTTTGTGGTGTTCAAGATCGGCCGCGACCAGGGCCTGTTTGCCCCGCACCTGTACGATGTGCTGGTGCTGACCATCACCCTGTCCATGGCCCTCACCCCGCTCCTGCTATTGCTGTGCCCGAAGCTGTTCCGGCCCAAGACCAAGCCGGTGGACGTGCCGGAAGAATACCGCGCGATCGAGAGCGATGCGCCGCGCGTGGTGATCGCCGGGATGGGCCGGATGGGGCAGATCGTGGCGCGGATCCTGCGGGCGCAGAACATTTCATTTATCGCCCTCGACACCTCGGTGGAAACCATCGATCTGACCCGCAGTTTCGGCGGCATGCCGGTGTTCTACGGCGATCCCCAGCGCCCAGAGATCCTGCACGCGGCGAAGGTCGACCAGGCCGAGTATTTCGTGATTGCCATGGATGATCCGGAAATCAACATCAAGACCGCCGAGCTGGTGCGCAATCTCTACCCGCACATGAAGATCATCGCCCGCGCCCGTAACCGCCAGCACGTACACCGCCTGGTGGACCTGGACGCGTCACCGGTGCGCGAAACCTTCTATTCCAGCCTCGAAATGAGCCGCCGCACCCTGGTCGGCCTGGGCCTGAGCGAGACCCAGGCCGATGCGCGGATCAACCGCTTCAAGCACCACGACCTGCAATTGCTGGCGGCCCAGCACGCGGTGTACGACGACGCGGCCAAGGTGATGCAGTCGGCCCAGGAAGCCCGTGCGGAACTGGCGCGGTTGTTTGAAATGGACCGCCTCGAAGAGGAGTCCGCAAAGGTCTGAGGATGGATCCGAACGAAATTGCGAATTTTCTGACAGAATATGGCGCAATTTCGTTCATCCATTGGAAGACCTCATGCTCACCCTCAGCAAAATCGCCACCCGCCTGGCCCTGGCGCTGACCGTCAGCCTGGGCGCCAGCCCGCTGTTCGCGGCAGCCAAGCCGGCCGCCGCGCCGCCGGACGACTTCCAGATCGTCTCGACCCTGGACGGCAAATTCACCTTCACCCTGCCCAAGGGCTATGTCGCCGATGCCCTGCCTGCCGGCGCGCAAGCCCAGGGCACCGCTGGCGCCAACGGCACGATGTATATCAACCAGGCCTCAAAAAGCGTGGTGGTGGTGGCCCAGACCCTGCGCAATGACGGGATCGACTTGAAGGACGACGAACCGCTGTTTCTCGACAGCGCGGTCGAGGGTTTCCTCAAGGACGTCGGCACCAGCCTGCCGGACTACAAGAAACTGGCGCAGAAGAAACTGCTGATCAAAGGCGTGGGCCTGCGCCAGATTGATGGCACGGCCACCATGGGCGGCGGCAAGACCTTGAACTCGACCTTCCTCGCAGGCTCCGGCAACCGGTTGCTGGTGATCCAGGCTATTTCCCGGGCTGAGGATGTGACGGGGCATGGGCTGCTGGTCAGGCAGATCACCAGCGGCAAGTGACATTCCCCTAAGCACCACACATCCAATGTGGGAGCGGGTTTGCCCGCGATCGCGGTGTATCAGCCAATACATAGGCTGACTGACACGCCGCCATCGCGGGCAAGCCCGCTCCCACTTTGTTTATTGCATTCCCCCCTACGGCTTGCGTAGCAGGTAGGTATCCATGATCCAGCCATTGGCCTGGCGCGCCGCCTTGCGCACGCGCTCGATTTCCTCGGCCACCTCGGCCACCTTGCCGCTGATCAGGATTTCATCCGGCGTGCCCAGGTACGCGCCCCAGTAAATCTCCAGGTCCTGGTCCGCGACGCTGCGGTAGGAGTCCTCGGCGTCGAGCATCACCACCAGGGTATCGGCATCGCTGGCCTGCCCCGCCGCGAGCCGGCGCCCGGTGGTGATCTCGATGGACCGGCCAATGCGGTTCAACGGCACTTTGTGCTGGGCCGCCAGGGCCTGGACGCTGGTAATCCCGGGGATAACCTCGAACTCAAACTCACTGCCGCCACTGGCCAGGATCGCCTGCAGGATGCGGATGGTGCTGTCGTACAACGCCGGGTCGCCCCAGGCCAGGAAAGCGCCCACTTCGCCGTCGGCCATTTCCTGGTTGATCATGCGCTCGAACGTCTGTTGCTTGTCGCGATTCAGATCCTGCACGGCCGTGGTGTAGTCGATCTCGCCACGCACACGCTCGGGGCAGTCGGCTTCGACAAAGCGGTAGGTGCGGTCGGCGTCGATATAGGTCTGGCAGATTTCCCGGCGCAGGTCGATCAGCTTGTCCTTGCTCTGGCCCTTGTCCATCAGGAAAAACACGTCGGTGCGGTTAAGCGCCTTCACCGCCTGCATCGTGATGTAGTCGGGGTTGCCGGCGCCAATGCCGATGATCAGGATCTTTTTCATGAAGGGGTTCTCAGTGCGGGGCTGCGATTTTGCCATGTTCGCGCGGCTCAGGTCTCGCGTGTTTCCAGGCGCAGGCGCCACACACCGTTGAAACGCAGTTCGGTGGAGGACAACGGCTCCACATCTATCCGGTTGAACATCGCCAGCGGGCCTTGCATGACGCAGAGCAACGCGGCGCGGATCACAAAGGGGTGAGTCACCGCCACGACATGGCCCGGGATCTGCTCCAGGGTGTGCAGCCACTGCCCGACCCGTTCACACACTTGTGCAACGGATTCGCCGCCATGGGGAGCGGCCGTGCTGTCCGTCAACCAGGCCTGCAAAGCCTCGGGTTCGGCTTGCTCTATCTCATCCAGCCGCTGCCCTCGCCATCGCCCGAAATCACAATCGCGCAGGGCCTCGTCTACCTGCGGGTGCTCGCCAAACAGCAGGGCCGTCTGCCGGGTGCGCAGCTCGGGGCCGCACAGCAAACGGGGGGCGCGCTTGAAGCGCTTTGCCTGGGCCAACGGCATCTGCTGCCCCTCCGTCTCCAACGGTTCATCCAAGGCAAAGCGCGTGCGTTTGCGGGCCTGGGTGCTGGCGTGGGCAATCAGGGTCAAGCGGGTGGCCGGCATACAAAGCTCCACGGGTTAAGTGATTTCTAGATGTCACAGCGATCCAGGCAAGTCGCGCCACTGTAGGCCGCCCACACGCCGTAAACCAGCCCCTGTGGATCGCACTTGAAGGCGCTTACAACGTGCAGCGGAACTGATGCTCGTCGCTCATCACCCAGTCATTGCCCTGGCCGCTGAATCACTGCGTTCAAAGAATCATCTCCCCCCTTCTTTCCAAGGACGTGTCCATGAATTCTATCGAATCACGCCTACCTAGTTTTTCCAATGCCACACGCTCCTTCGCAGAACCCCCGCCGGAATCGGGCGCAGCCCTTACGTCAAGTCGATCCCGGCGCGACGCCGTGGATGTGACTGCCCACGAACTGGAGAATGCCCGGCAACTTGTGCAAGACAGTGACCGCGAACTGGCGAAACAGTACGCCCTGACCCTGGCCTTTCACGAGACATCCAACGAGCCTGCTGCAGACTTCGACCCGAGCAAAATGACCGTTAACAACATCCCGCCCTACTCCACATTCGGCAGGGCCTGGAAAAAATTCAACGACGCCTTGAAAGCAGAGCCTTTTGCAACGTTTGCCAAAAACAACACCATCAATACGCAAAACTTTACCTGGACCCCCAGTTCAGCGTCGCTGGACTTCGAAATTCGCGGTGCGTCTGGCCACTTCTCGAAATACACCCCCGGGTGGGAAGCGGCATCCGCAGACGTTGCCGCTGCGGCAAGAGCACTGGAACCCAGCGCTGAGCACTCCTTCGTGCATACCGGGGAACACAGTGCTCCGCTGGCGCTGATCGGCGACTTCTACGGCCATGACGCCTACAGCACCAAAAGCCAGCGGTCAGCCTCAATCGAGCAGTTGCTGACCCAGCAATCGTTTCCCTCCCTCCTGCCGGCAAACACCAATAGCCTGCAAGCTGCACATATCGTCGAACAGCAACGCCAAACCGCAGAGGTCCTCGCCAAAGAACCCGCCTCAGTGCCTCTTGAGCAAACGCCGTCCGCGCAGGTTGATGAGGCTGACCGGGAGTTGGCGCAGAACACCGCGACAGCCCTGCTGACGCTGCGCAAAGAAACGCGCCCCGCTGCTGCCCTGCCCCCTGCCAGACGCCTGTTTCTGGAACTGCCGCCCCTTTCGACACTGGCCCAAACATTCAAGGCATTTAACGAAGCCCTCTCCAGTGAGGCTTTTTTGGATTTCGTCGAAAAAAACAACCTGGTCGTTGCCAACCTCAGGGTGGACCCGACCACCGGCAACCTGCTGGTCCGCAGCCACAAAGGCTCCGATGCGCCACCCAAGATGTTCACGCGCGATGACTCGTCAGGCTGGGCGCAGGTGGCCCCGGCCATAGTGGCGCTGGCGAAAAAACTGAGTGCCGGAACCGGGGCGCTCGTACCGTGCTTCAACGTTGAAACCGCAAGCCTGGGCCAGGTTCTGAGTTTCTATGGCGAGCCGCCGGCGGATCCCAGCCTGCAAGGCGTGCTCAAGCAGAGCTCGGCCCTCAATCGCAACGGTTTCAGCGCGTTGACCAACGCTGCGCACGACCCGCGATCACGGGAGGTCAAGCAAAACCAACTGGCCGTCAAACAACAACTCGATCAGCAAGCTGCCGCCGATAAACCCATCACCATCCCTCCCCGCCGCTCCCCGACCGCCGAGATCGCCAGGCAGCAGTTTGCCGGCGAGCCCGGTTTGCAAGCGGTCGTGGGACGGCTGCTGACGGACGCCATAAAGAGTGCATCACCCGGGCTGGACTTCGACATCAATCAGGTCGACTTGGCCCAGCCCGACCCGGACAACCCGGGTCAGTTCAAACGCAAGCCGCTGACGACGCTGGCCCTGGAATACCTGGTAGACGGTGCGGTCCCCGACTTGCCCGCCAACAGCAAACTGGTCGACACCCGCCCAGACGTCCTGACCCATACCGGCAACACCCCGGACACCCCACTCGCCGTTGACATGGGCGCGATCCAAAGCGCATTCCGTGCGCTGCCAGGCCAACTGGCGCAGGCGTTGACAACCGACGTATCCAACTATTGGGACCAGCCCGCCTTCGGCGCCCCCACCCGTGCAAGCCTCAGCCCGTTTGCCGGCAGTCGCCGGACACTGATCAGTAACCTGTTACGGGACAACCTGCGACTGGCCGCACTCAAGCAGCCGGGCCTGGACGATCTGCAGCGCGAAACCCTGGACCTGGTGGTGCGCTACCCCAACGGATCGACGCGCCCAAGCTCCAACGACAGTGCCGAGGTGACGGTATTCAACCTCGGCAGCATTTCAGAGCCCAACCAGGGCGCGATAGAGTCCACTTCAGCCAACCTGCTGATTCAGCGCCATGTCGGCGAGCGCACGATTCTGCTGCTGTGCGAACCCAGCGGCAAAGTCACCCCCTATGACTCCTACGCGGCGTTCAACGCGGCACGGGAGCGACAGCTCAAAGCGCAGGCCCCTGAACAACGGCTTCTCAACACCTTGCGTAAGGTCGACGGCAATGCTTTCCAGATCCAGGCCGAGACGGTGATCACTCAGCGTCTGGATAACAGCCTTGCTCCCGACCCCAGCTGGCTGAACCTGGACACACTGGATCAGCCTTCACGCAAGACGCCCAACTGGCTCAGCAACGCCACCGAGGCCGAACGTGTTGTCTTGCGTGAACTGAGCCTGCAACTGGCGAGTATCACCCAGCGCAATAAAGGGCGGACCTACAACAGCGATATCCCGGATATCCGGCCCTTTGCCGAACAGGCTTTCGATCAACTGAAGGCGGTGAGCCACCCGGCGAAAAACCTGGAGGTGGTGTTCAAGGTGCCCGTCGGCGGCAACTCGCCAGGTGGGGTGGTCAGCGGCAGTCTCCATCGCGAACGCATGAGCATGACCGATGTGCTCCTGAAAAACCTGTCGGGGCTGCCCAGCCGCGACGTGGAGGTTTATCTCAAACCGGCTAACACGCGGGTTCCGGAGCTGGAAAAGGATGGCGAACTGCAGAAACTGATCGAGAAGGTCGACGTGGGTAAAAGCTACCCCGAGCTGCTCAAACGAGAACTGCTGGACGATCCCGTCAAAAAAGCCCAACGCCAGTCCCTGTTTGCCCAGCAAGTCCCCGTGGAACTGCAGATCAAGGCCCTGGAGCTGGCGGTTAACAAACAATCGGGGTTCGATACCACAGGGTTGCGCTACGTGCAGGCGGCCGTCAACCCGCAACCCGGTGCGCAGACCGTCGATGGCAAAGAGATCGTCGTCCGCCCGCTGGCGTTCATTGCCGGGCCAGGCGCCACACCCGAGGTGGTCGACAACATGTACCTGATCGAACCCGAGGACAGCAGCGGCGGCCCGCATATTCTCTACCGCCCATTGATCGCCGACGCACCGCTGCTGCAATTCCCCACCCGCCAGGCCTTGCTGGAGGCCATCCAGCAACCGGGGCGCCTGCAAAACGACATCCTGGCCTGGTTTCCCGACAACGCGACCCGCGACTACTACAAGGCATGGAGTTTCAAGGAGCCCTCCACCCAGACCACCAGCCTGTTTGGCGTGGGCGACGGAGAAACCGTTCCCGCTGCGCCCACACTGGCGGTGGGCGGCTATGCCGCTGCCGATGCCCTGAAGGCCAAACTGCAAACCGGGCAATTGATGAACCACCTGTACGACGCCAATGCCCAGGGTCTGATCAGCATGGCCGAACAACAATCTGTCTCCGACGCCGAAAGTCGCTGGGCAACGCTCAAGGAAGGCGGCTATCTGTTGCTCAACGCGGTACTGCCGGCCCTGCGCGGCCCCGGCGCTGCCATTGGCACAGCGCTGCAGTTCCAGGGCATTCTCAGCGACCTGCAAACGCTGGCGGACAACGCCACGCCGGACAAAGAAACGGCCATGGCGGATTTGCTGCTCAACTTTGCAATGCTGGTGACCCACTCTCGAGCACGCTCCTCACGCAGGCCGGTCGATCCCCCACCGACGCCGGAGGTGACCCAGGCAGCGCTGCGCAGTGGCAGCCACAACAGCATCATCGAGGCACCGAATGGCGAAAAGGTCCGGCGCCTGATCGTGATGAAGGGCAACATGCAAAAGATGCAACTGATCAAAGGCAACCTGTTCAGCTTTGAAGATGAATACAAAGGCAAACCTCGGCTCAACATCAACGCTCATGGTCGCGACCTCAGCTTCAGGGAACAACTGTCCGGTAAAAGCTCGACCATCCTGTATGACGGCGCTGAGCATACCGCCGAGCAACTGCATGCCCACTTGCTCGCCAAAGGCATTGATCCCAGCCAGTTCGACAACGTTCGCTTGCTTGTCTGCTACTCCGGCAATGGCGCCGAGAACTCCTTCGCCGCCGAGTTCCAGCGGCTGATCAACAAGCCGGTAAAGGCCTTCGTGGGCACCGTGACCGTGACCCCAAGCCCCGAGCTGGTCACCGCCGAGTTCAAGACCGGCATCCAGATGCATGGGACGCAGAAAGGCCCAAAACTGGTGAGTGACACCTACGCCCAATACGACAGCGTGGACACGGTCAAGGACCGCACGGGTATTTCCCTGATCCGCAACCCGCTCGAATATGTGCTCTTCTCCTACTACCCCGTGTATTTCCCGCCCCGCACCGGCGCCACCGCGGCAAACCGCTGAGCATCAGCACACTGGCGGCACTGCACAATCGCTGCGCCAGATTGACGAAAGGGCCTGCGAATGTTCAGATGCCGCCCTGTTTCAGGTGCCTTATGCCGCCGTGCATAGGGTGAAACGGGAAACCGGTACGCTCATTCGAGCAAGTCCGGTGCTGCCCCCGCAACGGTATTCGCGTGACCCCTTCGACACACCACTGTGGCCAGAGCGCCATGGGAAGGTGAAGGGTTCGATACGCGAGAGCCCGGAGACCGGCCTGGAATTTCTGTTTGGCATAATCCTGCGGTGGGCGGGCATGGGCCGGTATCGGTGTGTGCCCGGTGCCTTCTCCTGCGTGCTTCTGCGAAGATACTTTCGAGAAGACTATGATTTTCCAACGTTCCTCTACCTCTGGCCCGACCCTGCTCCTGGGTTGCCTGTTCAGCCCGCTGCTGCTCGCCGATGACACAGCCCTGGTGCTCAACCAGCAGATCGTCTCTGCGCCGTCGGTGGAATCCACCACCGTGGCCGATATGGCCCAGTACGGCAGCAAAGTCGAGATTGTCAGCCGCGAACAGATCGAACGCGCCGGCCCCAGCGCCGATATCACCCGGGCGATGCAGATGTTTATTCCCGGCTTTTACGTTGCGCCGAAAAACGGCCCCTTCGACTACGGCACCTATTCCCTGCTGGGCGGGCGCAATGACGACACCCTGATCCTGCTCGATGGCGTGCGCCTGAACAACCGCCTGTACGGCGGCCTGTACCTGGACACCCTGCCGGCCAACGCCGTGGAGCGCATCGAAGTGCTCAAGGGCGGCCAGAGCCTGTTGTTCGGTACCCAGGCGGTGGCGGGGGTGATCAATATCGTCACGCGCAGCCCGCAGACCCGTGACGTGTCCGGCGAAACCAACCTGGGCATCGATACCTTTGGCGGCACCACCGGCGATGCCCGGGCTGAGCGGATTTTCACTAACGGCCTGGGCGACCTGGGCCTGCTGGCGTACGTCAGCCACAACGTGTCCGAGGGTTACCATCCGTTTCGCAACCGTGACATGAGCAACGTCAGCGACAAGAAACGCTCCTACGAAGTCACCACCTTCGGCGCCAAGGCCATCCAGTCCCTGGGCGATGATTCGCGCCTGGAGCTGTTCTACCAGTACTCCGACGCCAACCTGGACTTCGCCGGCGCCACCAACAACCGCAAGACCACCAACGACCGCGTGCAACAGATCGCCACGGCGACCTTCGAGCAACGCCTCAATGAACGGCTGAGTTACTTCGTCAAGGGCCATATCAACGATTGGGACACGCGTTACTCGCGGGTCAACAACACCGCCGACGGTGGCACCGTGGTGCGTAACCGCGATGACTACTGGGGGTTCACCGACTGGGGCGTGCAGGCCGAAGGCAAGGCTGAGCTTGAAGGCGGCCATGTGCTGGTGTTCGGCTCCGACAACCAGTGGTTCAAGGGCCAGGACGATGTACTGATCATCGACAACAACAAGGCCGAAGCCCACGCCCTGTACAGCCAACTGCGCCCGCAGATCGACGCCCTGCCCGACTGGCACCCGAGCATCGGCCTGCGCCACGAAACCATGAGCGGCGGCGACAGTGCCACGGTCGGCATGCTCACCTCGCTCTACGACCTCAATGCCAACTGGGCCCTGCGCGGCCAGTACGGCAGCGCCTACAAGCTGCCGAATGCCGAGCAATTGTTTGTCAATGAACCCGGCGACGAGATCGGCAACCGTAACCTCAAGCCGGAAAAAAGCCGCAACGCCGAGCTGGGTCTGGACTACAAGGGCCTGCTGGCCGACCGCGAGTTCAGCGCCAGCGTGACCCTGTTCAAGCGCAAGATCACCGACCTGATCACCCTCGACGATAGCCATTGGGTCAACGGCCAGGGGCAGATCCAGGTGCGTGGCTTCGAGGCCGACGCCAAGCTGGCGCTCAACCACCAGTGGAGCCTGCAGGCGGACATGACCCGCAACCTGACCGAGTCGCGCGCCGGCGTCACTCTCAATGATGTGCCAAGCTTCTTCGCCCGTTCACGGGTGGGTTTCGAGTCGCAGAATCGCCTGTGGGGCGCCGGCGCGGCCGTCCGCTATATCCACGATGTGATCAGCTCGAAAAGAGTCGAATACGGCCACTATTCGGTGGTGGACGCCGACGCCTACCGCTACCTCGACAACGCCCACCAACACCGCGTGAGCCTGCTGGTAGAGAACCTGTTCGACCGCGACTATGTCACCAGCCGCTCCAGCAATGTCGACAACCTGGGCCGGCCATTCACCACGGAGGTGCGTTACACGTATCGCTTCTGATGACTGAAATCACACAAATCGACGGGGTGGACAGCCACCCCGACTGGTCCCATATCCCCGAGCATGCCCGCCATGTGCTGCTGTGCACCGGCCCGCGCTGCACCCAGCGCGGCGCCCTGCAGATCTGGAAAACCCTGCGCCGACGGCTGCTGGAACACCAGCACATCGAAGTGCCCGGCGGCGTGCTGCTGACCCGCACCCATTGCCAGTTCCCCTGCAACCTGGGGCCGGTGCTCACGGTGTACCCGGAGCGCTGCTGGTACGGAGTGCGCAGCAAGGCCGATGCCGTACGCCTGGTGGATGTGCACCTGGTGGGCGGCGAGGTGCTCGAAGAGTTATTGATCCGGGAGCGCCCATGAAACGCTTGGGAGGATTTGCCATCGCCCTGGTGTGCAGTGCCTCGGCCCTGGCGGACAGTTATCGCAATTGCCAACAGGAGTGGCACCTGCCCCATACGCCGCCGGCGCGGATTGTCGCCCTCAACCAGCACGCCGCCGATATGCTGCTGGCCCTGGAGGCCGGCCCGGCGCTGGTGGGCGTGGCGTACCTGGATGACAACGGCGCCGCGCATAAGCAGAGCACATATTTCGCTGTACCGGTGATTGCTCCGCGCTACCCGGCCAGCGAGGTGCTGTATGAGCAACAGCCGGACCTGGTAGTGGGCGGTTTTGCCACGGCTTTTGGCAGCGGCATTACTTCACGCAGCGGGCTGGCAGGTAATGGCGTGGCTTCATATCTGCTGGAATCGGCGTGTGCCGGGCATTCCCTGGATTACTTCGGGCACATTCGCAATGACCTGCTGACCCTGGGCAAGCTGCTGCATAAACCGCAGCGGGCCCGCGAGCTGATTGACGCCCTGGACGCCGACCTGGCCAGCGCCCAGGCATTGGCCAAGCCCGCCAAACCCCTGTCGGTGTTTTACCTCGACAGTGAAGTCAACGGCCTGGACAGCGAAGGACGGCAAGGTTTCGTCACCACCCTGCTGGCGGCTGCCGGAGCGCACAATATATTGGCTGGGATCAACCAGTACCGGGTCACGGTCAGCAGTGAGACGTTATTGATGAGCGATCCGGATGTGATCCTGCTGGCCGACGCCGTGTGGTCCCCTGCCAGCCGTAAACGCCAGTTGCTGACCCGCGACCCGGTGCTGTCGCGCCTGCGGGCGGTGCGGGAAAACCGCATGATCGATATTCCGTTTACGCACCTGGTGCCCACTGTCGGCAGCGGCAAAGTGGTGCTGGAGTTGGCCCACGAGCTCAACACCTTGTAGGCGCGGGCCACTCATGACTTCTGGTCAAGAGTCATTTGAACAAGCATGGGTGTTTCGCCTGGCGCCGGCAGCCGATACTCAACGCCATTGTCCATGCCACAACAGGAGTTACTCATGTCTATTCCCGCATTCGGCCTTGGCACTTTCCGCCTGCAGGGCCAGGTGGTCATCGATTCCGTCAGCACCGGCCTCGATCTCGGCTACCGGGTCATCGACACCGCGCAGATCTACGACAATGAAGCCGAGGTCGGCCAGGCCATCGCTGCCAGCGGTATCCCCCGCGATGAACTGTTCATCACCAGCAAAATCTGGATCGCCAATTTTGCCGAAGGCCAGTTGATCCCCAGCCTCAAGGAAAGCCTGCGCAAGCTCCAGACCGACTACCTGGACCTGACCCTGATCCATTGGCCGTCGCCAGAAAACCAGGTACCCGTCGCCGAGTTCATGGGGCAGTTGCTGGAAGCCAAGCGCCTGGGCCTGACCCGGCAGATCGGCATCTCCAACTTCACCGTAGCGCTGATGGAAGAAGCCATCGCCGCCGTCGGTGCCGAGAACATCGCCACCCACCAGATCGAGCTGCACCCCTACCTGCAAAACCGTAGGGTGGTGGATTTCGCCACGCGTCACGGTATCCAGATTACGTCCTACATGACCCTGGCCTACGGCGAAGTGCTGAAAGACCCGGTGATCCAGGCAATCGCCACACGCCACCAGGCCACACCGGCACAGGTCGCCCTGGCCTGGGCCATGCAGCTGGGGTATGCGGTGATTCCGTCCTCGACCCAGCGCGCCAACCTGCAGAGCAACCTCAAGGCTGTACAACTGACGTTGAGCCAAGCCGATATGGCGCAAATCGAGGGCCTCGAGCGCGGCCATCGCCTGACCAGCCCCAAGGGTATTGCGCCGCAGTGGGACTGAGCTAAACCGCCGGGTTGCGCGCCAGCTCCCGCAGCCAGGGCAAGACCCGCAAGCCACTGGCTGGTGACGGCGGGTCGACGATGTCCATAAAGTGTTCCAGGGTGATGCTGTCGGGCGCTCCCGGCAAACGCACCAGGGCCAGGGGCACCACGCAAGCAGACGGCCCCAGGTCCTGGTCGTCATACACCAGCACATGGCGCACCTGCGGATGTTGCTGTTGGAACGCCAATGCGCCGCCCGCGGCGGCAGCCAGTCCGGCATGGATAATCAACACGTCAAATGGCTCAGCCGGGATATCCGTCAGGATCAGCACTTCATCGAAGGTCTGCACCGGGACGATCCGGTAATAGCCCAGCTGGTTGAGCATTTTTTCGATGTGCAACCGTTGCAGGTGCCGTTCATCGGCAATCAGGATGGTCAGTGCTTTGGTTGGCATCGCAAGTCCCTGAGCAGGCATCGCTCGCGGAAGGAAGGAGCGGCCTACTTTTCCAGACATATTTCGACGAAAAAATCAGCGTAGTTCCCTCTACATGTAGGAGTTCTCCCAAATTCCCTGCGCCGGACCTGCCTCTATGCCTGGTTGCAGTAATCCGTCAGGGCTTGATGCAATTGATCAATGGCCTCTTGCACAGCCGCCACTGCACAAACCAGTGCCTCGGGATCGCGCTGTTCACAAGCCGCTTCCAGGGCTTCGCAGTGGTTCACCAAGGTCTGCGCCTCGACCAGACGCGCCCCGCCCTTGGTCCTGTGGGCCAGGTCGTGTAGCTGGGCGTAGTCGTGCTTTTCAAGCAATGCCTGAAGTTGCGTACGGTCTGCAGCAAGGCTGTCGAGCAGTTGTGCCAGCAGCTCCTTGACGGCCCCCGTGTCGGAGCCGGTCAGCTTCAACAAGCGGCTCAAGTCGAGGGCCTTGACCGGGTCCGCCTGCACCGGCTCATTGACCGAAGGCATGGCCGTGCGAGAAGCCAGTGCGGCATGCAGATCCTCAAGCCCGGTGGGTTTGAACAGGCAGCCGTCCATCCCCGCCGCCAGGCAACGCTCGGTTTCCTCCGGCTGTGCATTGGCGGTAAACCCCAGCAACAGGCAAGGGGCCAAGCCGCGGGCCCGCTCATCGGCACGGATGTCTCGGGCCAGCTCATAGCCATTTTTCAGCGGCATGTTGCAGTCGGTGATCACCCCGTCAAAACGCTCGGTCTGCCAACGCTCCAGGCCATGCACACCATCGTTGGCGGTAGTGATCCGGTGCCCCAGGAAACTCAGTTGGCGGGTCAGCAATTGACGGTTGGCGGGGTAGTCGTCCACCACCAGGATATTCAACGCATGGGCTGGCGGCGCCTCCAGGGCAACCGGTTCGGACGGTGCGCTGGCCGAGGTGGCCACCGCCAATGGCAGTGTGACCTCGACCCGTGTGCCCTGCCCCAGCACGCTGCTCAATTTCAGCTGGCCACCCATCATTTCACACAGGCTGCGGCTGATCACCAACCCAAGCCCTGAGCCACTGCGCGCCGACTGGTCAGTGTTACGCCCTTGAATAAACGGGTTGAACAGGCGCATCTGGTCCTCGACGCTGATCCCGATGCCGCTGTCTTCTATCACCAGCCGCAGGCTCAGGTAACCATTGGCAACTGCCGGCGAGCCACTGGCACTCAAGCGCACATGGCCCCGGGCGGTGAACTTGATGGCATTGCTCAACAGGTTAGAGACCACCTGCTTGAAGCGCAGCGGATCAATCAACACGTAGCGATCGACCAGCGGGTCCAGCTCCACCTGCAACACCAGGCCCTTGGTGCGCGCCAGTCCTTCGAAGATTCGCCCCACCGAAGCCAGCAGCTCGCGCAGGTTCGACGGCTCCAGGGTCAGGGACAAGTGGCCGGATTCAATCCGCGCGATGTCGAGAATATCGCCGATCAACTCCAGCATGCCGCGCGAAGCGTCGGAAGCCACTGCCAGGGCGTCATGGTCGATACGCCCTTGCTCGGCATTTTTCAAGGCCAGTTCGATCATGCCGATCACCGCATTCATCGGCGTGCGGATCTCATGGCTCATGGTCGCCAGGAAGGTGGTCTTGGCGCGGTTGGCGGCGTCGGCCCCCTCCTTGGCCTCCTGCAACTGCCCCAGCAAACGCTGACGCTCGCTGACATCGACCCAGCCGGCAATCATGCCCACGACCCTTTCGTCCCCGTCGCGGTACGGCAGCATCCAGTGATAAATGGTCAGGGTCGCGCCGCCGGGCACCTTGAGTACCCGGTCGTGAATCTGCGGTTCGCCGCGCTCCATCAAGCGCAAGTAGTCTTCATGGTAGGACTGGGCCTGGGGTTGGTTCCCCGTATCGGTCTCCATCACGGTCTTACCGATCACGTCTTCAAGGCGGAAGCCGAAAACATTGAGATAGGCGCTGTTACAGGCCATCAACCGCCCCAGGCGATCACGCACGTAGATCGGGTGCGGCGTACCGTCGATCAGCACGCTCATAAAGCGCATCTGGTCGCTCAGGGCGCGCTCGGCCTGGGCACGTTTGCGGATCAGGCTGCGCAGGTAAATGGCCCAGCCCAGGGTGATCAGCAACAACACAGCGGC
The DNA here is from genome assembly GCF_012985615.1 of Pseudomonas sp. WS 5412. Classification (NCBI taxonomy): domain Bacteria; kingdom Pseudomonadati; phylum Pseudomonadota; class Gammaproteobacteria; order Pseudomonadales; family Pseudomonadaceae; genus Pseudomonas; species Pseudomonas sp. WS 5412. Next base: position 66,080 of record NZ_JAARMB010000012.1, read on the forward strand.
CAGGGAGAAGCCCTGGATAATCGTGTTGCGGTGGCGTAGCCAATAGCTGTCATCGATCAACAACTCGCTGCGCCAGCGGTTGGTCAACTCATCCATCTCCTGGGGGGTGATGCTCAATAGCGCCTTGTCCAGGATCGAATACAACTCCAATTGGCCGCGCCCCACGCCAAAGGCGATTCGCGCCGGCTGCGAGCCCACCGTACTGGTAATGCGCAGGCGGTCACGGTATTGATGGGCAATCATGTAGCGCGCAATGATCAGTGCGTTGACCGAGGCATCGACCCCCGCGTTGGCGACCAAAGCCATGCCCTGTGCGGAGTTCTCCACGTCCACCAACACAATATTGGGGTAGTCGCGGCTGATGATTTCCCGCTGCACGCTACTGCCAATGACCGCCAGGCGCTTGCCCGCCATATCGTCGAGGGTGACCGGACTGCTGCCATCGTCACGCGTGATCAGCACGAATGGGTTGCTCAAATAGGGCCGGGAAAAACGGACCTTTTCCTCGCGGGTCGTACTCGGTGTGATGAGCGCGATCATCTCTGCCTCGCCATCGCTGACCTGCTGGATTTGACGGGGCAATGAACCTGCGCGCACCACATCGAACTTCAAGCCCGTACGCAGGCTGATCTGGGCCAGGACATCGGCACTCAAGCCCCGGAATTGCCCTCGATCATTGAAAAACGACAACGGCAGGAACTTGTCGAGTGCCGTCACCCTGACCCTTGGATGCTTGTCCAGCCAGCGCTGCTCACTGTCGCTCAGACGCAGGCGTTCACGACCAACGATTCCCAGATTACCGGCACTCCAGCGGCGCAGGATCTCCATCTGTTCATTGGCCGGAATCACCGCCAGTGCCGCATTGATGATGTTCAACAGCCGGATATTGTCCCGGGCAAGCGCGAACGCGAAAGGGTTGACCTCCAAGCTGGAAAAGTCCGCCATCCGCACGTTGTTGAGGTTGTTCTTGTTAATCAGATAGTTGGTGCTGATTGCGTCGCCCAGATAGACATCCGCCTGGCTAAAGGCCACGGCCCCAATCGCCTCGAAAGTCGACGGGTAGGTCTGCAAGGAGGCATTGGGATAAAAGGCCGCAACCACCTCAGGCTGCATGTAGTGGGAGAGCATGGCCAGGCGTTTACCGTCGAGATCGGCACTCAGCGCCTGACTGTCATCAATACGCGTCACCAGGGTTGGCTGGTCGTTGGCGTACGAGCGCGAAAGCGCCAACTGAGGGTCCGCCGCCTCGTAGCCATTGGCCGTCCCTACAAAGTCCACCTCGCCGCGTTTAAGGGCTGCGATGAGTTGATCCCGGTGCTCGTAACACTGCACCTGGATCGGGATACCGAATAGCTTAGCGAGCAGCGCCGCATAATCAGAGGTGATCCCCTCCAGTTCGCCGTTGCTGCCCGTCACATCGAAGGGGACATAGTCCGGGGCGGAAACCCCCATCACCAACGTGCGGCGTTCGCGCAGCCAGCGCCAGTCCGCCTCATCCAGGTTCACTTGCAGTGTGTCAAGGGTGGAATGCCCCACCAGAGTCAGCGGGTGTGGCTCACCCTGAGCCACACTGACGGTGAGCGCCAGACCCACCAGCCAGAGTGCGGTGAGCCATTTCCCCAGAGATCTCGACATGTCAGATCAGATGATTACGCTGGGCGAACTTGGATAAGTGCACCACCGAAGACATACGCAGTTTCTCCTTCAACCGGGTTTTATAAGTACTGATGGTCTTGTGACTCAACAGCATGTCCTTGGCGATTTCATTGTTGCCCAAACCCAGTGCCAGCTTCTGTAGCACCATCAACTCCCGGTCAGAGAGCGCTTCTACCAGTTGCTGTTCCGTGGTTTGCAAGTCGTCCTTGCGTACGGAACTGGTGGGCAGGCTGGGGAAGCAGCTGTAGTTGGACATGACGGCCTTGATGGCTTTTTGTAGCTCATCCAGCTCGCCGGTTTTCGCGACAAACCCCATCGCCCCGGCCCGCATGCAACGCGTCGAAAAAAACACCGCCAGATAGGAGGTCAGGACCAGTATCTTGCAGGGCAGGCCCAAGGCCTTGATCCGGCTGATCACTTCCAGCCCGCCCAGCTTGGGCATGGCCAGGTCGAGAATGACCAGGTCTGGCCGTTCCTCCCTGGCAATCTGTAATGCATCGGCACCATTGGCAGCCTCGAAAATCTTCTCGAAGCCCTCCTGGCGCAACAGGTACTTGACGGTTGCACGAATGAACGGATGATCATCCACAATTAGCGCTTTGCTCATGCGACTCCCTGGCAGAACACCACGACTGTTTAGTTGCTTCATTGGCGACCACTCGTTTCAGGGCGCCAATACCCTTACACATCACACGAAACCCCTGTACCTGTGAGAAGTACCAGTTCCGACCAGCGGTACTGTCTACACAGAACGTTTCAACGGAATTTGGTTAGGTGCAACGGCTCAACATTAACAACGGAATGATGTTTCGCCCGAAGGGAAAATCCGGCGCATATGTAGGATTAATCCTCACTAAAGCGTAGTCAAAATCACCGAAAAAAACCGCCCCCCATGACGGGGGGCAGCTTTTCCAGCCGAACAGAGAGGGATTGTCAATCAGTGGTGCTGGGACTCCAGAAGGCTTGCACCACCAGGGTCGACTGGGAGATCCGCGCCACCAGGGCATCCAGTTCGTCACCATCGACCGAGTTGGCCGCCAGGGTGGCCTCGATCTCCACTTCCTCACTGCCAAAGGGCCGCACATCGACATCGCTGGCCGGGTAGTTACAGCGCGCCAGTTCCGACTCCAGCAAAGCCATTACCGCCTGCTGCTGGGCACGCCGCGCAATCACGTAGAGGATATTGGTGACCTCCGCCGACACCACGTCCAGGGGCTGGCGGTTGATGTTGTTGACGATCGGCCGCAGCAAGGTGTTGGCCGCCAGCACAAAACAGGTGCCCAGGAACGCCTCGAGGATCAGGTCGGCACCGGCGCAGGCGCCCACGGCGGCAGAAGTCCACAGCGTCGCGGCGGTATTGAGCCCGCGTACGTTGCCCTCCTCGCGCATGATCACCCCGGCGCCGAGAAAGCCAATCCCGGACACCACATACGCCACTACCCGCACGGCCCCTTCGGCCCCGGCCAGGCGGTTGGCCATGTCGACAAAGATCGCCGCCCCCACCGCCACTAGCACATTGGTGCGCAGCCCCGCCGTGCGCTGGCGGAACTGGCGCTCAAAGCCGATCAGCCCACCCAGGATAAAGGCCGCACTGAGGCTGACCACGGTGTCGATCAAGGAATCCAGATTGATATTGTTGAGGGCTTGCATGGTAAATCTCCCTTTGATTGCCCGCAGAATCAGCGTCGAAAAAAGGGGGATCAGGCAGGAACCAGGACGGTTCGCTACCGAAAGGCCGCTTCTCGCTTGCTCGGCGAGGCAACGGCATGGGGATGCGCGTCAGCTGGCCAAGCCTGGTCGACAACTGTCACTCGAAAGTCTGTTCACGAAGGTCTGCGCTATGGTTGAAAACCGGCGCAGCTTACGCCTGCAGTCTGCAGGAGGAAAGTGACAGCGCGGCGAATCGGCGGGTTCTTCAGCAAGGGTTCAGCCAGGGTCGCCCCCGCAGGCGCGGGAGCGACCGGCAGCCGGTATCAGCTCGCGGTGGCCAGCAGCACGTCACGCACCGAACGGTCCTGGCCGCGGCTGCGATCATGTTCATGCAGCGACGCGGCAATCTCGTCGGCGCGAATCGGCAGGATCGACAGCAAAGTATCGCTCAAACCATGGCTGGCCTGGCTGAAGCCCTGCATGTAGATACCCGCCTTGCAACGCTCGTCGGTGACCACGCGGTAGTCGCGGTTCACTTCAAAGTCACCCATATAGGCCTCGAGCGGCGCCAGCAACTGGCGATGCATCTGGCGCTCATAGCCGGTGGCCAGGACCACCGCATCGTAGTGATTGAGCACCGTCTCACCGGTGGCGTTATGGCGCACCAGCAACTCGATGCCCAGGGGCCCGGCGCTGGCTTTTTCCACGGTGGTCAGGGTGCGGAAGGCGTGACGGGCGATGCCGGAGACTTTCTGGCGGTAGAAAATCCCGTAGATGCGCTCGATCAGGTCCAGGTCCACCACCGAATAGTTGGTGTTGTGGTACTCGTTGACCAGGCGCTCGCGCTCGCTGCTGGGCTGCTGGAACACCAGGTCGGTGAACTCCGGGGAGAACACTTCATTGACGAACGGGCTGTCGTCGGCAGGCTTGAGGGCCGAACCGCGCAGGATGATATCCACCTGCACCGAGGGGAAGCTGTCATTCAGATCAATAAACGCCTCGGCCGCGCTCTGCCCGCCACCGATGATTGCAATGCGCATCGGCTTGCCCTCGACACACGGCTGCTGGGCCATGCGCGCCAGGTACTGGGAATGGTGGAACACCCGCCCATCGTCCTTGAGCGCCTTGAACGCCTCGGGAATCCGTGGCGTACCACCGGCGCTGACCACCACCGAGCGCGCGGTGCGTACCAGTTGCTCGCCCTGGGCATCACGGGAGATCACCCGCAGCGCCTCGACCTGCTGCTGATGCAGGATCGGCTCGATGGCCAGCACTTCCTCGCCATAGCGGCTCTGCGCGGTAAATTGCCCGGCGACCCAGCGCAGGTAGTCGTTGTACTCCATGCGGCACGGGTAGAACGTGCCCAGGTTGATGAAGTCCACCAGACGCCCATGGACCTTGAGGTAGTTGACGAAGGAATAAGGGCTGGTGGGGTTGCGCAGGGTCACCAGGTCCTTGAGGAAGGAAATCTGCAGCTCGCTCTGACTCACCAGGGTATTGCCGTGCCAGCGGTAGTCGGCCTGCTTGTCGAGAAACAGCACATCGAGCTTGCCCTGGGCTTTCTCGCGCTCTTGCAGGGCGATGGCCAGCGCCAGGTTCGAAGGACCGAAACCAATACCGATCAGGTCGTGAACCGCGGGCGATGCAATTGCCTGTGTCATTCCAGTGTCCTCTGGATAAGCCCCGTGGCAGTGGGGCGGAAAGCCTGGGCGACCTGCTGAACAACAGGCCATGTGTTGATAGGAAACGAGGACAATGAAAAAAAATTTAAGCCCGGTGCAGGATTCGTCCGGGCAGGCGTGGCGGCGACGGCTGTGGCAATGCAGTAATGGCAGTTTGAAGTCATCTAACTTAGAATTATTCTCATGTGGCTTTAAACAGACTGGTAAACGCGCTCGAATACTGGCGTTTCGCCCAGCTGTAACGCCGTATGTAAGCACTTAAATTTCAGGGCAAATACCTCGTTTACCTGACAGCTTCCCGCTTCTGTCTCTGCCCTCAAGGGCGTTTGAGCAGCGGTCCGAACTTTCCTGGCTGGAACCCGTGCATGAACCGTCCTCGACACACCCGGCGCGCGCTGCTGGCAGCACTTTGCCTGATCCCCGTGGTCGCCTTCGCCGCCTGGCAACTGATCCCGCCCGGCCGCGATCAGTTCGCCACCCTAGAAGTGCGCCGGGGCGATATCGAAAGCAGCGTGACCGCCCTCGGCACCCTGCAACCACGGCGTTACGTGGATGTCGGCGCGCAGGCGTCCGGGCAGATCCGCAAGATTCACGTTGAAGCCGGCGCCCAGGTCAAGCAAGGCGATCTGCTGGTAGAGATCGATCCGGCTACCCAGCAGGCCAAGCTCGACGCCACCCGTTATTCCATCGCCAATCTGCAGGCGCAACTGCAGGAGCAGCACGCGCAAAACCGCCTGGCACAGCAGAAATACCAGCGCCAGCAACGCCTGGCCGCCGGTGGCGCGACCCGCGATGAAGACGTGCAGACCGCCCAGGCCGAACTGGACGCCACCCAGGCGCGCATCAACATGTTCAAGGCGCAGATCAGCCAGGCCCAGGCCACGCTGCGGGTTGATCAGGCCGAGCTGGGCTACACGCGCATCTATGCACCGATTTCCGGCACGGTAGTCGCCGTGGATGCCCGTGAAGGCCAGACCCTCAACAGCCAGCAGCAGACGCCGCTGATTTTGCGCATCGCCAACCTGTCACCCATGACCGTCTGGGCCGAAGTTTCGGAAGCCGATATCGGCCATGTCAAACCGGGCATGCAGGCGTATTTCACCACCCTGAGCGGTGGCAACCGGCGCTGGACCAGCACTGTGCGCCAGATCCTGCCGGTGCCGCCCAAGCCCCTCAACGAAACCAGCCAGGGCGGCGGCAGCCCCAGCAGCTCGAGCAAAAGCGGCAGCGGCCGGGTGGTGCTGTACACCGTACTGCTGGATGTGGATAACGCCGATAACGCACTGATGGCGGAAATGACCGCCCAGGTGTTTTTCGTCGCCAGCCGCGTCAGCGATGCGCTGACTGCACCCGTCGCGGCCCTGCAAGGCAGCACCCGGCCCGACACGCAACTGGCGCGAGTGGTGGCCAAGGACGGCAGCATCGAAGACCGTGAAGTACGGGTGGGGATCAGCGACCGCCTGCGCATCCAGATCCTCGATGGCCTCAACGAAGGCGAGCACCTGCTGATCGGCCCCGCCGAAAGCAGCGGAGGCTGAATGTTGACGCCGCTGATCGAACTTCGGGATATCCGCAAATCCTACGGTGGCGGTGATACGCCCCAGGTCGACGTATTGCGCGGGATCGACCTGTCGATCCATGCCGGGGAATTCGTGGCGATTGTCGGGGCCTCCGGCTCAGGCAAGTCGACCTTGATGAATATCCTCGGCTGCCTCGACCGCCCCACCGTCGGCCAATACCTGTTCGCCGGGGAAAACGTCGCGCAACTGGACACCGACGAACTGGCCTGGCTGCGCCGCGAAGCCTTTGGTTTTGTGTTCCAGGGCTACCACCTGATCCCGTCCGGCTCGGCCCAGGAAAACGTCGAGATGCCGGCGATCTATGCCGGCACGCCGGCCGCCGAACGCCATGCCCGCGCCGCCGCCCTGCTCACCCGCCTGGGCCTGGCCGGGCGCACCGGCAACCGCCCGCACCAGTTGTCCGGAGGCCAGCAACAACGGGTGTCGATTGCCCGAGCCTTGATGAACGGCGGGCATATCATCCTCGCCGACGAACCCACCGGCGCCCTCGACAGCCATAGCGGCGCCGAGGTCATGACCCTGCTCGACGAACTGGCCAGCCAGGGGCACGTGGTGATCCTGATCACCCACGACCGCGAAGTGGCGGCCAGGGCTAAGCGCATCATCGAGATCCGCGACGGCCTGATCATCAGCGACACCCCCAACCCCCACTCCCACGCTAACGCCGACGCCAACCCCAAGGCCTTGCAAGCCGTGGACCTGCGCCAACGCCTGGCCGATGGCGCCGAGCACAATGGTGCGTGGAAAGGCGAACTGCTGGACGCGGTGCAAGCGGCCTGGCGAGTCATGTGGATCAACCGCTTCCGCACCGCGCTGACCCTGCTGGGGATCATTATTGGCGTGGCCTCGGTGGTGGTGATGCTCGCCGTGGGCGAAGGCAGCAAGCGCCAGGTCATGGCGCAGATGGGCGCCTTCGGCTCCAATATCCTCTATGTCAGTGGCTCGGCGCCCAACCCGCGGACGCCGCCCGGCATTATCACCATGAACGACGTCAGCGCCATGGCTGCCCTGCCCCAGGTCAAGCGCATCATGCCGGTCAACGGCGCGGAAGCCGGGGTGCGCTTCGGCAATGTCGACCACATGGCCTATGTCGGCGGCAACGACACCAACTTCCCGGCGATCTTCAACTGGCCGGTGGTCGAGGGCAGCTACTTCACCGAAGCCGACGAACGCAGCGCCGCCACCGTCGCGGTGATTGGCAAACGGGTGCGCGACAAGCTGTTCAAGGACCTGCCGAGCCCCATCGGCCAATACATCCTCATCGAAAACGTGCCGTTCCAGGTGATCGGCGTCCTCGCCGAAAAAGGCGCCAGCTCCGGCGACAAGGACAGCGACGACCGTATCGCCATCCCCTACTCTGCCGCGAGTATCCGCCTGTTTGGCACCTACAACCCCGAATATGTAGTGATTGCCGCCGCCGACGCACGCAAGGTGCATGAAGCGGAAAAAGCCATCGACCAACTGCTGCTGCGCCTGCACAACGGCAAGCGGGATTTCGAACTGACCAACAACGCCGCGATGATCCAGGCCGAGGCCCGCACCCAGAACACCCTGTCGCTGATGCTCGGCTCGATTGCCGCCATCTCGCTGCTGGTGGGCGGCATTGGCGTGATGAATATCATGCTGATGACCGTGCGCGAACGCACCCGGGAAATCGGCATCCGCATGGCCACCGGCGCCCGGCAGCGGGACATCCTGCGCCAGTTCCTCACCGAAGCGGTGATGCTCACGGTGGTCGGCGGGGTGGCGGGGATCGGCCTGGCCCTGCTGGTCGGCGGCGCGCTGATCCTCAGCAGCGTGGCCGTCGCCTTTTCGCTGCCAGCCGCCCTTGGCGCCTTCGCCTGCGCGCTGGTCACCGGCGTCATCTTCGGCTTTATGCCGGCCCGCAAAGCAGCCCGGCTCGACCCGGTCACGGCCCTTACCAGTGAATGATCGCCCTATGAAAGCGCACTTGACCCTCGTTGCCGCCAGCCTGCTGCTGGCCGCGTGCAGCAGCCCGGCGCAGCGCCCGGAGAGCGGTTTGCAGCCACCGCCCGCGTGGGACACGGCGAGCAAGGCCCAGGCCCAGCACGTCAACCAGCAATGGTGGACGGCATTTGCCAGTCCGCAACTCGACCAATTGATCGAACAAGCCCGCGCTGGCAGTTACGACCTGGCCAGCGCCATGGCCCGGGTACGCCAGGCCCAGGCCAGCGCGGTGGTCGCCGGCGCGCCCTTGCTGCCCGCGCTCACCGGCGGGCTCAACGCCAGCCGGCAGAAACAGCTGCGTGGCACGGGCAACAACCCACCGCAGAGCAACAGCAACAAAGACGCGGGGGACTACTTCAGTACAAACCTCACCGCCACCTACGAAATCGACTTCTGGGGCGGCAAGCGTGCTGCACGCGACAGCGCGGAACTGGCCGTGCGCGCCAGCGAATTCGAGCGCGCCACGGTGGAGTTGACCCTGCTCAGCGGCGTGGCCACGACCTACACCCAACTGCTGGCACTGCATGAACAACAGCGTATCGCCGAACTGAACCTGGCCAATGCGCAAAGCGTCCTCAAACTGGTGCAGACCCGCCATGATGCCGGCTCTGCCACCCAGCTGGAACTTGCGCAGCAAAAGAGCCTGGTCGCCGCGCAACAACGGCAGTTGCCAGAAGTCCGTCAACGCACCGAAGCCGCCCGGATCAGCCTGGCCGCCCTGCTCGGCCAACCGGTACAGACCCTGCCATTTACCGATCAATCCTTTGACCAACTGCGCTGGCCCAGCATTGCCGCCGGAGTACCCAGCGACCTGCTCAGCCGTCGCCCGGACATCGCCAGCGCCGAAGCACAACTGGCGGCGGCCCAGGCCGATATCATCGTCGCCCGCGCCGCCATGCTGCCCACGGTCACCCTGACCGCCAACCTCGGCTCCGGCGCCAATCGCACTGCCGATATGCTGCGCAACCCGTTCTATAACCTCGCGGGTGGGCTGGTCACGCCAATCTTCAACAACGGTCGCCTCGGCGCCGAACGCGACAGAGCGACGGCACGCCAGGATGAATTGCTGCACACCTATCGCAGGGCGATCATCAATGGCTTTGCCGATGTGGAAAAGGCCCTGAGCAGCATTCGCCAGCTCGACGAACAACGCCAGTGGCAGCGTGAGGAGCTGAGCCAGGCACAGACCGCCTTCCGCATCGCCCAAAGCCGTTATGAGGCCGGCGCGGAAGACTTGCTGACGGTGCTGGAAACCCAGCGCACACTGTATGCCGCCCAGGACCTGAACGTGCAACTGCGCCAGGCGCGGCTGGAGGCCAGTGTGGCGCTGTACAAGGCGCTGGGTGGAGGCTGGCAGGCACCCGACCTTCAACGATGAAGATCTAATGTGGGAACTGGCTTGCCAGCTCCCACATGGTTTAGTGTGCATTCAGCTTGATGGCGCGTCGGTCAAATGATCCGTTCCTTGACCTTCAAATGCCGCGCATACCACGGCCGTTTCGGCACCTTGCGGAACAAGTCCTGTAACTTGTCATCATCAGCGCCAAAGGTGATGCGCAAGGCCAGCTTCATGGTTTCCGGATCCATCTCCACGGTGCGCCCCATCTGCAATCCCGGGGTGGTACTGCAACCATGGGTATCCGGCCCCAGCCACGGATCACCCACCTCGACCCAGCGCCCCGGCGCAAACCACGGCACACCGTTGACCTCCAGGCGGCTCAGTTCACCCGGGTGAAAGCGCTCATGGGCGCGAAACCAGTCCTCGAGCCGATCATCGATCCAACCATGAAAATGCCAGAACACCGGGTTCACATGGGAGGAAAACGGATCGCCCAAAAAGTCATTCTCAGGCTCATACCAACGCGCCGCGAAGTCCGCCGGATCTCGCGCAAATGGCACGGGCGCACCATTGGAAGGATCGCGCGGCACCGAAGCCCAGCGCATATGCAACCAATCGTGCAACCCCAACTCAAGCTCCGAGCCGAACTGACCCAGAGTCAACTTGGCCAGGTAACGCGGGTCACGGTATTGCGACTCCCACACCTGGAAGTTGCTGTGGTACGTCTCGACCGCCTTGATCTCACTGACCCACCGGGTGTACTGCTCGTCACCGCTGGCCATCCAAGTGGGTGGCAGCGCAAAGCCATCGTGATTGTCGAAGTAGCGCGCAAAACCCCGGCGATCAGCCTCAAGTGCCGGCTGCGGCCCAGGGAAACGTGGCCATGACGGCAAGTCCTGCATGGAGCGCGCAGTACCGAGCATGTGCCGATGCATAAAGAAAAAGTCGATCCCCGAACCGTTGCGGTCCTTGCGTGGGCCACGGGCGTCGCGCTCTTTATCTCGTGGCCCGGGCTGCCAGCCGATACCGCGCAGGGCATTACGCTTGTCTTCAGGGAGCTTGTGCCACTGGTCCCGCGAGGCGTGCCAGAGCTGATGAAACAGGCGGTGCTCGGGCGCAACCAACCACGCCAGCAGCGTCGGGTTCAGGCCGATACGCTCGCGGGCTTCGGGAAAAAGCTGTTTGGTAGCGACAAAACGGTTGTCCCGCTCCAGCAGCGCCAGCGGGCGATCGAGGCTGAGGATCTGCCCGCTAAGGGTGCCGCTACCGGCATTGCCGAAGCTGCCCCAGACTTCGTCCAGGCGCATCTTGAATTCATAGGCCGGCCTGCCGTCTGGCGAGTCGCGGTCAATCAGGCGCCAGTACAGCAGCGCCGCATTGCCTGGCGCCAGGTCGCCGAGCACCTGATAGCGCGGCTCACCCTCTGCGCGCAGTTGCCCGGCCGTATCCAGGTAGCCACGCAGGCCTCGGCCACGCGGCGCAATATCAAGAAACAGTTCCAGGCCGTCGAGGGGCAAGCCTTGCAGCCCGGCATCAGCCCCTTCCAGGCGCAGGCTCCAGACACCCCGCAGGCTGTCCGCCAATTGCTGGCCGGCGGTGTCCGCCAGGTCCACCGTGGCCTCTTCGGGCGTGATGGGGAATTCCTCACGCGTCAACTCACGATGGGCATAAAAGGCCGCAGGTACGGCGGCGCCGGTCAGCGCCAGGCCTGCGATAAACCCTCGTCGAGAAATCGTCATGTTCCTACCTGTGTCAGCCTTGGAGCAGGCTTTATCCAAGCTAGAACGTTTAGCCGGGTGGCAAATTTACTGTAGGCGCCGGCTGCCCGGCGATGGCGGTCTTCCTGTCGATGCATCACTGCCTGACCCACCGCTATCGCCGGCAAGCCGACTCCTGCAGGTGATCGTTGGCGCGCTTAAATTTCCCTGCCCATCACTCGTTCTTCCCAGATAGCAAAGGCCCCTTGCGCCTGCACCTCAAAGGCGAACCGACTGAGATGGCAATGACAAAACCACGTTCGAAAAAGGCTCTATACATCGGCCTGCCCTTGGCCCTGGCCATTGCTGCCGGCGCAGGCTTTGCCTGGGATCACTGGTTTCGCGGCAATGCCGGCTACCCGCTGGAAGTGATCAAGCAAGCCAATGAACTGCAAGATCGGTTGATCTCGTTCGACAGCCATATCACCGTGCCCCTGGACTTCGGCACCGCAGGCCATGAAGCGGACAAGGACGGCAGCGGCCAGTTCGACCTGGCCAAGGCCAGTCGCGGGCGCCTGTCGGGGGCGGCGCTGACGATATTCGGCTGGCCCGAACTGTGGAACGGCGCCAACGCGCCCCACAAACCGACTGCAGGCTTTGTCGACGAGGCCCGGCATCAGCAAGAGGTGCGCTACAAGATCATCGCCGGTATGGTCCGCGACTTTCCCAACCAGGTCGGCATTGCCTATACCCCCGCCGATTTTCGCCGCCTGCATGGCGAAGGCAAGTTTGCAATTTTTATCAGCATGCTCAACGCCTACCCGCTGGGCAATGACCTGAACCTGCTGGACATGTGGACCGCACGCGGCATGCGCATGTTCGGCTTCAGCTACATCGGCAACAACAGCTGGTCGGACTCTTCGCGCCCACTGCCATTTTTCAACGATTCACCGGACGCCCTCGGCGGCCTTTCGGATATCGGCAAGCAAGCCGTACAGCGCCTGAACGACCTGGGCGTGATCATCGACGTATCGCAAATGTCGACCACCGCCCTCGAGCAAGTCGCCCAGCTTAGCCGCACCCCCATGGTCGCTTCCCACTCTGCGCCCCGCGCATCGGTGGATATCCCACGCAACCTCAGCGACAAAGAACTGCAACTGATCAAAAACAGCGGCGGCGTGGTGCAAGTGGTGGCCTTCGGCGGTTACCTGCGACCGTTGAGCCAGCCGATCCAGGACAAGCTCAACGCACTGCGCGCGCGTTTCGACCTACCGCCACTGCCCAACCTGGCGATGGCATTGATGCCGGGGGATCCGATCATCGCCGCCTGGCCAGAACAGAAGTTCGGTGAATACGCCAGCGAGCTCTACGCCATTCTCGAAGATGAACCCAAGGCCAGCCTCAAGGACCTGGGGGATGCCATCGACTACACCGTGCGCAAAATCGGCATCGACCACGTCGGCATTGCCTCGGACTTCAACGAAGGCGGCGGCGTCAAAGGCTGGAACGATGTCAGCGAAGTACGCAACGTGACCGCCGAACTGATCACCCGCGGTTACTCCGAAGCCGATATCGCCAAGCTGTGGGGCGGCAATTTCCTGCGGGTGTGGGAGCAGACGCAAAAATCCGCCAAACCTGGCGTCTTGCCAAGCGAGCCGACGCCATGACCGACCGCCGTACCTTTCTCAAGCAGGCCGGCATCCTCGCCGCCAGCCTGCCGTTGGGGGCCGGCCTTGAGGCCCAGGCAGCCCCCATCCCGGCACCCGCAGACAAATGGACGGGCCTGCGCCACCTGTTCGACCAGGACCCAAGCTACATCCACTTCTCCAACTTCCTGATCACCTCACACCCAAGGCCCGTGCGCGAGGCCATCGAACGGCACCGCGCCGCCATTGACCGCAACCCCGGCCTGACCATGGACTGGGACCTGCAGGAACCCTGGAAACGCGAACGCCAGGTGCGCGAATGGGCAGGTCGTTACCTGCAAGCCAAACCCGGCCAGATCGCCCTCACCGGCAGCACCACCGAGGGCTTGGCGATGATCTACGGCGGTATCCATGTGCGACCCGACCAGGAGATCCTCACCACCGAGCACGAGCATTTTTCCACCGACAGCATCCTGGGGTTCCGCACCCGGCGCGACGGCACTCAGGTGCGCAAGATCAAGCTGTTCGCCAACGCCAATCAAGTGTCGATCGATGAAGTGCTGGCGGCCATCGAGCGCAATATCCGCCCCAACACTCGGGTGCTGGGTATGACCTGGGTGCAATCGGGCAGCGGCGTGAAGCTGCCGATCGGCGAAATCGGCCAACTGGTCAAACGCCATAACCAGGGGCGCGAAGAAAAAGACCGCATTCTCTACGTGGTCGATGGCGTGCATGGCTTTGGCGTCGAAGACCTGGCCTTCCCCGACATGCACTGCGATTTCTTTATCGCCGGCACCCATAAATGGATGTTCGGCCCACGCGGCACCGGCCTGGTATGCGCCGCGTCAGAGCAGGTGACCACCCTCACCCCCTGCGTGCCGACCTTCTCCGAAGACAGTGATTTCGCCACCTCGTTCTCCCCCGGTGGCTATCACGCCTATGAACACCGCTGGGCGCTGGACGAGGCCTTCAAGCTGCACCTGCAACTGGGCAAGGCCCAGGTTCAGCAGCGTATCCACAGCCTCAACACCTACCTCAAGGACCGCCTGCAAGCGCGACCGAACATCGAGCTGGTCACCCCGTCCAACCCGCAGCTCTCAGCCGGCTTCAGCTTCTTTCGGGTCAAGGGCCAGGACAGTGACAAGGTGGCCGCCTACCTGATGAGCAACCGTGTGGTCAGCGACGCAGTGAACCGCGACGTCGGCCCGGTGGTGCGCACCGCACCCGGCTTGCTCAATACCGAAGATGAAGTCGACCGCTTCCTGGTCCTGCTCGACAAAGCCCTCTGACACCCTTTTTTCTTGCCCACGAGACGACTCATGAACGATGAACCGCTCACCCCGACGCTCCTCAAATCCCTGGCCCTGACGGCATTGATGGCCTGCCTGTTGCCGTCCGCCCAAGCCGCGACGCCGCCCAAGCCCGGCACCGTGTTCAAGGACTGCAAAAACTGCCCGGAAATGGTGGTGCTGCCTACCGGCACGTTCAAAATGGGCACCCCGGATGATGAAGTCGGTCGCCAGCCCGATGAAGGGCCGATCCATGACGTGACCTTCGCCAAACCCGTGGCCATCAGCCGCTTCCAGGTGCTGGCCGGCGAATGGGACCGTTACGTACAAGAAACCGGCTACAAGATGCCCGACGGCGACGACCGTCCAGGGCGCAAATGCACGGCCGGCAACCCCACCTACAAGACAAGCCCCAAACATCCGGCAGTGTGCATGGACTTTGCAGAAGCCAATGCCTATGTCGCCTGGCTGTCGAAGAAAACCGGCAAGCAGTACCGCATGGTCAGCGAGTCCCTGCGTGAATACGCCGCCCGTGGCGGCACCTCCGGCCCGTTCCCATTTCCATTCGATGAAGGCAAGGAGTACAGCATCGCCAAGCACGCCAATACCTACGGGCCGGCGGATGGCTACAGCTATACCGCCCCGGCCGGCAGCTATGCGCCCAATGCGTTCGGCGTGTATGACATGCATGGCAACGTCTACGAATGGGTCGAAGACTGTGAAAACGACAGCTATGTCGGTGCGCCCAGCGATGGCAGCGCCTGGCTGACCGGGCAGTGCGAAGTGCGGCAGATTCGCGGCAACGACTGGGGCGAAGCGCCGGTGTTTTCCCGCTCCGGCAACCGCAACAGCCTCAACTCCAACGTGCGCGGCGACTGGCTGGGCTTTCGCGTGGCACGGGATCTCTGAGCCTACGCACCTCGGGACGCGGCTAAATCGCGCCCCGCCCGACTCGTCCTCCTACTATCGGCCTGCCAACGGTAAACCTCCGCGCGCAGGCCTTCACTTGCCCACAGCACGTAGCCACGTCGCGATCGAGGTAGTTTCATGACCGCAGCACCGCGCAGCGCCATTCGAGAACTCTTGAGCCTGCTCAAGCCCTATCGGCGGATTGTTATTTCTTCCATCACGCTGGGCATCATCGGCGGCCTTAGCGTCACGGCGCTGCTGGCCACGGTCAACCGCGGCCTGCACAGCGCCGACGGCATGGGCACCGGCGTGGTGCTGGCCTTCGCCGGGCTGTGCCTACTGGCCCTGCTCAGCAGTATCGGCGCCGACATCGGCACCAATTTCGTCGGTCAGAAGGTGATTGCCAAACTGCGCAAGGACCTCGGCGCCAAAGTGCTCGCCGCCCCCATCGAACAGATCGAGCGCTACCGCACTCACCGCCTGATCCCGGTGCTGACCCACGACGTGGACACCATCAGCGACTTTGCCTTCGCCTTCGCCCCGCTGGCGATTTCCACCACAGTGATCCTGGGCTGCCTGGGCTATCTGGCGGTGCTGTCCTGGCCGATCTTCCTGATGACCCTGCTGGCCATCGGCATTGGTTCGGCGGTGCAGTACGTGGCTCAAAGCAAAGGCATCAAAGGGTTCTACGCGGCACGTGACGCCGAAGACAACCTGCAAAAACACTATTCGGCGATTGCCGAGGGTGCCAAGGAACTGCGCATCCACCGCCCACGTCGGCATGCCATGCACACCCGTAATATCCAGGGCACCGCCGACAAAATCTGCGACACCCACATCCGCTCGATCAATATCTTCGTGATTGCCAAGAGCCTGGGCTCGATGCTGTTTTTCGTGGTTATCGGTCTGGCCCTGACCCTGCAACAATTCTGGCCCAGTTCGGACCCGGCGGTGATGAGCGGCTTTGTCCTGGTGCTGCTGTACATGAAAGGTCCGCTGGAAAACCTGATCGGCAACCTGCCGATCATCAGCCGCGCGCAAATTGCCTTCCGCCGCATTGCCGACCTGTCGGAGCGTTTCTCCTCGCCGGAACCACACCTGCTGCTCGATGACGCCGACAAAACCGTGCCCGTGATGAAGCACTTGGAACTGCGCAACGTGCAGTACGCCTTCCCAACGGTCGAAGGCAGCGAGCCGTTCAAGCTCGGGCCGGTCAACCTGAGCATCGAGCCTGGGGAAATTCTGTTTATCGTCGGTGAAAACGGTTGCGGCAAGACCACCCTGATCAAGCTGCTACTGGGCCTGTACACCCCGCAGCAAGGTGAAATCCGTCTCAACGGCCTGCCCGTGGACGCCCTGGGGCTGGATGACTACCGGCAGATGTTCACCACGATTTTTGCCGACTACTTCCTGTTCGACGACCTGGTGCAGAACGACAAGGCCTTGCCCGACGACGCCACTCAATACCTGGAGCGCCTGGAAATCGCCCACAAGGTCAGCGTGCGCGACGGCGCGTTCACCACCACCGACCTGTCCACCGGGCAACGCAAGCGTCTAGCCCTGGTCAACGCCTGGCTCGACGAGCGCCCGGTGCTGGTGTTCGACGAGTGGGCGGCGGACCAGGACCCGACCTTCCGGCGGATTTTCTACACCGAGCTGCTGCCGGACCTCAAGCGCCTGGGCAAGACCATCATCGTCATCTCCCACGACGACCGTTACTTCGACGTCGCCGACCAACTGGTACGCATGCAGGCCGGCCGAGTCATCACTGAAAAAGCCTGCGCCTGACCTCCCCTGTAGCAGCCGGCTTGCCGGCTACTACAACGCTCCCCGCCTGCTATTGCACCTAAATCTCATTGATCGAACTTCGTCTTCCTGACACAGCTTATTTCCTCTGCCGACGGCGACGAGATCGATCATGAACCAATTGAACCAACTTCCCGATGACGACCTGCTGGCCTTGTTGCTGGCCGATGAAGCCGGCGCCGGGCAGTCCATCCAGAGCCTCGCCGGGCGTGATCCGGTGCCGCTGTCGTTCGCCCAGCAGCGTCTGTGGTTCCTGCAACAGTTCGATCCGCAAAGCCATGCCTATAACCTGCCACGGGCGATTGCCATCAAGGGACCGGTGGACGCGTGCGCCCTGGAAGCGGCCCTTAACCAGGTGATCAATCGCCACGATATCCTGCGTACCGCCTTTCGCAACACCGACGGCACGCCCCTACAAGTCATCGACCAGGGCGCACAGCTGAACCTGCTCGAAGAGGACCTGAGCGCCCTGGACAGCGTCCAGCGCGAACAGCAAGTGCAAGATCGCATCCGCCAGCACGCCACCCAGCCCTTCGACCTGAGCCAGGCGCCGCTGATTCGTAGCACCCTGCTCAAGCGCGCCACGCAGGATTATGTGCTGCTGCTCAATATGCATCACATCGTCTCGGACGCCTGGTCCAATCCGATCCTGATGCACGACCTGGCAAGCGCCCTTGGCCAACCAGGCCGGGCCCTGCCGCGCCCGTCCATCCAGTACGCCGACTACGCCCAGTGGCAACGCCAAGACTACCCGCTGACACCGCAACACGCCGCAGCCGCCCAGTATTGGAAGGCCATCCTTGGCAATGATATCCCGGCCCTGACACTGCCTCGCGAGCGCCTGGAAAACCACGCAGGTGCCGGCCATCATGCCCACACCCTGCCTGCATACTTGAACGAGCAGCTCCAGAGCTTTTGCCAGCAACAGGGCCTGACCCCGTTCGTAGTACTGCTCGGCACCTGGCAATTGCTGCTGGGACGCTACAGCGGCCAGACCGACTTCACCGTCGGCGTGCCCAACGCCACACGCAACCAGGCACAGATCCAGGACCTGGTGGGCTTTTTCGTCAGCAGCCAGGTGTATCGCGCGCGACTGGCACCCGAGCAATCGTGCAGCGCGTTCCTCCAGGCCCTGCGCCAGCAATCCCTCGCCGCCCTGGAACATGCCGACTACCCCATCGAGCTGATCCTCGAAGACCTCCACCTGCAACGCAGCCCCCAGGCCAACCCGCTGTTCCAGACCCTGTTCAACTGGCGCGCCCGCGCCGCTCAGGACGCGCCCCTGCACCTGGGCCCGTTGCAACTGACGTTTATGGACAGCCACCCGTTGCAGGCCAAGTTCGACCTGTCGCTGGACGTGGAGTACAGCCAGCAGCAGATCACCGCGCATTTCGACTATGACGCCGGGTGCTTCACCCCGGCGACCATCGCCACTCTGGCCGGGCACTGGCGGAACCTGTTGCAAGCCATGGTTGAGCAACCGCAGGCACTGATCGGCGAGCTTGCGATGCTCAGTGATGAGGAGCGTGAGCGGCAGTTGGGGCAGTGGAATACCACGGCCGTCCACTACCCCAACGCAGCCCCTGTGCATGTGTTGGTCGCGGAGCAAGCCGAACGCCTGCCACATGCCGTCGCTGTGGTGCTCGGCGAGCAGCAATTGACCCTGGATCAGCTCAACCGTCGCGCCAACCAACTGGCTCACAAGCTGCTGGAGCTGGGCGTTGGCCCCAACGTCTGCGTGGGCCTGGGCCTTGAGCGCAGCCTGGAAATGGTCATCGCCCTGCTGGCCGTGCTCAAGGCAGGCGGCGCCTATGTACCGCTGGACCCGGCCTACCCCGCTGACCGCCTGGCCTACATGATCAACGACAGCGGCATCGGCCTGCTGCTGACCCAAAGCAGCCTGGCATTGCCCGCCCCGGACAGCCTGCCGTCCCTGTGCCTGGATCAGGACAGCGACTGGCTGGAAGGCTATGACAGCGCCAACCCGCAGCTAACAGTCAGCGCCGATAATCTGGCCTACATGATCTACACCTCCGGCTCCACCGGGCAGCCCAAGGGCGTGCAGGTGCGCCACGGCGCCCTGACCAATCATATGCTGTGGATGCAGGGCGAATTGGGCCTGAACGCTGCGGACCGGGTCTTGCAAAAAACCGCCTTCAGCTTCGACGCCTCGGTGTGGGAGTTCTGGTTGCCCTTGCTCAACGGTGCGCAGTTGGTCCTCGCCTCCCGCGAGTTGTCCGACGATTTGTCAGTGCTGTGGTCGGAAGTAGCCGCCCAGCGCATCAGCGTGCTGCAAATGGCCCCTTCCCTGCTGCAAGCCTTGCTCGTCGACGAACAGGGCGCGCAGATGCAATCCCTGCGCTTGCTGCTGCTGGGCGGCGAAGCCTTGGGTACTCCGCTGGTCGCACAATTGCGCGAACGCTGGAACGGCCGCCTGTGCAACCTTTATGGCCCAACCGAAGCCACTATCGACACCACCTTCTTTGATGTCGCCAGCCTGCCCGAAGGCGCCATCGCCCCTATCGGCCGCCCCCTCGCCAACGTGCGTACCTACCTGCTCGACCACGACCTGCAGCTGTGCCCGGTGGGCACCAGCGCCGAACTGCTGATCGGCGGCGACTCCCTGGCACAGGGCTACCACCAGCGCCCGGGACTGACCGCCGAACGCTTTATTCCCGATCCGTTTGCAGGCAATGGCGCACGCCTGTATCGCAGCGGCGACCTGACGCGCTACCGTGCCGATGGGGTCATCGACTACATCGGGCGTATCGACCATCAGGTAAAAATCCGCGGCCTGCGTATCGAACTGGGAGAGATTGAAGCGCAACTGCTGCAACACAAGGCGGCGCGCGAAGCCGTGGTCATCGCCCACCCAACCCCGGGCGGCGCGCAGTTAGTGGGTTATGTGGTGCCGACGGAACCGGCAACAGACATTAACCGCCAGGACGCCTTGCGCGAGGTCTTAAAAGCCTGGCTCGGCGAACAGCTGCCAGACTATATGGTCCCAGGTCATTTGCTGATCCTGGCGCAACTGCCCCTGACCCCCAACGGCAAACTCGACCGCAAGGCCCTGCCCGCCCCCGACGCGAGCCAGGCCCTGCACGCCTACGTGGCCCCGCAAAACGATCTGCAACAACGCATCGCAGCCATCTGGCAAGACGTGCTCAAACTTGCAAAAATCGGCCTGAACGACAACTTCTTCGAACTGGGCGGCGACTCGATCATCTCCATTCAGGTGGTAAGCCGCGCCCGCCAGGCCGGCATCCACTTCACCCCCAAGGACCTGTTCCAGCACCAGACCATCCAGAGCCTGGCCAGCGTGGCGAAAACCCACGGCCAGGGCCTCGCGATCGATCAAGGTCCGGTCACCGGCAGCGCACCACTGCTGCCGATCCAACACCTGTTCTTCGATACCGAGATCCCCGAGCGCCACCACTGGAATCAATCGGTACTGCTCAAGCCCGCCACGGCCCTGGACCCGCACCTGCTGGAACAGGCCCTCAACGCCCTCATCCAACACCACGACGCCCTGCGCCTGAGCTTCACTCAGGCTGATTCTGGCTGGAACGCCGAATACCGCCCGGCCACGGCGTCGGTGTTGTGGCAGACCCGGATTGAGGACACAACGCAACTGCAATCTTTGGGCGACGAAGCCCAACGCAGCCTCAACCTGCAAGACGGGCCGCTGCTGCGCGCGGTGCTGGTCAGCCTGGGTGACGGTAGCCAGCGCTTGCTGCTGGCGATTCATCACTTGGTGGTGGATGGCGTGTCGTGGCGGATTTTGTTTGATGATTTGCAAACCGTGTACCGGCAAGTGCAGGCGGGCCAGGCGATTGAATTGCCGGAGAAGACCAGTGCGTATAAGACATGGGGAGAAAGGTTGCGGGGCTATGGGCAGAGTGCCGAGTTGCAACAGGAACTGACGTACTGGGAACAGCAACTGGACGCCGCCAGCCACGACCTGCCGCAATCCAACCCTGACGGTAGCCAGCAGCATAGCCGGTCAACGACTGTCGATATCCTATTGAGCAAAACCCTGACCCAACAACTGTTGCAAGTCGCGCCCGCGGCCTATCGCACGCAAATCAATGATCTGCTGCTGACGGCCCTAACCCGTGCAGTCAGCCAATGGACCACGCGCGACAACGTGCTGATCCAACTGGAAAGCCATGGCCGCGAACCCCTGTTCGATGACATTGACCTAACCCGCACCATCGGCTGGTTCACCAGCCTGTACCCGATCAAGTTGAGCGCCCATCCGGATTTGGGCGAAGCAATCAAACAGGTCAAGGAACAACTGCGGGCCATTCCTGACAAAGGCATTGGATTTGGCGTTCTACGCTATCTGGGTGACGCTCAGACTCGGGAACGCCTGAGCGCATTGCCCGTGCCACGTATTACCTTCAACTACCTGGGCCAGTTCGACGGTAGCTTCGACAGTGCCGAAGGCGCGCTGTTTGTGCCTACTGGCGAGGAGCGTGGTGCCGAAAAAAGCAGCGAAACGCCTTTGGGCAACTGGCTGACCATCAATAGCCAGGTCTATGGCAGCCAGTTGAGCATGAGCTGGACGTTCAGCGACGACGTCTTCCCTGTTGAAGTCATCCAGAACCTCGCCAACAACTGCCTGCATGCGCTCGAGCAACTGATCGGCTATTGCTGCGATACCGATCACCAAGGTGCAACACCCTCTGACTTCCCATTGGCTGGGTTGAGCCAGGCACAACTGGACACACTGAGCATCCCGGTCCAGCAGATCGAAGACATTTACCCGTTGTCGCCGATGCAGGAAGGCTTGCTGGTGCACACGTTACTGGAAAAAAACTCCGGCATTTACTTCATGCAAGAGTGCTACACCATCAAGGAAACGCTGGACTATCCGCGCTTCGAGGCGGCCTGGCAGCAGGTGGTAAAACGCTATGAAGCGATTCGGGCGTCATTCCTGTGGAATACCGGCGGCACGCTGCTGCAAGTCATCCACAAAAACAGCAACGTGCAGGTCGAACGGCTGGACTTGAGCCATGTGCCGATGGACCGGGTACAAGCACAGATCGAACACTTGCTCAAGGTAGAGCGGGAAGCCGGCTTCGATCTAGCCTTGCAGCCTCCGATCCGCTTCAAGCTGATCCTGCTGGCCGACCACTCCCACCGGTTTGTCATGAGCAACCACCATATCCTGCTAGATGCCTGGTGCCGCTCGTTGCTGATGTCGGACTTCTTCGAGATCTACCACGCCATGTTGGCGGGTAAACCCTGTGAGCTCGCCACGCCCTACCGCTTCCGCGACTTTATCCAGTGGTTGCAACAACAGGATCGCACCGCCGCCACGACGTTCTGGCAAGATCAACTGGAGGGCCTGGAGCACACCACGTCACTCCCGGTGGATCATCCGCAAGTGCCTGCGCACTCGGTGTCGGTGATTGGCGACAACTACACCTGGCTCAGCCAGCAAGACAGCACCGCACTGCAAGAGGCCGCGACGCGCCACCACCTCACGCTCAACACCTTCGTCCAGGCTGCCTGGGCCTTGACCCTGCATAACCACAGTCGCTCGCGGGACGTAGTGTTCGGTGTTACGGTTTCCGGTCGCCCAGCGCATATTCCCGAGATGCAAAATACCGTAGGGCTGTTTATCAACAGCGTACCGTTGCGGGTCGCTATCCCCACCCCGGACAGTCAACTCAGCACCCTCGCCTGGCTGCAAACCATCCTGCACAAGAACGTGTCAGTGCGTGAATATGACTATCTGCCCCTGGTCAACATTCAGGAGTGTAGCCAGATCCTCAAAGGCCAGCCGCTGTTCAACAGCCTCTTCGTCTACGAAAACGCGCCGATGGAAGACTCCGTCGGCCAGGACGCTCAGGACATGGGCGTAATCTCCGAATCTTCGCGGACCCACACTAATTATCCGGTGACCGTGGTGGTCTACCCAAGCGACAAGATTGGCCTGCATCTGTCATACGACACCCGCTTTTTCGAGCAGTCGACCATGGACAGCTTGCTCGAAGAGTTCAAGCAATGGCTGATCGCCCTACGTCATCACCTGCACCAACCGTTGGCCCAGATCACTCTGGTGGCTCCGGAACGTCTAAGTGAGTGGGCCCTTGAACACAATCAATCGCAGGTGCCCCACGATCTGCAGCGCTCATTTGTCGAGCAGTTCGAACAGCACGTCGATGCCAGCCCGCAACGCGTGGCAGCGGTTTGCCAGGACCGTGCCTGGACCTACGAGCAACTCGACCATGAGGCGAACATCCTCGGCCATCGCTTGATCGAGCGCGGCGTGGGCCTGGACCAACCCGTGGCCCTGCTGGCCGACCGCGACCTGGAGCTGCTGGCAATGATTGTCGGCACCTTCAAGGCCGGCGCAGGATATCTTCCGTTGGACCCAAGCCATCCTGGCGAACGGATCAAGAGCGTCCTGCGCCTTAGCAAGACGCCACTATTGGTCTGCACGGCCAAGTACCGCGAGCAGGCCCAGATGCTGCTTGGCGAACTGGCCATCAGCGCCCCCGAACATAGCGTGGGCCTGCTGGTCTGGGAGGATCTGCCGCCTGATTTGGCCAACCGGCAACGCCCAGGACGCTACAGCGGCCCGAACAATCTGGCTTATGTGATTTTCACTTCAGGCTCCACCGGGCAGCCCAAGGGGGTCATGGTGGAACAGGCCGGCATGCTCAACAATCAGTTGAGCAAAGTGCCTTACCTGCAACTGACCGAGCAGGACATCATCGCGCAGACCGCTTCCCAGTCGTTCGACATTTCTGTCTGGCAGTTCCTCACCGCACTGCTGTGCGGCGCCAAGGTATGTATTTTTGCCGACGACATTTCGAAGAACCCTCAGGCTCTGCTCAAGCACGTTGAAGAACAACGTATTACCGTGCTGGAAATTGTCCCGGCGCTGATCCAGGCGCTGCTAATCGAACAACACAGCGACCTTCCCGACCTGCGCTGGCTACTACCAACGGGCGAAGCGCTGCCGGCAGAAACTGCCGCCGACTGGCTGGCACGCTACCCGGCCATCAAGCTGATCAACGCCTACGGGCCGGCTGAGTGTTCTGATGATGTGGCGTTCTACAACATCGACCCGGCCTCGACTCAACGCACCTACATCCCGATCGGTTACCCAACCGATAATAATCGTCTGTATGTGCTGGACGGCGACCTGTCGCCGATCCCCACCGGGGCAACGGGTGAAATCTGCATTGCCGGCGTCGGCGTAGGGCGCGGCTACTGTGGTGACCCGGTGCGCACCGCCGCCAGCTTTGTGCCCAACCCCTTTGCCCTGATACCGGGCGAGCGGTTGTACAAGAGCGGTGACCTGGCGCGCCGACGCAAGGAAGACGGCGCCCTGGAGTACCTGGGGCGTGTGGACCAGCAGGTAAAAATCCACGGATTCCGTATAGAGCTGGGCGAGATCGAGGCGCAAATCGCGCTGTTCCCCGGGGTTCGCGAAGCGGCCGTACTGGTCGGCGAGAACCCGCTGGGCAAGCAGTTGATTGCCTATCTGACCCTGGAAGAAGGTGACACTCACTCAGGCATCGATGCGCTGCGGGCCTTCCTCAAGGCCCGCCTGCCGGCCTACATGATTCCTGCCCAGGTGCATGTGCTGGAGCAGATGCCACGCAACCCCAACGGCAAGCTCGACCGCAAGGCTCTGGCCTGCGTAGACGTGCAAAGCGAAGCCCAGGAACACCGTGAACCGCAAAGCGGGTTGCAGAGCGACATTGCCGATATCTGGCGAGCAGTGCTGAAAACCCAGCGTATTGGCCTGGATGACAACTTCTTCGCCCTTGGTGGCAATTCGCTGCTGGCCACGCAGGTGACGTCCCGCGTGCACCTGCACCTGGGTATTGAGGTACCACTGGCCACGATTTTCGAAAGTGCCTCGCTGCAAGACTATGCATCCCGTATCGAGCCCGCTGGCGAACAAGCCCCTGATGACTCATTGAATGATCTGTTTGATTTGCTCGATGTGCTGGAGACCCAATAAATGCAAGCCAACGCCCTGAATGACTTGATAGACCGCTTTATCAAGTTGCCAGTTACCCAGCGCAAAACCCTCTATGAGCAAATGAGCGCCAAGGGCATGAGCTTGTCGCGCTTGCCGATCCCACAAACCCGGCATTTCTTTGCGCAAATACCCTTGTCGTTTGCCCAGGAGCGCCAGTGGTTTCTGTGGTTGCTCGATCCTGCCAGCGCCGCCTATAACCTGCCAACCGCACTGCGGTTGCGGGGACCACTGGACGTCGATGCATTGCAACGCAGCTTCGATACCCTGATCGAACGCCACCAAAGCTTGCGCACCCGATTTGTCGAAGAACCTCAAGGCGTGATACAGGTGATCGACCCCCTGAGCGGCCTGTTCCTCGACGTCATTAGCAAGAACGGCGCCACAGATAGTTTTATCAAGGACTTCGTTGAACAGCAGAGCCGTCAACCCTTCGACCTGCGCCGTGATCAGTTACTGCGGGTGAAGTTACTACGCATTTCTGAAGAGGATCATGTCCTGCTGCTGGTCCAGCATCATATTGTCTCCGATGACTGGTCAATGCACATGATGGTCCAGGAACTGGTTCAACTGTATGGTGGCTATTCCCAGGGCCTATCCGTCGAGCTGCAAGCACTGCCGATTCAATACACCGATTATTCGATCTGGCAGCGCCGCTGGATGGAGGCAGGGGAAAGTGAACGCCAGCTGGCTTACTGGAAGGGCCAACTGGGCGGCGAACAGCCGGTCCTGGAGTTGCCCACAGATCGTTCGCGACCTGCCGTGCAGAGCTATCGTGGGGCGAACATCACGGTCACGGTTCCCCCGGCGCTGGCACAAAAACTCAAGCAGCTTGCCCAGCAGAGCAATGTGACACTGTTCATGCTGCTGCTCGCCTCGTTCCAGGCACTTTTGCACCATTACAGCCGTCAGGCCGACATTCGTGTCGGCGTGCCTGTGGCCAATCGCAATCGGGTAGAAACCGAGCGTTTGCTGGGCTTTTTTGTTAACACCCAAGTGCTCAGGGCACGCTTCGATGAACCGCTGTCCTTCAGCGAACTGTTGGCACAGGTCAAGCAAACTGCGCTGCAAGCCCAAGCCCACCAGGACCTGCCCTTCGAGCAACTGGTCGAAGCCCTGCAGCCGGAGCGTAACCTGAGCCTCAACCCTTTGTTCCAAGTGATGTTCAACCACCTCAGCGAACACCAGGGCGCTGCAGCCGGCCAGCCGTCATCACCTTCCGCCTTGCACGTCGAGAGTCTGAGCAGAGAACACCATACCGCTCAATTCGATCTGACCCTCAACACCTTTGAATCAGCACAGGGTCTGTCTGCAACGCTGAACTATGCCACCGACCTGTTTGACGCCAGCACCATTGAGCGCTTTGGGAAACATTGGCTGAACTTGCTGGAACACTGCATTGCAGCGCCACAGCAGTCAATCAACAGTATGTCGCTGCTCAGTGATATGGAAAGACAGCAGATCCTACAAGGTTGGAACGCCAGCACTGCCGACTACCCTCGCGACAGCGCCATCCACCACCTGATCGAAGCCCAGGCCGCCCGCATCCCGGATGCCGTGGCGTTGGTCTTCGACACCCAGTCATTGACCTTTGCCCGACTCAACCAGCAGGCCAACCGCCTCGCCCATCGCCTGATCGCGGCCGGTGTCGGCCCGGATGTACTGGTGGGGATTGCGGTGCAACGCAGCGTCGACCTGGTGGTCGGGCTGCTGGCGATTCTCAAGGCCGGTGGCGCCTATGTGCCACTGGACCCGGCGTACCCCGAGGAACGCCTGGCCTACATGATGCAAGACAGCGGCCTGGCACTGCTGCTGACCCAGGCACCGTTGCTGGCGCGCTTGCCGATCCCGGCCGGGGTCAGTGCCCTGGCCCTGGACCAACCGGATGCGTGGCTCGATGGCTACAGCTGCGAAAACCCGCTGCCGCGCACCACGGCCGAACACCTGGCCTACGTGATCTACACCTCCGGCTCCACCGGCAAGCCCAAAGGCGTGATGGTGCGCCATGGCGCCCTGACCAACTTTGTGTGCAGCATGGCCCGCCAGCCGGGCCTGGATGCCAATGACCGGCTGCTGTCGCTGACCACCTTTTCGTTCGATATTTTCGGCCTGGAAATCTATGGGCCACTGTTGGCTGGCGCAACCCTGGTGCTGACCGGACAGGACATCAACCTCGACCCGCAAGCCTTGCTTGCCCTGGTCAAACAGCAGCGCATCAGCGTGTTGCAGGCCACGCCCTCGACCTGGCGCATGCTGCTCGATCACCCGCAGGCCGATGAGCTCAAGGGCTGCAAACTGCTGTGCGGCGGTGAGGCGCTGCCCCTGGAACTGGCGACCCGCCTTTTGGCGCTTTCGCCCCAGGTGTGGAACCTCTACGGGCCGACCGAGACCACCATCTGGTCGGCGCAGTACCCGCTCACGCCAACTCAGCCGCAGCCGTGGCTGGGCGGGCCGATTGCCAATACCAGCCTGTATATCCTCGACGATAACCTGGCGCCGGTGCCGGTCGGGGTGACGGGTGAATTGTTGATTGGCGGCGATGGCCTGGCGCGGGGTTATTTCCAGCGCCCGGCACTCACCGCCGAACGCTTCCTGCCTGACCCATTTGGTGCGCCCGGTACGCGCCTGTACCGCACCGGCGACCTGGCGCGCTACCGCGCGGACGGGGTGATCGAGTACATCGGCCGGGTGGATCACCAGGTAAAAATCCGTGGATTGCGGATCGAACTGGGGGAAATCGAGGCGCGGCTGTTGGAGCAACCGCAAGTGCGCGAAGCCGCCGTGGTGGTGCGGGACGTCGCTGGCCATCCGCAGTTGGTGGCGTATGTGGTCGCAGCGCAAGGGGTGAGCGATGAGCAAGTTCTACGTGATGCGTTTAAGCGTCAGCTCAAGGGCGACCTGCCGGAGTATATGGTGCCCAACCATTGGGTATTCCTCGACAGCCTGCCGCTGACCCCCAATGGCAAGCTTGATCGCAAGGTGTTGCCGGCGCCGGATGCCAGTCTGGCGCAAAAAACCTATGTAGCGCCCTGTAGTCCTTTGCAACAGCAGGTCGCAGCGATTTGGCAAGACGTATTGAAAGTCGAGCCTATCGGCCTGGAGGACCATTTCTTTGAACTGGGTGGGCACTCACTACTGGTCGTGAGCGTGGTCTCGCGCCTACAACTTGAGCTGGGTATGCAGTTGACGCCGCAGTTGATGTTCCAACACCCGACTCTGGGCGCGTTTACCGCCCAGCTTGAGCAGCAGGCAGGACCTGTCACCGCGCAGAAACTCGACAAACTTGAAGCCCTGCTCGATGAAATGGAGGAGTTCTGATGGATAAGACTGTCGCCGCCCGTATTGCCCGGCGTTTCATCACCCTGCCCCTGGAAAAGCGCAAGCTGTACCTGGAAAAAATGCTGGCTGAAGGGGTTTCACCCGCCAACCTGCCAATCCCTGAAGTGCAGTCAGCCTTCGAATCCATCCCACTTTCTTTCGCTCAAGAACGGCAGTGGGTGCTCTGGCAACTAGACCCCGACAGCGCAGCCTACAACATTCCAACTGCCCTGCGACTCAAGGGTAAACTGGACGTCGTGGCGCTGGAGCAAAGCTTCAACGCCTTAATCGCCCGTCACCAGACGCTGCGCACCACGTTTGCACATGGCGAAGATCGACCATTGCAAATTATTCACCTCGACATGCCGATGCAGATCCAGCAAAGCAGCGTTTCGGGGCTCGACGACGCAGGAATCAAGGCATTTATCCAAGCCCAGGCTTACCAGCCATTTGATTTGCAGCAAGGCCCACTGTTGCGTGTAGCCTTGCTACAGCTGGGCCAGGATGACCATGTACTGGTGCTGACCCAGCACCACATCGTCTCGGATGACTGGTCGATGCAGGTGATGGTCGATGAACTGGTTGCACTGTACTCGGATTATCAGCAAGGCCAACCAAACGTCTTGCCAGAGCTGACAATCCAGTACGCCGACTATGCCATCTGGCAACGTCATTGGATGGAGGCCGGTGAAAGCGAACGCCAACTGGCTTATTGGCAAGCCCAATTGGGTGGTGAACAACCCGTATTGGAGTTACCCACCGATCACCCACGGCCAGCTGTCCAGAGCTATCGAGGGGCGAACATTGCAGTCACGGTTCCAGCCTCCCTGGAACACAACCTCAAGCAGCTTGCCCAGCAACACAATGTGACTCTGTTTATGTTGCTGCTCGCCTCGTTCCAGGCGCTGTTGCACAAGTACACCCGCCAGCCCGACGTTCGCGTAGGCGTACCTGTAGCAAACCGTAACCGTGTTGAAACCGAGCGCTTGCTGGGTTTTTTCGTCAATACTCAAGTGCTCAAAGCACGCTTCGATCACACGCTGTCTTTTAGCGAACTCTTGGCGCAGGTCAAGCAAACGGCACTGGATGCCCAGGCGCATCAGGACCTGCCTTTCGAACAACTGGTCGAGGCCTTGCAGCCAGAACGGAACCTGAGCTTCAACCCGTTGTTCCAGGTGATGTACAACCACCTCAATGACCATCAGGGCAGCGCAACCACTCAACCGGCGTCGGCCGCCTTATTGAACGTCGAAGGTATCACGTGGGGTAACCGCACCGCGCAGTTTGATCTGACGCTCACCACGTTCCAATCAACCCAGGGCCTGTCGGCTACCCTGAACTATGCTAGCGACCTGTTTGATTCCAGCACTGTTGAACGCCTCGGGAACCATTGGCTTAACCTGCTCGAACGCTGTATCGCCGCCCCGCAGCAGCCCATCGTCAGCTTGTCGCTGCTCAGTGCCGTTGAACAGCAGCAGATCTTGCGCGACTGGAACGCCACAGCCTCTGAGTACCCACAACAACACAGCATTCATGGGTTGATCGCCGAGCAGGTGGCGCGTCAGCCGGACGCCGTGGCCCTGACCTGCGGTACCCAGACCCTGAGCTATCGCCAGTTGGACGCCCGGGCCAATCAACTGGCCCACAAACTGATCGAGCTGGGCGTTGGCCCCGAAGTGCGAGTCGGCGTGGCCATGCAGCGTTCCGACGCTTTGATCGTGGCCTTGCTCGGCGTACTCAAGGCCGGCGGCGCCTATGTGCCGCTGGATCCGGATTACCCCGCCGACCGAGTCGTCTACATGCTCGAAGACAGCCGCGCCCAAGTGCTGCTGACCGAAGCCCAATTGCTCGCCGAACTGCCGCGCACCCAGGCTCAGGTGTTGCTGATAGATCAACTGGCGGGCTACCCGCTGACCGCGCCGGCCAGCCAAGCCGCGCCCGACAATTTGGCCTACGTGATCTACACCTCCGGTTCCACTGGCAAACCCAAAGGCGTGGCCATTACCCATAGCAATGTCTTGGCGCTGGTCCACTGGTCGCAGGAGGTCTACAGCCAAGAAGATATCCAAGGCGTGCTGGCCTCGACCTCCGTGTGTTTCGACCTCTCGGTATGGGAAATCTTCGTCACTCTGGCCAACGGCGGCTCACTGATCCTCGCTCGTAATGCCCTGGAGTTGCCCGACCTGCCCGCCCGGGATCAGGTGCGCCTGATCAATACCGTACCCTCGGCGATCAATGCCTTGCTGCGCGCCGGGCAAATCCCTGACAGCATTCGCATCATTAACCTTGCGGGCGAGCCACTGAAACAATCGCTGGTGGAGAATCTCTACCACCAGGCCACAGTTGAGCATGTCTACGACCTCTATGGGCCGTC
Organism: Pseudomonas sp. WS 5412; assembly: GCF_012985615.1. Lineage (NCBI taxonomy): Bacteria > Pseudomonadati > Pseudomonadota > Gammaproteobacteria > Pseudomonadales > Pseudomonadaceae > Pseudomonas > Pseudomonas sp. WS 5412. The sequence goes on from NZ_JAARMB010000012.1 coordinate 97,002, forward strand.
CGAAGACACCACATACTCCACCTGGGCTCGTCGCGAAGTCGCAGGCCAGGCCAACATTGGCCGCCCGCTGCACAATACCCAGAGCTACCTGCTCGATGCCGACCTGCAACCCGTTCCCACAGGGGTTGCAGCGGAGTTACATCTGGCCGGCGCCGGGATCACCCGAGGCTATCTCGGCCAAGCCGCGATGACCGCCGAAAAGTACATACCCAACCCGTTTTCCACCAACGGCGAGCGGCTGTATCGCACTGGCGACCTGACACGTTATCGCGCCGATGGCGTCATTGAGTACGCAGGGCGCATCGACCATCAGGTGAAGATTCGTGGGTTTCGTATCGAACTCGGCGAAGTCGAAGCGCGCCTGTTGGCACTGGGAGATATTCGCGAAGCAGTCGTATTAGCCCAGGAAGTCTGCGGCAGCCTGCAGTTGGTTGCTTATGCAACCACACCAGGCCCCCTAGGTGATGCGATGGCTCAAAAGCTGCTGCGTGACACACTCAAGTACCACCTCAAGGAGCACCTTCCGGATTACATGGTGCCCAGCCACTGGGTATTCCTCACCAACCTACCCCTGACGCCCAACGGCAAACTCGACCGCAAAGCCCTGCCCGCCCCCGATGCCAGCCAGGCCCTGCACGCTTACGTGGCACCGCAGAACAATCTGCAACAGCGCATCGCCAGCATCTGGCAAGACGTCCTCAAGGTTGCAAAAATCGGCCTGAACGACAACTTCTTCGAGCTGGGCGGCGACTCGATCATCTCCATCCAAGTCGTCAGCCGCGCACGCCAAGCCGGCATCCACTTTACCCCCAAGGACCTGTTCCAACACCAGACCATCCAAGGCCTGGCCAGCGTGGCGAAAAACCACGGTCAGGGCCTGGCGATCGACCAAGGCCCGATCACCGGCGGCGCCCCGCTGCTACCGATTCAGCACCTTTTCTTCGACACCGACATCCCCGAGCGACACCACTGGAACCAGTCCGTGCTGCTCAAGCCCGCCACGCACCTGGAACTGCCGTTGCTGGAGCAGGCACTCGATGCCCTGATCCAACACCACGACGCCATGCGTCTGAGCTTCCATCAGGCCGACCACGGCTGGAGGGCCGAGTACCGTCCGACCACGCCATCAGTGCTATGGCAAACCCAAATCGACGACACCACGCAGTTGCAATCGTTGGGTGACGATGCCCAGCGCAGCCTCAACCTGCAAGATGGACCGCTGCTGCGGGCAGTGCTGGTGGGTTTGAAGGACGGCAGCCAGCGTTTGCTGCTGGCCATCCATCATTTGGTGGTGGATGGCGTGTCCTGGCGGATATTGTTTGATGATTTGCAGCTGGCCTATCGTCAACTGCAAGCGGGTCAGACGATCAGGTTGCCGGAAAAGACTAGTGCCTACAAAACCTGGGGTGAAAAATTGCAGGCCTACGGTCAGCACGATGTCCTGCAACAGGAACTGTCCTACTGGGAACAACAACTGGATACCGCCAGCCATGACCTGCCCCACGCCAACCCTGACGGCAACCTGAGCCATAGCCAGGCGACGACTGTCGATATCCAGTTGAACAAAACCCTGACCCAGCAACTTCTGCAAGTCGCGCCCGCAGCCTATCGCACACAAATCAATGATCTGCTGCTGACTGCCCTGACCCTTGCAGTCAGCCAATGGACCACCCGCGACGACGTCGTGATCCAACTGGAAAGCCATGGCCGCGAATCCCTGTTCGATGATATCGACCTGACCCGCACCGTCGGCTGGTTCACCAGCCTACACCCGGTCAAGTTGACCGCCCATCAGGATTTGGGTGAAGCCATCAAACAGGTCAAGGAGCAACTGCGGGCGGTTCCCGAAAAAGGCATTGGGTTTGGCGTCCTGCGCTACCTCGGGGATGCTCAGACTCGGGAACGCCTGGGTGCATTGGCCGTGCCGCGCATTACCTTCAACTACCTGGGCCAGTTCGACGGCAGTTTCGACAGTGTCAAAGGGGCGCTGTTTGTGCCTACCGGCGAGGAGCGCGGCGCCGAAAAAAACCGCGAAGCGCCTTTGGGCAACTGGCTGACCATCAACAGCCAAGTCTATGACAACCAGTTGAGTATGGGCTGGACCTTCAGCCATGAAGTCTTCCCTGTCGACGTCATCCAGAACCTCGCCGACAGCTGCCTGCAGGCGCTCGAACAGTTGATCGCCTATTGCTGCGAACCCCACCACCAAGGTGCAACACCCTCCGACTTCCCATTGGCCGGATTGAGCCAGGCACAACTGGACACACTGAGCCTCCCGGTCCGGCAAATCGAGGACATCTATCCACTGTCACCGATGCAGCAAGGGATGATGTTCCACACCCTTGAAGCATCCGAAGCGGCGGCTTACATCAATCAGACTGCCGTACCAGTCAGCGGCCTGGATATCGCGCGCTTTACCAACGCCTGGGAGGCGGTCGTCGAACGCCATGAAATCCTGCGCACCAGCTTCTGGACCGCCAGCCATCTGGTTGAGCCGCTCCAACTGGTGTTCAAAAAAGCCGCCTTGCCCCTGCACATTCTTGATTGGCAGAACCGTGAGGACTATGCGCAAGACCTGCAAGACCTGGTCGAAGCCGATAACCGCGCAGGCTTCGAGCTGCTTACGGCACCGCTGATGCGCCTGACGCTGGTCAAACTGCCGGCCGAGCAGTTGTATCTGGTCTGGACCCATCACCACATTTTGCTGGACGGTTGGAGCAGCTCGCGTCTGCTTGCCGAAGTATTCGAGGTCTACAACGGTAAGGTCCCGGCCCCCAAGCGTGGCAAGTACCGCGACTACATCGCGTGGTTGCAAGCCCAGTCACAGGCATCTCTGGAAGCTTTCTGGAAATCCAAGTTACAAGGGCTGGACGGGCCAACCATTCTCGCCAAAAGCCTATCGCCACTGCCGGACCCTAGTGGCGAAGGGCACGAGGCGCTTTACCTCAACTGGGACGTGCAACAAACCCGGCGCCTGAAAGATCAGGCACAACAGCTGCGCGTGACGCCCAACACCTTTATCCAGGCCTCCTGGTTGTTATTGCTACAACGCTATACAGGACAAGACAGCGTGTGCTTTGGCGGTACCGTCGCAGGACGGCCCCCCAGTCTTGAAGCATCTGATGAAATACTGGGGTTGTTTATTAACACCTTGCCGATCATTCAGACCCCACAACCACAGCAGACCGTGGTCGATTGGTTGCTTGAACTGCAAACTTACAATGTGGAAGTTCGCGATCACGAACATGCATCACTGGCCGACGTACAACGCTGGTCGGGGCAAGGCGGCCAGGCGCTGTTTGACAGCATTATCGTGTTTGAAAACTACCCAGTGGATGAGCGCCTCCATGAGGCCGAGCAGGACCAACTGACGTTCGGTGAAACCAGGACCCAGGGCGTGACTAACTTCGCCATGGACCTGGCGGTCAACCTGGGTAATCGCCTGACCGTCGAGTTTATGTATCTTCGTAATCGCTTCACTGCGGAGGCGACCGCGCAACTACGCCGCAGCTTTGAAACCCTGTTGCTGGCCATGCTCGACAATCCGAGAGCCACCCTGGGCAGCCTGTCCACGATCGATGCCGATGAGCAACATGCCCTGGAACAAGGCAATAAGCTAATTGCCGGAGCCTGCGCCCTGCCCTTGCTGGCGGCACAAATTCGCAACCATGCAGCCGACAATCCCGATGCAGTCGCGGTCATTTGTGAGCATCACCAACTGACCTACGGTCAACTGGAGCAGCGTGCCAACCGCCTGGCCCAGCACCTGATCGCTCAAGGGGTGGGGCCTGAGACCTTCGTTGGTATCGCCCTGGAACGCTCGGTGGACGTGGTCGTCGCCTTCTATGCGGTGATGAAGACCGGTGGTGCTTATGTCCCGCTGGACATCGACTACCCGCAAGACCGGGTGAAGTGGATCGTCGAAGACTCGGCCATGACGGTACTGCTGACCCAAAGCTCGTTGCGCAAGCGCTTCGACCAGCCGTGGGTGACCGCCCTGATCGAACTTGACACCCTGCCACTGGCGGCCTTGCCCGACAGTTGCCCGGCATCGCTAGTGGACGCGGACAACCTCGCGTACCTGATCTATACCTCAGGCTCTACCGGCAACCCCAAGGGGGTGGCGGTCAGTCATGGGCAGATTCGCATGCACTGTCAGGCCATTGGCCAACGCTATGAAATGGATAGCAGTACCCGCGAACTTCTGTTTATGTCGTTTGCCTTCGATGGAGCCCAGGAGCGTTGGCTGAGTACCCTGTCCCACGCGGGACAATTGGTAGTGCGCGAGAATCGCTTGTGGACACCCGAAGAAACCTGGCAAGCCTTGCACACCCACCAGATCAGCATCGCCTGTTTTCCGCCGGCCTACTTGCAACAACTGGCAGAGTACGCCCGGGATTGCGGCAAGGCGCCACCAGCGGTGCGCATCTACTGCTTTGGCGGGGATGCAGTGGCCGACGCCAACTTTGAGTTGGTCAAGCAGGCACTCAAACCTGAGTACCTGACCAATGGCTATGGCCCAACCGAAACAGTGGTAACACCACTACTGTGGAAAGTCGCCGCCAGTGGAACCTGCGGCGCGGTGTATGCACCGATTGGTACACGGGTTGGCAAGCGCACTCTGTATGTGCTCGACGAGCACCTCAATCCGTTGCCTGAAGGTGTGGCGGGTGAGTTGTACATCGGCGGTGAAGGCGTGGCCCGGGGTTACCATCAGCGTCCGGGGTTGACGAGCGAACGGTTTGTCGTTGATCCATTCGCTGCCAATGGCACGCGTTTGTATCGAACCGGCGATCTGGTCCGTCAGCGGCCTGACGGTACGATTGACTATCTGGGACGCCTGGACAATCAGGTAAAAATCCGTGGATTTCGCATCGAACTCGGCGAAATCGAGTCCAGGCTGCGACATATTCCTGGGGTGCAGGATGCGGTGGTTGTCGCCCGCGATGCGGGGGTTAGCAAACAACTGATTGGCTACGTCGTGACACCGGCCGATGAGGCACCTGCAGAGCGCCTACGGGGTGTGCTCCAGGCCGACTTGCCGGACTACATGGTACCCGCGCAGATCATTCGTCTGGCCGCATTGCCACTCAATCCCAACGGGAAGATCGACCGCAAGGCTCTGCCCGATCCCGACTTCAAGGGCCGTGAGTTCGTAGCCCCACGCAACGCCGTGGAGCAGGCCCTGGCGACCATTTGGCAACAGGTGTTAGAGCTGGAAAGCGTGGGGGTGACCGACAACTTCTTCGAGTTGGGCGGCGATTCGCTGCGCATCCTCAAAGTACTGTCCAAAGTCCGCAACCAGCCTGATTTAGGGTTGGAATTGAAACTGCGGGACATGATCGGTAAACCCACCATTGCTGAACTGTCGGGCTTCGCCCCGGCAACCGATCTGGATCCGTTACTGCTGCTCAACAGTCGCGTACCTCACGCCCAGCCCTTGTTCTGCCTGCATGCCGGCTTTGGCACAGTGTTCGACTACAACCCCATCGCCCGCCGACTGGAAGGCCAGCGCAGCGTGTATGGCTTGCAATGCCGCATGCTGCTCGACCGTGACTGGCAGGACGAGTCGCTCGTGTCGATGGCCATCGACTACGCCCAGTACATCCGCCAGAAACAGGCCCTGGGGCCTTATCAATTGGTCGGCTGGTCCCTGGGGGGCACTCTCGCGGTGTTGGTGGCCCAGGAGCTTGAGAAACAGGGCCAGGAAGTGGAGTTCCTGGGCTTGATCGACAGCTTCATCCCTTCTGCTACCCCTACCGCCCCCGACTTGGATTGGGGCGATGATTTGCGCGGTTTCCTCGCGGTGATCTTCGCCCAGCCCGCTGGGCAATTGCCCCTGCTGACGCTGCCAGCCGAGTGCCCTCAGACAACGCTTGAGCAACTGATTGCGCAGGTCCGCGAGCAAATCAATGGCACCTCGGCGTTCGGCGATATCGGTGTCGAAGAGTTGGCCCAGACGTTTAAGGTTGCGATGAAGCTCAAGGCCCTATCCCTGAACCTCAATGCGTTGCCACAGACACGCGTATCGGCCTGTTGCTGGTGGGCCTGCGACGTCAATACACCAGACTTTGCCAACCCGGTGGCGGGCAGCGTACTGGACGAACGGATCGTCGCCGGGCATTACCAGATGCTCAACAACAATCAACTGCTGCACAGCCTCCTCCAGCAATTGCCGCAGCGTGAAGTAGTTACCGGTTAATTCTGCCAGCGCCTCGGGTCTGTCGCCCGGGGCGCTTTTGTTTGGCTACCCCTTATAAGGAACACGCAATGCCTCTGGACCCCGACCTCGAAGGTTTTCTGGAACTGGCCGAGATGGGCCGCCTAAGCGGCAAAAGTAAGCCGATGCACCAACTCACACCGCAAGCCGCGCGTGCCGAGTTCGACCTGACGTCACAGATTCTTGATCCCAGCCCGCCCGGCGCCATCAACGTGAGTGCGTTACAGATACCGACGCGCGATGGCCATCAACTGGCAGCCCGCCTCTACCGCAAGGCCGGTACAGAGCAAAGCGCGCTACCAGTGATCCTGTATTTTCATGGCGGAGGCTATGTGGTTGGCAGTCTCGATTCCCACGACTCGATCTGCCGACGCTTGGCCGCCAACGGCCGTCATGCAGTACTGGCCCCGGCGTATCGCCTAGCCCCGGAGTATCCGTTCCCCACGGCAGTGCATGATGCGGTGGACAGCGCCAACTGGCTTGCCGGCCATGGCGCAGAATTGCAGTTGGACTCGCGCCAGGTGATCGTCGCCGGCGACAGTGCTGGCGCAACCCTGGCAACAGTACTGGCCATCAGTGCCGTACAGTCGCCCGAGGAGATGGTGCTTAAACCACAGGCCCAGTTATTGTTCTATCCGGTCACCGACACCCAACGTACCCGCCCCTCCCACCAACGGTATGCCGAGGGTTATCTACTGGAGAGCGAGACGCTGCAATGGTTTTACCGGCATTACACGCCGGACACTGTGCAACGCGGCGACTGGCGCACCTCGCCATTGCGCGCCCAAGGGTTGAGCGCTTTGGCGCCGGCCTACATCAGCCTGGCCGAGTACGATCCGCTGTATGACGAAGGCTTGGAGTACGCCGAGCTCTTGCAGAACACAGGAACCCCAGTGACCTTGCTCACGCACAATGGTCTGACCCACGATTTCCTGCGTATGTCCGGGATTACTGGGGATATTGCGGGTATTTACAGCGCGGTGGACCGCTGGTTGGCGCAGCAATAGTCCAGGCTGAGCAGGTACAAAAAACCACCTCGCTTGAGGTGGTTTTTTTATACAACTACCAAGACAAACCTAAAACGTACCGCGTACAGTCAGCATGTAGTTACGCGGTTCGCCGTAATAATTACCGTATTCGGAGGTTTTCAGCGTCTCGAAGTACTTACGGTCAAACAGATTGTTTGCATTGAGGGCAACAGTCCAATTTTCATCGACCTTGTATTCGACCATAGCGTCCCATACGGCGTAACCGCCTTGGGCGAAGTCATACGGTGTCTTATCGTAGCTGTCGTAGTAACCATCTTCTTTTTTGACCCGGTAAGCGATACCGCTGGCATAACTGGCGCTCTGCACATTGACACCGCCGCCGACTTTCCAGTCGGAGAGGCGGTCAGGCAGTGTGTACATAGTCCACAACTTTGCCAGATGCTTGGGCGTCACCGTGGTGAGGAAGGTCTCTTTGGTGCCATTTTCTATAAGATTCAAGGTGTAGCCACCCATCACCATCCAACCAGGCGTTATCTCACCACTGGCCTCAAGCTCAATCCCCTTGCTAGTGATCTCGCCCTGGGCCAAATAACAGCAACTACCTCCATATAGAGCGGCCTGCCGCGGATACCGCGGATCCTCAATCGCTTCTTTCTCCCGCTTGGTGTAAAACACCGCGGCCGACAAGTTCAACGCCCCACCGTAGAGTTCACCCTTTATGCCGGTCTCGTATGTCTTGCCAACCATAGGTTCCAGCGCTACACCGGAAGTCACTGGGCCTTGCAGTTGTTGGGCTTGGGGTTTGAATATTTCAGAATAACTGGCATACGCCGACCATTCATCGTTGAGGGCATAGACCAGGCCACCAAAAGGCACCAACTTAGTTGGCTCACGATGGTTCGTTCGGGACTCAACAGCCCATGCACCATCATCATTTACGGCTGTGTACGTCTGTTCAAACTTATAACGCTGAGCCCTGGCCCCGATGATTAACTTCAGCGGATCGGTTAACTGCAGGCGCAACGTCGAATACAGTCCATATTGCTTGCGGGTGTTTGGGCTGTAGTCACGCGTAAAATCATTTGAATTGCCTATGCTGGACGGAGGTAAAGGCGTGAGTTCCGGGTTGTAGACGTCGATCGGATAGAACCCGGCCATGCCCCACGTTCCCTGCCAACGACTGGTTACCTTCTGCGCATCGGCGCCAATCAGCAGTTCGTGCTCGCGATTGAATGCCGTAAATTTCCCGGACACGTTAGCGTCGAACAGAGACTGCTCACTCCTGGTTTTAACGTAACTCCCTCCCCAGGTTGCACCTTCGAGGGTGATTGGGTCGGGAGAGCCCGTGAGAAACGCACCTTTGGTGGTGGACTTATTGAAACTATTGGTGAAGGAAACGTTGAGTTTCCAGTCGTCCGTCAAGTCCTGATCATACTTGGCGAACAACTCATGAGTACTGACGTCTGCATAAGCCCAGTTGGGCGTATACCATCTACTGCGTTTTAATTTTAGATCCTGTCCGGTACTGAACCGAGGAAGACCATCACCCGTGCCATTTTCATGGGTTTCCTCATAACGTCCACCGACTGTGACTCGAGCCGTGTCCGACACATCGGCCTCCAGAACACCATAGATAAAAGGCTTCTCGGTGCTACGGTTGTCCATGAAGTACTGTCGGTCGGAATTGGCGACCACTACCCGTCCTCGTAGCTTGCCGTCAAAGGCCATCGGCCCTGTCACATCGACTTCAGTACGGTAGTTATCCCAGGATCCTGCCGAGGTGTTGAACTTGAGCTGAAAGTAATCCAGCGGGCGCTTACGAACGAGGTTGATGATGCCGCCCGGATCACCGGTGCCGCCAAACAGCCCGGATGAGCCCTTCAAGACTTCGATATGGTCGAACTCGGCCATGTCATAGGTTTGGTTGCCATAAAACGTACCGATTCCAGAGCCAATATCCATCGGTGAAGCACCGTCAATCTGGATATTATCGATACGAAAACCACGGGAGATGAACTGCGGCATCCGATAGTTGGCATTTTTAACGGTGATGCCTGGCGTGCGCCGCATGGCATCGGACAGATCAACAATGCGCCGGTCTTGCAGGACCTGTTGGGTGATGACAGACACAGACTGCGGTGTGTCCCTCAGGCTGGTGGGCGTTTTTGAACCGGCACTGACCAGGCCGGTGGTATAGGAGCCGGAGTTTTCCGTCATCTGTCCCATACCCTGGCCCTGGATGGTGGTGGCGCCCAACTCCAGGGCTGAGCTCGCGCCACTTTCAGGGCTGAGGATAACCGTATTGTTTTCAATCCGAAAACTCAGGCCTGCACCTTTGAGCAGCGCCTCAAGCGCAATTGCAGGTTCGAGGCTGCCATTGACGGCGGTGGACTTCTTGCCCGCGACCATATCCGGCCCGAAAAGCACTTGCAGGCCGGTCTGCTTGCCCAGTTCGGTCAGCGCCTTGTCCAGCGACTGGGCTGGTACATTCACCTGTATGGGTTGGGCAAACGCCCCGCCGCAGACACTGAGAGTCAACCCCAGGACCGCCATCGACACGCAACTGCGGCAGGAAGAGAGGGGAGCATTGAAGAGTTTTTGCCTGAACCTTTTACTCTCGCGTTTCATTGTTTGGTTTAGCCCCAGATATGTCATTAATGTCGAAGGCCTTCCACTCTTGGGGCGGAATGGCCTGAATATAGTTAAACCGTCCGGACTCCACTCCCTGTTGCAGAGGGACGGTTTTGACTTGAATCGGTATCGAGCCATTAATGAACGTTCGGGATAAAAATAATTTAGACGGATTCTCAATCACTTTGTAACAGAAACAAGAAAGGACATCTCACGATGTCCCTTTTCATTTAAAGCCGTGCTTACCAGAAGGTACCGCGCAGGGTCAGCATGTGGTTGCGAGGGTCGCCGTACCAGTTACCGGAGTAGGAAGACCCCACAGCCGTGTAATAGGTTTTGTCGAATACGTTATTGAGGTTGTAGGCCAGCGTCCAGTTCTCGTCCAGGCGATACTCGGCCATCGCGTTCCAGACTGCATAGCCTGACTGCTTGTAATCAAAGGGAATGGATAGGTCTTTATCATCGGCATCCTTGACCGGATTCCCCATTTTATCCAGGACACCAGCAGATCCGCTGACGTAAGTGGCGCTTTGCAGATTGACCCCGCCTCCCAGCTTCACATCATTGAAAGCACCTGGCAGGCGGTAAGTGGACCAAAACTTGACCATATGCTTGGGGGTGATAGCGCTGAATGCAGCATTTTTCGTTCGGTCTTGATTGTTGTTATAGGTATAGCCGGCAATCAGCATCCAGTCAGGCATCACTTCACCCGACACCTCAATGTCGAGGCCTTTACTGACTACTTTGCCTTCTGCCAGATAACAGCAGTTGCCGCCGAACTGGACATCGGTCGATGGGTAACGGGAGTCACGTACCGCTTCGTTTTCCCGCTCGGTGTAGTAAATGGAGAAATTGGTGTTCACCGCCCCGCCAAGCAGTTCGCTCTTCAACCCAGCTTCATAGGCGCGGCCTTTCATTGCCTCAAGTGGCGAACCTGGTGCGGGGCCCTGTAATTTCAACTGCTGAGGCCTGTACTGCTCGGAATAGCTTGCGTAAGTCGACCACTCATCATTCAGGTCGTAGACCAGACCGCCATAGGGTGTGAGCTTGGTAGGCTCCCGGGACGACACGTCGGATTCCGGCTTAAAGCCGCTCCCATCCCAATCAGCCATATAGGTCTGGTTGTACTTAACACGTTGGACACGGGCACCAACAATCAGATGCAGAGGTTCGGCGAGTTGCAAACGCAAGGTTGAATACAACCCGTACTGAACTTGGTCATTGGGGTTGTAATCACGGAAAAAGTCCTTACGGGTTGCCGGCTGAGGCCAAGGTGTGGAGTCTGGATCAAACACATTCAGGTCACCACCTGCCCCTTCGCTTTGTCCCGTTCCGCGCCACCGACTGGTGATTCTCTGATGATCCATACCGAGCAAAAATTCATGCCGTAAACCGAACGCATCAAACTTCCCGGCAAGGTTGATATCTGCCGATCCCTGTTCGCTGCGATACGCAGTGGTATTACCGCCCCAATGAGTACCTTTGAACGTGATCGGATTGAGTCCATTGCTGGCAAAAGCGCTTTTCGAAAGCCCGGACTCCAGAGTCCTGGTGTAGGTCGCGTTTACTTTCCAATCGTTGTTGAACTCATGGTCGATCTTGGCAAACAGCTCTTGTGACCGGCCGTCCTGATAGGCCCAACCCTGTGTAAGACTCGTACGCCTGGATAAACCCAGGTCATCGCCGGTGATGTACCGCGGTAAACCAATGCCGGAGCCATTCACATGGATTCGCTCGGAGCGGCCGCCAAAAGTCACCCGGGTATCTGGCTGAATGTCAGCTTCCAGCACCCCATACACCGTTGGTTTCTCGTCGCTTATATGATCCTGGAAAGATCCATTGTTGCTGTAGGCCGCCACCAACCTGCCACGCAACTTACCGTCAAAGCCCATAGGCCCGGTTACGTCGAACTGGGTACGATAGTTGTCCCAGGAGCCTGCCGAAGTGTCGATCTTCAACTGGTAGGCATCCAATGGACGCTTGCGCACCAGGTTGATCATACCCCCCGGATCCCCCGTGCCGCCGAACAACCCTGACGCTCCGCGCAGCACCTCTACGTGGTCGAACTCCACCAGGTCGTAATTTTTGTTGGAGTAAAAACTTCCCGCCGAATTACCCAAGGCCATGGGCGCGGCGCCGTCAATCTGGATGTTCTGGATCATGAAGCCGCGAGAGTAAAAATCAGTGGTGCGAACACTGGTTTTTTTCAAGGTAATCCCAGGCGTCAGCTTCAACGCGTCGGTCAGGTCCACCCCCCTGCTATCCTGAATCGCCTGCGCTGTCACCACCGACACCGACTGCGGCGTCTGCCGTAACCGGGTCGGAGTCTTCGAACCGATACTGGTCAACCCCGTGGTATAGGACCCCGAATTCTCCGTCATCTCCCCCATCCCCTGCCCCTGAATGGTGGTAGCCCCCAACTCCAACGCCCCACCCTGTACCGGTGCCTTCTCAATCAAAATCACATCATCACTCAATCGGGCGACCAAGCCGCTGTTCAGCAACAACCGATCAAGCCCCTGCTGCACCGGGTAGTTCCCCCTCAACCCGTCCGACTGCTGACCGGCCACCAATTCGCTGACAACCATCAACCGCAACCCGGACTGCTCGGCAAAGCGCGTCAATACCTGGTCAAGTTGACCGGCCTCGATAGCGTAGGTCCGGCTGTCGCTCTTCTGCTGCTGCGCCGCCTGTGCCGGCAGGCTCATACCCACGGCACTGGCCGTGGCAAGTGCCAGGCTCAAGGCGGTGTGCCTGATCAGATGCTGCATAACGCTCCCCTTGCTGAAATCAGCCAAATAAAAATCAATCTCAACAAGAAAGACGCCAGCCCTCTGAACACCGACAGTGGCTATATGCATTTATTTTTGCCATAAATCGCTTTCACGGCGAATCGTCACATTCAGCCAAGACAACATCCGCACATATAAAAAGCCCGCAATCACGCGGGCTTATTTTTTATCTGCGACTTACCAGAAAGTACCGCGTAGGGTCAGCATGTGGTTGCGCTCATCGCCGTACCAGTTGCCCGAGGAAGGCGTCCCAAGTTTGCTGTAGTAGTGCTTGTCGAACAGGTTATTGACGTTGTAGAGCACACTCCAGTTCTCATCCAATTGATACTCGGCCATGGCGTCCCAAACAGCGTATCCGGACTGGCTGTATTTAAAATCGTAATACCGCTTCTGAGGGGCAAACCAGGTTGTCCCGCTGACATCAGTAGCACTCTGTAGATTCACGCCGCCGCCCACCTTCAGGTCATTGAACAGACCTGGCAGACGGTAGGTAGACCAGAGTTTGACCTGATGCTTGGGTGTCACACTGCTGAACACTTTGGCTTGAGTGCGATTGCGGTTGTGGTTATAGGTGTAACCGGCCAGTACGTTCCAGTCCGGCAATACTTCGCCGGTGAACTCCATATCAACACCCTTGCTGGTCACTTCCCCTTGAGGCAGATAGCAGCAACTGCCACCGTGCAACACACTCATCTGTTCATAGCGTGGATCCAGGACCGCCTCGTTTTTGCGGGCGGTGTAGTAAAGCGCAAGCGATGTATTGACGGCCCCTCCCCACAACTCTCCCTTGAGCCCGGTCTCGTAGGTCTTGCCGGTCATGGGTTCGATTGAGCTGCCGGGATACGGACCCTGCAGTTTGGTTTGCTGCGGTTTGAAAATCTCGGAGTAACTGACGTAGGTCGACCATTCATCCGTGAGGTCATAGACGATACCGCCGTAAGGAACAACCTTGGTGGCTTCACGAACCGATATATCCGAGTCGGTTCCCCAGACGCCCTGCTTATCGCGGGACCGATAGAGCTGATCAAATTTATAACGTTGTGCCCGAGCGCCAACGATCAAGTGCAGCGGCTCGGCCAGTTGCAGACGCAGCGTCGAATACAGGCCGTACTGCACCTGGGTATTGGGACTGAATCGGTGGAAAAAATCTTTGTTGGTGTCGGGCTGTAGCCAGGGCGCTGGGTTAAATACATCGATTGGTACACCCGATCCAGTGGCCTGGGCAGTCCCCGCCCATGAACTGGTGATTTTCTGGTGATCCATCCCCATAAGGAGCTCATGCTGCAACCCGATTGCCTCGAATTTACCCGCAAGATTCACATCAAACAGCTTTTGATCGCTGCGGTATTTGTTGTTGGAGCCCCCGGTATTGGGCCCTGTCCTGGACTCAGGATCGACTGCACCAAAGGAAAAGGCGCTTTTCGAGAAGCCAGAATCCAGGGTCTGGGTGTAAGAAACGTTACCCTTCCAGTTATCGTTGAACTCATGGTCGATCTTGCCAAAGATTTCCTGGGATCGACCATCCAGGTAGGCCCAATTCTGCGTCAGGCTGGCGCTTCGCGAGAGCCCCAAGTCCCGGCCATCGAGGTAACGCGGCAAGCCCGTGCCTGAACCCGTCTCGTGGATACGCTCAGAGCGCCCGCCCAGGGTCAGGCGCGTGTCATCCGTGATATCCGCTTCCAACACCCCGTAGAAAATCGGCTTTTCCAGGCCTCGGTCATCCGCCATGTATTGACGATCCGTGTAGGCCGCCACCATTCGCCCACGCAACTTGCCGTCGAACCCCAAAGGCCCCGTGACATCCATCTGGGTACGGTAGTTGTCCCAACTCCCCGCCGAGACATCGACCTTTAACTGGTAAACGTCCAACGGGCGCTTGCGCACCAGGTTGATCATGCCGCCAGGGTCACCTGTGCCGCCAAATAACCCGGACGCACCCCGCAAGACTTCGACGTGGTCGTACTCCACCAGGTCGTAGCTCTTGTTGGAATAGAAACTGCCCGACGTGGTGCCCAGGGCCATAGGAGCAGCACCGTCGATTTGAATGTTCTCGATGTTAAAGCCGCGAGAGGAGAAGTCTGACAACCGGAAGTTGTTGTTAGTAACCGTAATGCCTGGCGTCATTTTCATGGCTTCGGCCAGGTCGGTCATGCGCTTTTCTTCAATAACCTGCGCTGTCACCACCGACACCGACTGCGGCGTCTGCCGTAACCGGGTCGGAGTCTTCGAGCCGATACTGGTCAACCCCGTGGTATAGGACCCCGAATTCTCCGTCATCTCCCCCATCCCCTGCCCCTGAATGGTGGTAGCCCCCAACTCCAACGCACCACCCTGTACCGGTGCCTTCTCAATCAAAATCACATCATCACTCAATCGGGCGACCAAGCCGCTGTTCAGCAACAACCGATCAAGCCCCTGCTGCAGCGGGTAGTTCCCCCTCAACCCGTCCGACTGCTGACCAGCCACCAATTCGCTGACAACCATCAACCGCAACCCGGACTGCTCGGCAAAGCGCGTCAATACCTGGTCAAGTTGACCGGCCTCGATAGCGTAGGTCCGGCTGTCGCTCTTCTGCTGCTGCGCCGCCTGTGCCGGCAGGCTCATACCCACGGCACTGGCCGTGGCAAGTGCCAGGCTCAAGGCAGTGTGCCTGATCAGATGCTGCATAACGCTCCCCTTGCTGAAATCAGCCAAATAAAAATCAATCTCAACAGGAAAGACGTCAACCCTCTGAAACCCGACAGCGGCGGCAAGTGTATTTTTTGCAAGCTGAGTTACTGTCGCGGCGAGTCGTCGCGCTCGATCACGGTCAGCCACGGCAGCAAGCGCACCCGCAGCGGCAAGGTGCGTTGCAGCAGTTTCAATTGGGCGTCGGTGTCGTCGGTGGCGATGATGCCGGTCACGGGCAGGTCGCGCAGGCCGCTGTCACGGACCCAGATTACGCCGCGATGGTAGCGGCCAAGTTGCTCCAGCACATCACCCAGGGGCTGGCGGTTGAACACCAGTTTGTCGCGGCGCCAGGCCGTAGCGGTGCCGACGTCGACTGGCTGGGTGCGCGAGAGACCTTCCGGGCCGTATTGCACGGCCTGACCGGCCTCGACATCGGTGGTCTGTGGATCGTCGTCCAATGTCACGCGCACCGTGTGTTCGGTGACGACCATCCGCACCTGCTCGCCTTCGCGCCGCACGTCGAAGCCGGTGCCCAGCGCTCGCAGGCTGCCACGGCCGGCGCGTACTTCGAATGGACGCTGGGCATCGGGGGCGACCTGGACAAAGAGCTCCCCGGTATAGAGATGCAGCACACGACGATTACCGTGCATTTCGATATCCACACGCGTGCGTGGCGCCAGTTCCAGGTGTGAGCCGTCGGCCAGTGTCACACGGCGGTGCTCACCCAGGCCGGTCACCTGGTCCGCCATCCAGCCTTGTTGCTCCGCCTGCCAGGACAAACCGCCTGCCAGGCTCAACGCGACGACAAGTCCCAGTTGCAGCAAGCGGCGTGACGACGCGGGCGGACGCTCCAGTGCGCTGCCCAGGCTCTCCCACAACCGCTCCGCCGCCTGGGCGGCGCGTTGGTGCTCCGCGGAGGTTTCGCACCACTGCAGGTAGGCGTCCCAAGACGGTGCCTCGGCACTGCCCGAATGCAGGTCGACCAGCCACTGCAACGCTTGCTCGGTCAGCAGCGGCGAAGGTTTACTCGGGGCAGGGTCGCGTGTCACTCGGTCATCCCGAGGCGACGGGCACAGTGCAGCACGGCACTCATGATGTATTTGCTGACCATGCTGGGGGAAACCCCAAGCTGCTGGGCGATGGCGGCATGGCCCAATCCATCGAGGCGATTGAGTAACAAGGCCTGGCGGCTGTTCTCGGACAATTCACTCAACGCCTGATGCAACAGTTGCAACTGCTGGCGCATTTCCACCAGTGCCGCAGGCCCCGGGCACGGATCCAGCAGTTCGTGCTGCACATCCTCCAGCGAGTCCATCGGCCCGCGCCGCGTACGGCTGCGCCCAAGGTCAATGATCAGGTTGCGCAGCACGCGAATCAGGAAAAACCGTGGGTTGATAATCGTATGGGTGCGCTGCTGTCGATCCAGGCCAACGTAACGCACGAATGCGTCCTGAGCGAGATCGGCAGCCATCTCCCTGTCGCCCAGGCGACGGTAGGCAATCTGCTGCAGTTCGCGATGATAGAGGCGAAACAACCGGTCCAGATTATCCAACGCACACTCCATGAGCATCCGTGTGCAGGGCACACATAGGGGGCGCTAGACTACAATTTATGAGAATCGTTCGCAACAGCATAAAACTTGCGAGCGCTGACTGACTGGCAGCGCCCGCAACCGTTTTAGCTCTGCACCGCCGCCTGTTGGCGCGCCTTCTCCAGCAGCGCGGCCTTCTCCTCTGGACTCATTGCGTCCAGCCGCAAACGTGCCTGGGCCAGTTTCTCCAACTGGCCTGGGCTATCTTCCTGGGCGCGCAAGGCCTGGGCCAGTGCGCCGGGACTTGGGTGATCGAACACGATGCCGGGGTGGACTTCGCAGTGCAGCAGTTTGCGAATCCCGGCGACCAGCTTGATCACCAGCAGCGAATGGCCACCGGCGGCGAAGAAGTCGCGGTCGCGGCTCAAGCGCTCGCGCCCCAGCAACTGGGCCATGCGACTGGCCAGCAAGGTTTCAAGGGCGTCCAGGGGCTCGATGAAGGTGTCGTCTTCTTCGACCAACTCCAGATTCTGCAAGGCCTGGCGGTCGACTTTGCCGTTGCCCAGGCGCGGCATGTGCTGCACCACCTGGTACTGGTGCGGCACCATCACCGCCGGCAAGCGCTCAGCCATTTGCTGCTTGAGGTTTTGCAGCCAATCCGCAGGCGCGTCCTGGCTCGGCAGTACAAAGGCGACCGGCTCATCGTGCGCCAGCAGCACCACGGCTTCGCTCACGCCTGGCACGCGCAGCAGTTGTTGTTCGATTTCTGCCAGTTCGATACGGAACCCGCGCACCTTAACCTGATGGTCACGCCGGCCATACAGCGCGATACCGCCTTGTGGCAGGTAGCGGGCCAGGTCGCCGCTGCGGTACAACCGTTCGCCAGGGTTAAACGGACTGTTGATAAACGCTGCATCGGTCTGCGCCGGGTCATTCAGGTAGCCACGGCACAATTGCTGGCCGCCGATATACAGCTCACCCAGTTCGCCGCAGGCCACCAGTTGCAGGCCCTCGTTGAGGACGAACAACTGGTTGTTGGGCAATACCCGAGTCAGGGGAATGGCCAGGTCTTGCAAGTCGTCCGGGCTGATTGTATGCACGGCGACGCCAACGGTGGTTTCGGTGGGCCCGTAGTGATTGAACAGACGGCAATCGGCGCGCAGGTTGAAGATGCGCGCAACCGTCCCCTGACCGATGGCTTCGCCGCCGAGGATCAGGGTGGCCGGCACCTTCGGCTGCGGTGCTTCGAGCAAGGCGGCAAGATGGGACGGCACGATTTTCAGGCAATCAATGCCCTGGGTGTCGATGAAGGCTGCGAAGGCTTCGGGATCCTGCATCGTCACCTCGTCAGCGATATGCAAGGTGGCGCCGTTGTACAGCGCACCAAACAGGCTGGTGTTACCCAGGTCCGCCGCGACAGTGGAGCCTTGGGCGAAGTGCCGGCAAGCAGCCAGCTCCAGTTCACTGCTGACACCCGCGACGTAATTGAGCAATTGCCGATGCTCGACCACCACGCCCTTGGGCACCCCGGTGGTGCCGGAGGTAAACAGTACATAAGCGGCGTCCTGGCCTTGCAGGGTTGCACTAGGTCCTTGCGCCAGCGGTTGCTGCACCTTTTGATCGAGGTCCAGTACTGCGCAACCGACTGCATCCAAAGCCACACCCTGGGTGACCAGTAGTTGCGCACCGGCCTGCTCCACCAGTTGGGCCTGGCGCGCCACTGGCCAGCTCGGGTCCAGCGGCAGATAGGCAGCGCCTGTGCGCCAGGCCGCAAGAATGGTCAGCACCTGGGCCACGCCGCGCGGCAAGGCCAGGGCGACGATGCTGCCGGGGGCTACACCTTTTTGACGCAGACGGCTGGATAATTGACGCACGCCGGCATCCAACTCGGCGTAGGTCAGCGACTGCTGCCCCGCGACCAATGCCAACGCGTCCGGGGTGATTTCGGCCCAATTGAGAATATGCTCAGGCAACAGCACCCGCTCTTCCAGCACTTGCGGCGCGGGATTGAACGCCAGCAGGCGTTGGCGTTCCGCCTCACCCAACAGGCTCAGGGTTGCGATGGCCGCGTCCGGCTGCTCCAGCAGACTGCCCAATAGCACTTGATACTGCGCCAGCAGCGTCTGCATCGCGGCCTGGCTATAAACGGCAGCGGCATAGTCCAGCGACAGGCCGGAGACAGCGCCGCCCTCCTCCATATCGACATTCAGCGCCAGTTCAAACAGCGGCTGAAGATCAGCACTGTAGGCGCCGCTCCAGGTGCATGCCCCCACTGTGCGCGCTGCCGGTTGCTGGCGCACACCAAAGCCATGGGTCAGCGGCAGGCCGGCGTCGAGCGGCGCATATTCTTGCCAGGTGCCATGGGTCTCCAGCACACCGGTCAGCTCAGCCAACACACGCGTGAACGATGCTGTCGGCGCCAGGTTCAGGTTCAACGGCAGGGTTCTTTCCAGCAGGCCCACGGTGGGTGCGAAGAACTCATAGTCCTGGCGCGCGTCATGCCGCAGGCCCGCGACAAAACCTTCGCGCCCACTGACGCGCGCCAGCAGCACCCACCAGGCTGCTTGCAATAGCGTGGTCACCGGCGTGTTGTGCTGGGCTGCCAGTTGGCTCAGGCGCTCCAGCACACGTGGGTCGAGGGCGGCAGTCAGTGTCTGCCCACCGGCCTTGCCCGGCGCAGTGTCCGCGTAGCGCACCGGCAACTCCGGTGCCAGCACCCCAGTGCTCGGCAGGCAGGCTTGCCAATAGGCCTTGGCAGTATCGGCATCTTCGTCGAGCACTACTTCGGCATGCCACTCCAGGTACTGGGCAAACTGCCCCAGCTCCTCATCCACGGCGCAACTGCCCTGCTCATACGCCGTACACAGGTCTTGATAAAGAATCCCCAGGCTCGCCTGATCCCCCACAAAACCCGCCAAGCCCAGGGTCAATTGCCAGTGTTGCGCGTCGATACGCTGCAACAGCCCCTCGAAAAACACCCCGGACGCCAGGCTCACCGGGCGTTGGCACCACTGCACCAAGACCTGCGCGGTGTCGCTGGACTCATCCACCGCCAATGCCACATTCGCCGCACCGGCCTCAAAGAACTGCCGCAGGCCACGATAACCGGGCGCCGTCGCCAATCGGGCGAGCAGCGCGGTGTGACGCTGGCTCAAACCGTTTAAAGCCGCTTGCAGGCGTGAAACGTCGAGCGCGCCCTTGATCTGGATATGCAACAGGTGCGCGATATCACCCCAGCTCGCACCGTCCTGTGCGTCCAGCACCCGCTGTTGTTGTTCCGGGAGCAGCGCCAGGCCTGCATCGTTAAGCGTACTCATGCCTCAGTCCCTTCAGTTTGCATACGTGTAGAGGGCGTTATCGTTTCCAGGTCGCGCCGCTCGATCATTTCACCCATGGCCACGACGATTTTGCGTGGGCCTTCAAAGGGGTCGCGGGCGTGGGCGGCAAGCATGTTGTCCAGCAGGATCACATCGCCCTTGCGCCAGTCAAAACGCACCGCACAGGCCTCGTAGAGTTCGCCCAGGAGTTGCATCACCGCGTCTTCAATCGGGCTGCCATCACCGTAGTACACGTGGCGCGGCATCCGCTCGGGACCGAACAGGCCCAGCAGGTCGTCGCGCACGTCAGGGTCCAGGCAGTAGATGTGGTGCAGTTGCACCTGGTTGAAGAAGGTTTTCTCGCCCGTGGCCGGGTGGGTGATGATCGCCGGGCATGGGGTGCGGATTTGCAGTTCGTCGTTGTCCAGCCAGGTCCATTGAATGCCAGCCAGCGCGCAGCGCTGCTCGACCTGGGCGCGGTCTTCGGTCTTGAAAAAATGCTGCCAGGACACGTCGAGCTTATCGGCGAAGGTGCGCACATACAGCAGGCCCTTGCTTTCGAATGTATCGCGCAACGCTTGCGGCAAACGCAGGTACATCTGCCGGCAATCGACCACCGGCGTGGCACCGCCCACGGGCGACGGTTGCTCGCAGAAGAACAGTTGCTTGCGCGGCCAGCGATCCTGATGCGAGCTCTCGTTGTGGAACA
Source organism: Pseudomonas sp. WS 5412 (assembly GCF_012985615.1). Classification (NCBI taxonomy): domain Bacteria; kingdom Pseudomonadati; phylum Pseudomonadota; class Gammaproteobacteria; order Pseudomonadales; family Pseudomonadaceae; genus Pseudomonas; species Pseudomonas sp. WS 5412. The sequence goes on from NZ_JAARMB010000012.1 coordinate 117,861, forward strand.
GGATCATTTTCTTTTCCGGGTACGGCGTAGAGCGGTAGGTGTTCTTGCCGCCCTCTTTCTTCGGCAAGTCGCCGTACTGGCCGTACAGGCCCGGCTGGACCGCTTCGGCAAAGGCCTCGAAGTCGTGGATATCACGCATGGCAAAGCCTCGGAACAGGATCCCCGCATGCCGCGCCAACTTCTCCTCGACCAAGGCGCGATTGGCCTGGACCCACGTCACCAGGTCGAGCCCCGGATCATTGGGCTCCATCAGCAACGGGAACACCTGGTCGGCGTTCAACAGCGATTCACGCATCGCCGGCAGCGGGGCCCTGGCCACCGGGCTCGACGGTTTCTTGAGGAACTTGCCCAGTTTGTCGGCCTTCGGGCTAACAGGTGCGGCAGGAGCAACAGCGGTATTCGACGGCATGATGATGTCCCCTAATCGGATGTCTGGATCCATGACAATCTGTTGAAGAATTCCCATCCAGGCGCTCACAAGCTCGGTAATGCGCTCTTGTTTGAATAAGTCATTGGCGTACTGCCAGGTGCCTTGCCACTGCCCGGCTTCTTCGTCGATGAACAACGCCATGTCGAACTTGGAATAGCCGCCCAGGCTGGGCACCACCTCCACGGCAATGTCCGCCAGGCCAGCGCTGTGCACCGGCAGGTTGTTCATCACAAACAGCACTTGCACCAAGGGGTTGAAGCCCCTGTGCCGGGGCACGTTGCTGGCTTCGGCGATCATGTCCAGGGGCAGGTCCTGATGCTCGAATGCCGTGAGGGAGGTTTCCCGCGCAGCAGCGAGGAAATCACTGAACCGGGCCTTTGCGTCGAAGCGCGAACGCAGGGGCAGGATATTCACGAAGAAACCAATCAAGCCTTCCAGCTCGGCATGCTGGCGCCCCGCGACATCAGCGCCCACCAGCAAGTCGTCGCTGGTGCCCAGGCGATGCAGTAACACCTGGAATGCCGCCAGCAAGGTGGTGTAAGGCGTGACGCCGTGGCGGCCGGACAAGCCTTTGAGTGCCTCGCCCAATACCGGCGGCACGCTGAACGACTCGCTGGAGCCTTCAAAAGACGGTACTGGCGGCCGTGGAAAATCAGTGGGTAACAGGAGTTGGCCGGGATGACCGGCCAGGGCGTCCTTCCAGTAGCGGGCCTGTTGCTGCAAGACCCCGGCCTGCTCCAGCGCCAGTTGCCATTGGGCATAGTCGCTGTACTGCACCGGCAGCGGCGGCAAGTCGATGCCACGGCCGTGCTTGAGCGCGGCGTAGTGTTGCACCAGTTCACCCACCAGCACCGCCATCGACCAACCATCGGAAATGATGTGGTGCATCGAATACAGCAGCACATGCTCATGGGCACCCAGGCGCAGGATCTGCCCACGCAACAGCGGCGCTTGTGCCAGGTTGATCGGGTGTCGGGTGTTGTCCAGCGTGGCCTGGGCGACCTGGGCTTCCTGTTCGATACGGTCCAGGTGCGACAGGTCGACCAGGGCGAAGTCCAGTGCCACCTCTGGCGAAATCACCGCCAATGGATCGCCGTCATCGTCTGCGACATAGGCGGTGCGCAGCACTTCATGACGCTGCACCACGCACTTGAGGCTTTCGATCAGCAACGGCACCGAGACTTCGCCACGCAAGCGCAACGCCAGCGGCATGCCGTACGCGCCGTTGCCGGCCGAGAACTGTTCGGCCACCCACAAGCGGCGCTGGGCCAGGGACAAGGGCGCAGTGCTGCGCGGCCCATGGGCGCGCAAGGCGATCTGCGCCGGTTGCGCGGCCGAGCGGCCCGCCAACACGGCGGCAAAGTCTTCCAACACCGGAGCATTGAACAGGTCCCGCAAGCCAGGGTTGCTGGCCAGGGTTTGCTTGAGCCGCGCAATCACCTGGGTGGCCAGCAGCGAGTGCCCGCCCAGTTCGAAGAAGTTGTCGCTCACCCCCACCTGCGCCAGACCCAGCACCTGTTGCCAGACCTCGGCAATCTGCTGCTCCAAGACATTGCGCGGCGCGATATAGTGCTGCTGCAAGGCACTGGCATCCGGCGCGGGCAACGCCTTGCGATCGAGCTTGCCGTTGGGAGTCAGCGGCAGGCTGTCGAGGAAGACCCAATGGCTGGGCACCATGTACTCCGGCAGGTCGCCCTTGAGCTGACGCTTAAACGCATCACGTAGAACTTGCTCATCGCTCACCTCTTGCGCTGCGACCACATACGCCACCAACTGCGGATGACCGGCGACATCGCGAGCGACCACGGCGGCTTCACGCACCTGCGGCTGTTCCAGCAAGCGCGCTTCGATTTCCCCTAGTTCGATCCGCAACCCACGGATTTTTACCTGGTGATCCACGCGGCCGATGTACTCGATCACCCCGTCCGCGCGGTAGCGCGCCAGGTCGCCGGTGCGATACAGGCGCGCGCCGGGCGCACCAAATGGGTCAGGCAGGAAGCGTTCGGCGGTGAGTGCCGGGCGCTGGAAATAACCCCGCGCCAGGCCATCGCCGCCAATCAACAATTCACCCGCCACCCCGACCGGCACCGGCGCCAGGTTATCGTCGAGGATATACAGGCTGGTATTGGCAATCGGCCCGCCCAGCCACGGCTGCGGCTGAGTTGGCGTGAGCGGGTACTGCGCCGACCAGATGGTGGTCTCGGTCGGCCCGTAGAGGTTCCACACCTGGGGCGAAAGCGCCAAAAGGCGGGTCGCCAGTTCCAGGGGCAGCGCCTCACCGCCGCACAGCAGTTTGCAGCCCTTGAGCTCATCGGCCTGCGGGTGATCGAGCAGCATGCGCCAGGTCGAGGGCGTGGCCTGCAACACGCTGATGCGCTGCTGTTTGACCAGGGCAAGCAAGGCTTGCGGGTCGAGGTTGATGTCCTGCCCGGTCAGCACCAGGGTTGCGCCAGCCAACAGTGGCCCATAGATTTCCAGGCCGAAAATATCGAACGAAAAGGTGGTCAGCGACAGCAGCCGGTCATTGGCATCCAGGCCCGGCTGGCGGGCCATGCTGCACACAAAGTTGGTCAGGGCGCCATGGCGCACCATCACGCCTTTGGGCTTGCCGGTGGAGCCGGAGGTGTAGATCACGTAGGCCAGGTGTTCGGCCGTGGTGCGCGGCAGCGGGTTTTCGCAGCTGTAGCCATCGAGCCACGCATCCGGTTGGTCCAGGGCCAGGGCACTGACCCCGGCCGGGATCGGCAAGCGCGCCAGCAACGGTGCCTGGGTCAGCAGCAGGGCCAGGCCGCTGTCTTGCATCATGTAGGCCAGGCGTTCCTCGGGGTACGCCGGGTCCAGCGGCACATAGGCGCCACCGGCCTTGAGAATCGCCAGCAGCCCGACCACCAGGTCAACGCTGCGTTGCACCGCAATCCCCACCAGTACATCCGGGCCGACACCGGCCGCGATCAGGCGATGGGCCAGGCGGTTGGCCTGCTGGTTGAGTCGGGCAAAGGTCAATGACTGTGTGTCGAAGACCAATGCTACGGCATCCGGGGTGCGGGCGGCCTGGGCTTCGATCAGGTGGTGGATGGCGCTGTCGCGAGGGTAGTCGGCAGTGCTGGCGTTCCAGGTTTGCAACGCCAGGCGCTGTTCAGTGGCGTTGAGCATCGGCAGTTGACCGATGCGCTGCCGTGGATCATCGACCATGCCCTGCAACAATCTCTGCCAATGCCGCGCCATGCGTTCGACGGTCGAGGCGTCAAAGATATCGGTGGCATAGGTGAGGACCGCCGACAGGCCATCAGGGCCGTCGAAGGTATTGAGGGTCAGGTCAAACGGCGCACTGAGGTTCTCCGAGTCGACTGGCGTGCACAGCAATCCGCCCAGGGGTTGGCCATCGGCAAACCGGCCAGTTTCCATCTGATGGTTGAACATCACCTGGAACAGCGGCGTGTGCAGGCTGTTGCGCTCGGGCTGCAGCGCCTCCACCAACTGCTCGAACGGCAGGTCTTGCCAGGTCTGGGCCTCGTGGGCCGCCGCCTTGACCGTCTGCACAAAGTCCGCAAAGGGCTGCTGGCTGTCGAGCGTGGCCTGCATCACCTGGGTATTGACGAAAAAGCCGATGACCCGCTCGGTCTCGGCCCGGTTGCGGTTGGCGGTGGGTACGCCGACGCGAATGTCAGACTGGCCGCTGTAGCGGTGCAACAGCACCTGGAACGACGCCAGCAACAACATGAACGGGCTCACCCCTTGCTGCTGCGCCAGGCCCTTGAGGCCGTCGCTCAAGGCACGATCCAACGCCAGCGGCAGCGTCGCCCCACGCTGGTCCGGTGGCCCCAGGCGTGGGCGATCCACCGGTAGTTCAAGCAAGACGTGCTCGCTGCCCAATTTACCGCGCCAGTAATCCAGTTGCCGGCGCCCTTCCCCGGCCTCCAGCCATTGCCGTTGCCAGGCGGCATAGTCAGCGTATTGAATGATCGGTGCCGGCAACGCGCAAGGCGTGCCCGTGACCTGGGCAATGTACAGCGCCAGCAGCTCATCGATCATGATCTGCATCGACCAGCCATCGGTGATGATGTGGTGCAACGTCAGTACCAACACGTGCTCATCGTCCGCCAGACGCAACACTGCGGCGCGCAGCAGCAGATCGTGTTCCAGATCGAACGGCTGGCTGCTCTGCACCTGGACAAACGCCTTGATTACGGACTCGGGATCGCCTGCCGGGGCAGCCTGCACCGCCAGCTCCACGGCTTCGATGGGCCGCATGATGCATCGCACCTGCTCGCCTTGCTGCACAAATCCGGCGCGCAGCCCTTCATGGCGCGCCAGCACCTGCGACAGGCTGCGTTGCAGCGCCTCGACATCCAGCTCCCCCTTCAAATGCAGCGCCGTACAGATGTTGTAGGCACTGCCCGTTGGGTCGAACTGCCAGAGAAACCATTGCCGCTGCTGGGCATACGACAGTTGCTGGGGCCCGGTTTCGCTAGCCGGCACAATCGGGAAACGCGCGACGTTGACGCCCTGCTGCTCCAGCTTGCGGAACAGTTGCGCACGCTTGGGTGCGCTCAAGTCCTTGATACGCGCCACCAGTTCTGCGGTTTTGGCCCCGCCTTGCTTAAGCATTGGTTTCCTCCAGGTTTTCCTGCTCCAGCTCATCAAGGGCATCGAAGATCAGGTCAAAGTCATCATCCAGGCCATCGTCCCGGGTCGCATCGACCAGCGATTGGGCCAAGGCCCCGAGGCTGTCCTGCGCGTAAAAGTCCTTCACGGCCACGTCTACCCCAAGCACTGCCCGCACACGGGACAGCATCACCACCACTTGCAGGGAGTGCCCGCCCAGGTCGAAGAAGTTGTCGCCAAGCCCCACGCGCTCGACCTTGAGCACCTCTTGCCAGATCCCGGCCAGTTGCTGCTCAAGTTCCGAAACCGGCGCCACATAGGCTTTTTGCGTCTGGCTGACATCCGGTGCCGGCAAGGCCTTGCGGTCCAGTTTGCCGTTGGGGGTCAAGGGCATCTGCGCGACGAATACCAGGTGCGCAGGGATCATGTAGTCGGCCAGATGCTGCTTGAGCCCGGCCTTGATCGACTCGCGCAACGCCGTATGTTGCTCGGTGCTGTCCGTCGATTCGGCGAGCACTACGTAACCCACCAGTTGCGGGCCGCTGGGTCCATCGAGGGCCACCACGGCCGCTTCGCGCACAGCATCCTGGGCCTGGATGCGCGCTTCGATTTCCCCCAGTTCGATCCGGAAGCCGCGAATTTTCACCTGGTGGTCCAAGCGCCCGAGGTATTCGATCACCCCTTCAGCGCGATAGCGCGCCAGGTCGCCGGTGCGGTACAAGCGCTGGCCGGGCGCACCGAACGGGTCGGGCAGGAAACGTTCGGCAGTCAGGCCTGGGCGCTGGAAGTAGCCGCGCGCCAGGCCATCACCGCCGATCAACAGCTCGCCGGGCACGCCGACCGGGGCCAAGGCACCGTCCTGGCTGACGATGTACAGGCCGGTGTTGTCGATCGGCCGCCCCAGCCATGGCTGGCCGTCGAGACGATGGGCGGCTGACCAAATGGTGGTTTCGGTTGGCCCATAGAGGTTCCATACCGCTCCACCGAGGGCGAGCATGCGTGCCGCCAGTTCATCGGCCAGGGCTTCGCCACCGCAGAGCAAGGTGCAGCCCTGCAACGCCGCCACCTGCGGGCTGTCGAGCAACATGCGCCAGGTCGAGGGCGTGGCTTGCAGGGTGTTGACACGCTGGATAGCCACGGTGGTGAGGATCGCGTCCGGATCGAGGGTGGTGTCTTTGTCCACCAACACCGCACAGGCGCCAACGGTCAGCGGCAGGTAGATCTCCAGGCCGAAGATATCGAACGAGAAGGTGGTCAGAGACAGGATCCGCTCTCCCACCGCAAGCCCCGGCTGGCGGGCCATGCTCGCAATGAAGTTGCCCAGGGCGCCATGGGGCACCATTACCCCTTTGGGCTTGCCGGTTGAACCGGAGGTGTAGATTGCATAGGCGAGGTTGCCCGGCCCGGCCGATGGCTGCGGGTTGTGGCTCGGATAGCCCGCGAACCAGCCCGCCTCACCGTCCAGCACCAGCGCCTGGACACCGCCTGGAATTGGCAGCGCCCCCAGCAGCGGCGCCTGGGTAATCAGCAACCTCAGGCCGCTGTCTTGCATCATGTACGCCAGGCGATCAGCCGGGTATGCCGGGTCCAGCGGCACATAGGCGCCACCGGCCTTGAGGATCGCCAGCAGGCTGATGATCATCGGCAAGCCGCGCTCCACCGCGATCCCCACCAGACGATCCGGCCCGACACCTTCGGCCAGCAACCGATGCGCCAGTTGGTTGGCCTGTTCGTTGAGCTCGCGATAGGTCAGCGACTGCTGGCCGAACACCAGGGCGACGGCATCGGGAGCGCGCTCAGCCTGGGCCTCGAACAGTTGGTGGATGCATTGCCCGCGCGGGTAATCGACCGCCGCCGGGTTCCATTGCGCGACCATCTGTTGTTGCCGCGCAGCGCCTTGCATCGACAAATCACCCAGCGCCAGCTCGGGCTGATCGAGCATACCCAGCAGCACGTGGCTGAAATGCCCGCTGAGCTCGCTGATGGTGTCGGCGCTAAAGTGCCCATGGCTATAGCGGTAATGCACACTCAGGGTCTGCCCCAGACTGACCGACAGGCTCAACGGATAATGGGTCTGTTCATGACTCTGCACTTCGCCGAACACCAAACCTTGCGGCGCGCCGCGCTTGAGGGTTTCGGCCACCGGGTAGTTTTCAAATACCAGCAGGCTGTCGAACAGTGCGTCACCGCTCTGCCCGGCCCAACGCTGGATATCGAACAACGGCGTGTGCTCATGCTCGCGCAGGGCCAGGTTTTGTCCCTGCACGACCTGTAACCATTGGCTGACGGTTTGCTCGGCGCGCGGGCTGGCAACCACCGGCAAGGTATTGATGAACAGCCCAACCTGCTGCTCGATACCCGGCAAGTCAGCCGGGCGACCGGCGACCGTGGCACCAAACGCCACGCAGTCCTGCCCAGTGTAGCGCTGCAACAGCAACAGCCACGCGGCCTGCACCAAGGTGTTGGAGGTGACTTTTTGCTGGCGGGCAAACTCGCTCAGGCGGCGGGTTTGCTCCCCATCCAACATCAAGTGATGGTCGCCGTGACCGGCGGCGGCCTGCCCCTGGCCACTGACCGTCTGTGCCAGCAGGGTCGGCTCCTCCAGTGCCGTCAGGTTGGCGCTCCAGAATTGTTCACTGGCCTGTTGATCCTGGCGTTGCAGCCAGGCGATGTAATCGCGATAGCGCCCAACGGACGGCCCCGGCGCCTGGCCGTCATAACGCTGCAGCACCTCACCCAGGAGTTGGGAGTTGCTCCAGCCGTCCATCAGGATGTGATGGTTGGTGTAAAGCAGTTCGCAACGACGGTCATCCAGGCGCACCAGTACCAGGCGTAATAGCCCAGGCCGGTTCAAGTCAAAACCCTGGGCCAGTTCGGCAGCAGCCAGCGCTTGCAGCGCAACTGATTGATCGTCGCGCGCGCGCCAGTCGAGCACGGTAAAGGGCACATCAAGCTGCTTGTGCACCACCTGCATCGGCTGCGGCAAACCGCCCTGCCAGGCAAAGGCCGTGCGCAGAATGGCGTGCCCATCGACCACCGCCTGCCACGCTGCGCGAAAGCGTTCTGGGTCCAGGCCGTCCACCGATACTTGCATCTGATTGACGTAATCGCCGCCGCTTTGCTCCAGCAAGCTGTGGAACAACATGCCTTGCTGCATGGCCGAGAGCGGGTAGATGTCTTCGATGGCTTCAGGCGCGCCGGCAAGCACATCCACGTGGGCCTGTGTCAACGCCGCCAGCGGGAAGTCCGATGGTGTCACGCCGTGATGACCGGTTGTGGTGCAGTGCTCGATCACAGCCTTGAGCTCTACAGCCAGGGCGTCGGCCAGTGGCTGGATGGTCGCTGCGTCGAACATCTGCTGGCTGAACGTCCAGCCCAGGCACAATTGGCCTTCAAATACCTGGCCGTTGAGGGTCAACCAGTTACCCAGTGGTGCGTCCGGATGCTGCTCAACCCCGGCATGCTCGCCACTGGGCACAAACAACGCCGTTTGCTCGCCTTCAACGGTGCTGTCGAATTGGCCCAGATAGTTGAAGGTGATACGCGGCGCCGGCAGTGCCGCCAGGGTTTGCTGCACGGCAGCGTCACCCAGGTAACGCAAGGCGCCAAAGCCTGCGCCCCGGTTGGGAATGGCGCGCAGTTGTTCCTTGACCTGCTTGATTGAATCTCCCAGCGCCTCGGCAGGCGCCAGACGCACCGGGAACAGGCTGGTGAACCAACCCACGGTGCGGGTCAGGTCCTGATTGTCGAACAGCTCTTCACGGCCATGGCCTTCGAGCTGGATCAGCACCTCGCTGCGTCCCGTCCAGCGCGTGATGACTCGCGCCAGCGCGGTCAGCAGCAGATCGTTGACCTGGGTGCGGTAGGCCGCTGGCGCATCCTGCAACAGGCGCCGGGTCAGCTCGGCATTCAGGCGTGTATCAAGCGTGACGCCGTCGCGACTGCGCAAGCTGGCATCCGGCTTGGCGCCCGGCAGATGGTTGTCGGTTGCGCCCAGTGATTGCCAAAACGAAATCTCGGCTTGCAGCGCGGGACTGCGGGCAAGACCTTGCAGTTGCTCGGCCCAAGTTTTGAACGCGGTGGTCTTGGCCGGTAATCCCAGGGCGGGCTGACGGTAAGCGTCCTGCAGATCTTGCAAGAGGATGCGCCATGACACGCCGTCGACTACCAGGTGGTGAATCGCCACCAGTAAGCGCTGGCTGCCATCGGCACGCTCAAACAACACCGCGCGCAGCAGCGGGCCTTGTTGCAGGTCCAGGCTGGCCTGGGCCTGATCGGCCACCGCCTGGAGCTGGGTTTCATCGTTGACCCGATGCTGCCACAGCAGCTCAGGGTTCGACGCCTCGCCATGGCTGGCGACCCACTGCTCGCCGTCGCGGTAGAAATTCAGGCGCAAGGCATCGTGATGGCCGACCAGCGCCTGCAAGGCCTGGGCGAGTCGTGCGCCGTCCAGGGGGTGCTGGGGCGCAAGCAGCACGGATTGGTTCCAGTGATGGCGCTGGGGAACATCCTCCTCGAAGAACGCCTGCTGCACCGCCAGCAACGGCATGACGCCGGCCACCGGCCCTTGGTCGATGGTCGGCACGCCTTCACCGCTGCGCGTTACGCTGGCCAAACCTTGAATCGTTTGCTGCTCGAACAACGCTTTGGCAGTGAAGTGCAGCCCCGCCTGACGGGCGCGGCTGACCACCTGCATCGACAGGATCGAATCGCCTCCCAGCTCGAAGAAGTTGTCGTTCAAACCCACGCGCGGCAGGTTCAACACTGTTTGCCAGATATCGGCCAGTTGCTGTTGCAGTGCCGTGACCGGTGCCACGTAGTCCTGTTGCAACAGGCTGGCGTCCGGTGCCGGCAGGGCCTTGCGGTCGAGTTTGCCGTTGGAGGTCAGTGGCAAGTGGTCGAGCACCATCCAATGGGTCGGCACCATGTAGTCCGGCATGCTCGCCTTGAGACTGGCCTTGAGGCGCTCGCACAACGAGCGCTCGGCCTGCGCCGGCACGATATAGGCCACCAGTTGCTGGGTGCTTGCGCCTTGATGGGCCAGGACCACCGCGTCACGCACACCGGATTGTTGCAACAGGCGCGATTCGATTTCGCCCAGCTCGATGCGAAAACCACGGATCTTCACCTGATGGTCGATCCGCCCGCAGTAATGCACCACGCCCGCTGCGTCGCGGCGTGCAAGATCGCCAGTGCGATACACGCGGCTGCCGGCCACGGCGGCTAAAGGATCGGGAATAAAACGCTCGGCGGTCAGTGCCGGACGCTGGTGATAACCCTGGGCCAAACCTTCACAGGCAGCGAGACACAACTCACCCACCACGTCATCGGGCACCGGGTTGGCGTCGCGGTCGAGCACATACAGCGCTCGCCCCGGTAAGGCACGACCAATCGGTACGCCATTGGCTTCATCGACATCCTCGAGCTGGCACAAGTGGGTGCTGGACACTACCGTGGCTTCGGTCGGGCCGTAGGTATTGAGCAAGCGCACGCCGCCAAGGCCTGCGGCGTGCCAGAGCTTGAGCCCCTCCACCGACATCGCCTCACCCCCCACGTGCACCTGGCGCAGTCGCCCGCGACTGCGCTGCAGGTCCGCCGCCCAGTCCTGGGCCAGCAGGAACCAATAGGCTGCCGGCAAATCGGCCAAGGTCACGCCGTGTTCGATGATCTGCTCGTACAAGGTCGCCGTGTCCCAGGTTTCATCGCCGCGCAGCACCAGGCAGGCGCCTTCGCACAGCGGCGGGAAGCACTGTTCGACAAAACCGTCGAAGCTGAATGTTGCAAATTGCAGTACCCGATCCTGGGGCGTGAGCTGTGAGTACTCGGCGGCTATCGTGCAGAATTCGCGCAGCGCGCCATGGGCGATGGACACGCCCTTGGGCTGCCCGGTGGAACCGGAGGTGTAGATCACATAGGCCAGATGCTCGGCCTGCGCCAGGTTGGCCAGGTTGGTGCGTGGGTAGTCGCGCTCCGAACCGTCGAGCAGCAGGCACGGCACGCGTGCATCGGCCAGGACGTCGTCGAGTACGCCGGGTTGGCGCAGCAGCAGGTCCATTGCGCTGTCATCAATCATGTAGGCCAGGCGCTGGGCTGGGTAATCGGGGTCCAGTGGCACGTAGGCGGCGCCTGCCTTGAGGATCGCCAACAGGCTGGCAATCATCGCCCCACCGCGACGCACCGCCAGCCCGACGCGCTGGCCGGGCATTACGCCCTGCTCACGCAAGCGATGGGCCAGGCAGTTGGCGCGCTCGTTGAGCTCGGCATAGGTCCAGCGCTCGTCACCGCTGATCAAGGCCAGGGCATCCGGGGTCGCTGCCGCGCGGCGTTCGATACGCTGGTGCGCCAGCAGCGGGTCGAGTGCCGGCTGTACTGCGGTTTGCTCCAGGGTTGGCTCGCGCAGGCTCAGGTTGCCCAGTGCTTGCTGGTTATCCTCAACAAACTGCGCAAGCAGTTGCAGCAGGCTTGTGCCGATAACGCGTATCTGCTGCGGGCTGAAATCGGCCCGGGCGTAGCTGAAGCCCAGGCTCAGGGTTTCACCCAACTCGATGCCCAGGGTCAGCGGATAGCTGGTCTGTTCATGGTTGTGCAGCCCGCTGAAGCTCAAGCCGGCCGGCGCACCGGCTTGCAGCGCCTGGGACACCGGATAGTTTTCAAACACCAGTAAGGTGTCGAACAGCGCACTACCAGGCTGCCCGGCCCAGCGTTGAATGTCGTACAGCGGTGTGTGCTCATGCTCACGCAGGAGCACACTGTGCGCCTGCACGTGCTGCAGCCAGTTGGCGACGCTATGGGTAGCATCCGGGCTGCAAATGATCGGCAAGGTATTGATAAACAACCCGACCTGCTGCTCGATCCCGGCTAAATGAGCCGGACGCCCGGCCACTGTGGCGCCAAAGGCCACGCTCGACTGGCCGCAATAACGTTGCAGCAAAACCGCCCATGCCGCTTGCAACAGGGTATTGAAGGTGACCTTGTTGTGCCGGGCAAACTCACCCAGGCGCGCGGTGGTGGTTGCGTCCAGCAGTACGTGGTGACTGGCATGGCCACTGCCCTCGCGCGACGCCGGCAAGGCGTTGCCAAGCAAGGTCGGCGCGGGCAGCGCTTGCAGTTGCACGCGCCAGAATTGCTCGCTGGCGCCGGCGTCCTGCGCCAGCAGCCAGCCCACATAGTCGGCATAACGCCCGGTGGCCGGTGGCGGCACTTGTCCGGCGTACCGCTGCAAGACCTCCCCCAGCAGTTGGGCATTGCTCCAGCCATCCATCAGGATGTGGTGGCTGGTGTAGATCAGCTCATAACGCCGGGCCGCCAGCGGTACTAGCACCAGGCGCAACAACGGCGCCTGGTGCAGGTCGAAGCCTTGTTCGCGCTGTTCAAGGGCCAAACGATCGAGGTCGTCAGGAGCGCTCTCCAGCACTGTCAGCGGCAATTGCACCGAGCGCTGGATCGCTTGCATCGCCTGCGCCTGGCCTTCCCAGACACATCGTGCGCGAAGCACTTCATGGCGCTCCAGCACCGCCTCCCAGCACTGGGCAAACCGCGCCACGTCCAGGCCTTCAATGGTCAGGCGCAGTTGATTGATGTAGGCGCCGGGCTCGGCATCGTAGGCGCTGTGGAACAGCATGCCCTGCTGCATCGGCGACAGCGGATAGAGGTCCTCGATCTGCGCCAATGGCAGGCCCAGGCCTTCCAGTTGTGCCTGGTCGAGGCTGACCAGCGGGAAGTCCGAAGGCGTCGCGCCGCCCTGTTGTGGATCGAGGCAGTGTTCAATCAGTTCGTGCAAGGTGCGCGCGCAGCTGTCCACCAGGGCCTGGATGGTGTCCCGACGAAAGACTTCGCCACTGAAGCTCCAGTCCAGTTCCAGTTCACCGGCGTAGACCCGCCCTTCCACACTCAGCCAGTTAGCCAAGGGTGCGCCCAGGCTCTGGGCCTGGCCGCCGCCTTCGCTGGCCGGTACGAACAACGCATCCTCACCAAATTGCTGGTCGAACTGCCCCAGGTAATTAAAGGTAATCCTTGGCTGGGCCAAGACCGCCAGTTCATTGGCCGCCGCGCCGTAGCGCAACACACCATAGCCTATGCCCTTGTTGGGCACCTGGCGCAACTGTTCCTTGATCGCCTTGAGGGTGGCACCCAGCTCGACGCTTGGCGTCAGGCGCAACGGGTAGAGGCTGGTGAACCAGCCCACGGTGCGAGTCAGGTCGATGTCATCGAAAAGCTCTTCACGACCGTGGCCTTCCAGCTGGATCAGCGCCGAAGGGTGTCCGGTCCATTGACAAATCGTGCGCGCCAGGGCCGCCAGCAACAGGTCGTTGACCTGAGTACGGTACGCCGCTGGCGCCTGTTGCAGCAGTTGACGGGTTTGCTCGCGGTCCAGGCGCCAGCGGATATGTTCAGCCACTGCCTGGGTTTGCCGGCCCTGCGGGTTATCCCGGGGCAAGTCGTTTGCCACGCCCTGCAATTGTTCGCGCCAGTACGCCAACTCAGCCAGCAGCGCCGGGCTGCGGCTGTAGTCGTCCAAGCTTACTGCCCACTGCTGGTAGGCGCTGGTCTTGTGCGCCGTGGTCAGCGGTTGGCCGGCCACGCCTTGGCCATAGCCGCGCTGCAAGTCTTCCAGCAACACACGCCAGGACACCCCATCCACCACGAGGTGATGCAGCACCAGCAACAGGCGCTGGCTGCCGTCGGCCATGTCCACGAGCAAGGCCCGCATCAACGGGCCGTGCTCCAGGTCGAGGCTGGCCTGGGCGAGATCACAGTGCTCACGCAATTCCTCGACGCTGGCGGCCTGGCGCTGCCACAACCCCACAGTTGCCGACGGGGCATGAGTCTGTTCCCAGCCCTCCCCGCGCTCGACAAAGCGCAGGCGCAAGGCATCGTGTTGCGCCACCAGCGCCTGCAACGCGCCAGCCAGTGCTGTGACGTCTACCGGCTGACGCGGAGTCAGCAGCAGCGACTGGTTCCAGTGCTGGCGTGTGGGAATATCCTCGGCAAAGAACCATTGCTGCACCGGGGTCAACAGCACCGGCCCCTGGACCGGGCCTTGCTCGATGGCCAGCGCCGACACTTCACGCGCGGCAGCGGCCAGGCTGCGTAGGGTCTGGTGACGGAACAGGTCGCTGGGCGCCAGTTGCAAACCGGCCTGGCGGGCACGGCTGACCACCTGGATCGACACGATGGAGTCGCCGCCCAGTTCGAAAAAGTTGTCATCCAGGCCAATCTGCGACTGCCCAAGAATGTCTTGCCAGATCCCGGCAAGCAGCAGTTGCCGTGGATCCTGCGGCGCACTGAACGCCTGCACCTTGGCCTCACCGGCCCGCGGCAGCGCCTTGCGGTCCAACTTGCCATTGGGGGTCGAGGGAAACTGTGCCAAGGCCATGGTCACCGTTGGCAGCATGTATTCAGGCAAAGTTTCGGCCAGGTACGCATGCAACGTTTGCGTGAATACCTCGTGATCCTGGGGCATTGCTGTCGGCACCACGTAGGCCACCAGCAAGCGTCCATCCTGGGCGATCACCAGTGCTTCCTTGATTTGCGGGTGACTGAGCAGGCGCGCTTCGATCTCCCCCAGCTCAATCCGCAGGCCACGGATCTTCACTTGATGGTCGATCCGCCCGACGTACTCGATCACACCATCGGCGCGATAGCGGGTCAGGTCGCCAGTGCGGTACAGCCGTTCGCCAGTACTGGAGAACGGGTTGGGTACGTATTTTTCGGCAGTCATCGCGGCCCGGCCCAGATAGCCCCGGGTGAGCCCGGCGCCGGCCAGGTGCAGCTCGGCAGCGACCCCGGTAGGCACCGGTTGCAGGTCGGCATCGAGGATATAACCCTGGGTGTTACTCAACGGCCGGCCAATGGACGGCTGGCCCAAGGCTTCGCGAGGGGTCCAGGTGGAATAGGTGGTGTCTTCGGACGGGCCGTACAGATCAAAGACCTGTTTGATCGACGGTTGCTGATAGAGGCGGTCCACCAGGGATTGCTTGAGCGGCTCGCCGGCCAGGTTGATGATGCGCACACTCTCAGGGATCTGCCCGGCACGCTGCAAGGCATTGATGGCCGAGGGTACGGTGTTGATCAGACGCACCTGGTCACGGGCCGGCAGCTCGGGCAGTTCCAGGGCATTGCGGGCAAGAATCAGCGAGCCGCCGTTGGCCAGGGTGACGAAAATCTCCCACACCGAGAGGTCGAAACACACCGAAGTGGAAGCCAGCACACCCTGGATATCTTCGCGACTGTAGACCTGCTGCGACCAGTGGATCAGTGCCAGTACGTTGCCATGGGCAATGGCTACGCCCTTGGGCTTGCCGGTGGAGCCGGAGGTGTAGATCACGTAGGCCAGGTTGTTGGGCGCAACCTGGGTGACCGGTGCGCTCAACGGGTAGCCAGCCAGTTGATCCATCTGCAACACCTGGGCCTGGGTCTGAGGCAAGTCGGCGAGCAGCTCGGCCTCGGTCAGCAGCACCTGAGCGCGACTGTCTTGCAGCATGTAGGCGACGCGGTCAGCCGGGTAATCCGGGTCCAGCGGCACATAGGCGCCGCCGGCCTTGAGCACGCCAAGCAAGGCAACGATCAAGGCGTCGGTGCGCTGCATGGCCACGCCAACGCGCACTTCGGGGCCAACGCCCAGCTCGATCAGCTTGTGCGCCAGTTGATTGGCCTGGCCGTCCAATTGGCGATAACTCAGAGTCTTGCTGCCAAAGGTCAGGGCCAGAGCGTCGGGCTGGCGCTCCACCTGCTCGGCGATCAGTCGATGGATGCTGCGCGCTTGCGGGTACTCAGAGGCGGTGGCGTTCCAGCCATGAATTTGCTGCTGATAGTCGCTGGCGTCGAGCATCGGCAACTCAGCCACGCGCTGCTGTACGTTGTCGATCATGCCGCCGAGCAGGTGGCTCCAGTGGCGGGCCATACGCTCGATGGTGGCGGGCGTGAACAGGTCGGTGGCGAAGGTCAATGCAGCGCGCAGGGTGCCGCCCTTTTCCCAGGTGTCGAGGCTGAGGTCGAACTGAGTGGTGCGGCTCTGCCACTCGACCAGGCTCAGGGAGAGTCCGGATTCCAGCACCAGCGCTTCTAGGTCTGCCACTTGTGGCTGGTGGTTGTAGAGCACCTGGAACAGTGGCGTGTGGCTCAGGCTGCGCTCCGGCTTGAGCGCCTCGACCAGGCGCTCGAACGGCAGGTCCTGGTGGGCCTGGGCGCCATTGACCACATCCTTGAGCACCTGCAACAGGTCGCTGACCCGCGCCTGCCCATCAACGTGGGCAGCCATGACTTGAGTGTTGACGAACAGCCCGATCAGGCCCTCGGTTTCACCGCGATGCCGGTTGGCAATCGGCACGCCTACCCGCAGGTCAGTCTGGCCGGTGTAGCGAAACAGCAGGATCTTGAACGCTGCCAGCAGCACGGTGAACAACGATACGTTCTGCTGGCGAGCCAACAACCGCGCACCGTCGGCCAAGGCTGCCGGCAAGGCGAACTCATAGCGCTGGCCCTGATGGCTGGCCACGGCTGGGCGTGCAAAGTCCGTTGGCAACTCCAGCACCGGGTGTTCATCGCCCAACTGTTCGCGCCAGTAATCCAGCTGCCGCGCCTGCTCCCCCGCCTCCAGCCAGCGGCGCTGCCACAAGGCGTAGTCGCTGTACTGGATCGGCAGGTCTGGCAGTTGCGGCGACTGGTTGCGTTCAAAGGCGTCATAGCATCGGATGAACTCGTCGATCAGCACGTTCATCGACCAGCCGTCCGAGACGATGTGATGCAGGGTCAGCAGCAACACATGCTCTTGCTCGGCGAGTTTGAGCAATTGCACGCGCAACAAGGGGCCATTGGCCAGGTCGAAGGGCTGCAGCGATTGCGCGGTGGCGGCAGCCATCACCGCCTGTTCACGCTCAACCGGCGGCAAGTTGCCAAGATCCAGTGGTTCAATCGCTAACGCAGGCTGGCAGGGCACTTGCACCAGGCGCTCATCGGCCTGGCGCTGGAACACTGTGCGCAGGGTTTCATGCCGCGCGATCAGGCTGGCAAACGCCTGCTCGATGGCCGGCAGGCTCAAGGTGCCCTTTAGACGCACCGCTCCCGGCAGGTTATAGGCTGCGCTGGCAGGATCCAGTTGCCAGAGAAACCACATACGCTGCTGGGCGTAGGACAACGCCTGGCGATCCTCGGCATCGACCTGGGCCGGAATCGGAAAACGCGAGAAGTCGATCCCTTCCTTTTGCAGCGCCTGGAGGAACAACTGGCGTTTTTCCAGGGGCAACCCGATAAACTGGCGAGCAAGTTTCAAGGAGTCTTCAGCGTTCATTTCTTGGGATCCGGAGCAATAGGCAGGAAGCACAAAGGCACGTCGTCCCTATAAAACGAATCCAGGCGGGAAAAATTAGCGCAGGCGATTGCAGTCATCGGGCGTTACATCAAACCCGGGAGAAGTCCGCGAAGCGGCCCTATCATTGACGGAGCACTGTATTTGCAACTACATTTAGTTACACGCAGGGAACGCCGTGTCCAAAAATGAAAAGCTGCTCGCCAAACTGCTTAACCTGCAGATGGCATTTACCTGGCCTGAGCTCGTGACATTGTTAGGCTGGCTGGGTTACCGACAAATCGAAGGGGCTGGGAGCCGCGTCAAGTTCGACATAGGCGACCCGAGTGCAATGATCACCTTGCACAAGCCCCACCCTGGCAATGAACTGAAGTACTACATTCGGCGCCAGATCATTGAACAGTTGGAATCAGGAGGCTTGATTCAGTGAGCAACCAGTTGAAACACAAAGGTTACATCGGCTCCATAGAAGCCAGCGTCGAGGACAATTGCCTGTTCGGCAAGCTGCTGTTTATCCGCTCCCTGGTCAGTTACGAAGGGCAGACCGTGGCCCAATTGGAGGCCGCCTTTCGCGAGGCCGTGGAGGATTATCTGGCTACTTGCCAGACCCTGGGCCAGGCACCGGAAAAGCCCTGCAAAGGCTCCTTCAATGTACGGGTCGGCCATGATCTGCACCTGGCTGCGGCCCTGGCGGCGACGCAGAAAAAGGTCACGCTCAACGACCTGACACGCCAGGCGCTGAACGAGTTCCTGCGCCATCACCGTACAGACAGCCACCCCGCCCTGGGGTGACTCATCCCAGGCGGCGGTAGCCCAATAAAGCGGACACCAGCACCACTGCCCCGGCCATCAGCGCCACCCAGAACCCGCTGGCGGCGCCAAAGTGGTCGATCATCCAGCCGGAACTCGCGGCACCGATGGCCACGCCGATACTCAAGCCGGTGATCAGCCAGGTCATGCCTTCGGTCAGGCGGCTGGGTGGCACGACCTGCTCCACCAGCGCCATGGACACAATCAAGGTCGGGGCAAAAAACAGCCCGGACACAAACACCGCCAATGCCAGCCCGAGGATATCCCCCACCCACAGCAGTGGCAGGGTTGTCAGGGCAGTGGCCAGGCCACAGAGCAGGAACTGCCGGGGCAAGGGCATGTTCAGCTTCAGCGCACCGAAGGCCAGCCCCGCCAGGCACGAGCCGATGGCATACACCGACAGCACGATACTCGCGGCAGCCGGCTGGCCCTGGTGCTGGGCGAACGCCACGCTGACCACGTCTACCACCCCGACAATGGTGCCCATGGCCATCAGTAGGATTATCAACACCAGCACCGACGGCTGGGTGATCAACCAACTGCCCTGGTGCTCAAGCTGCGCGTGAATCGCAGGCTCGGTCTGTTTTTGCAGGACAAAGGCGGTCACACCAACCGCCAACAGGATCGCCCCCACCAGCGGCCCCGCCTCGGGAAACAGCAGCACACACAATCCCACCGACAGCGGCGGGCCGAGGATAAAGCACACCTCGTCGAGCACCGATTCCAGGGCAAAGGCTGTTTGCAAACGTGGCTGGCCACGGTAGATCTCGGTCCAGCGCGCCCGGACCATGGCCGACATGTTGGGCATGCAACCGGCCAGGGCGGCAAAGATAAACAGGGTCCAGTCCGGCGCCTGCAAACGGGTACACAGCAACAGCAGCAACAACGCCCCACCGCCGATCATGGCTGCCACCGGCAAGACGCGGCCCTGGCCATAACGGTCTACCAGTCGCGAAACCTGCGGTGCGCAAAAGGCCGTGGCCAGGGCAAATGTTGCCGCCACCGCGCCCGCCAACCCATAACCGCCACGCAGTTGGGACAACATGGTGATCAGCCCGATACCGGTCATGGATATCGGCATGCGAGCGAGCATGCCGGCCGATACAAAAGCCCTGGAACCTGGCGCCTGGAACAGCTCGGCGTAGGGGTTTGCCATGGTGCGTGACCTCTTGCTGGGAACCCTGGAGCTTGCCATTCAATGCAATCCGGGGAAAAGATATACGGTGCGTATGTGACAAATCATGAGTAACATACGCGGCGTATGTCAACCACTCACCCGCAAGTAGCGAGCGTTTTCCATGAGCCGAGCCCGCGCCGAGATGATTGAAGAAACCCGCGCCCGCCTGTTGGCCAGCGCCCGCCATGCCTTTGCCACCCAAGGCTTTGCCAATACCTCGATGGATGATTTCACCGCCCGCGCCGGCCTTACCCGTGGGGCGCTGTACCACCACTTTGGCGACAAGAAAGGACTGCTGGCCGCGGTGGTCGCGCAACTCGACAGCGAAATGGATGACCGTCTGCAACAAATCAGCACTCAGGCCAACAACCCCTGGGACGGTTTTTGCGAGCGCTGCCGCGCCTACCTGCACATGGCCCAGGATCCCGAGATCCAGCGGATCGTGCTGCAAGATGCACCGGCGGTGCTGGGGGCAGACCTGGGGGCCCAGCAGCACTGCATCGAATCATTGCGTCGGCTGCTGGATGAATTGATGCAGGCCGGGCTTATCGAACATGCCCCCAGCCTGGCACTGGCCCGGTTGATCAATGGCAGCCTGGTGGATACGGCGCAATGGATTGCCCATGCCGAACGCCCGGACGAATGCCTGGAGCAAGCGCTGCAAGGCCTGGAGTTGCTGCTGCGGGGGCTGAAACCCCATCGCTGAATTGCTCGCCACAACACGAACCCGCGACAGCCATCAAGTGCGACGAAGCAGCAACGCCGCCACCGCACACAAGGTCAGCGCCACACACGCCAGGTAGAACGCGTCGCTGTAAGCCATCAAAAATGCCTGGTGCCGCACGCTCTGGTCGAGCAACCCCAGCACTTGCTGCTGCTCCGGCCATTGCTCCTGCAACAAGCCGCCGTTCGGCAAATATTGCTGTAAAGCCGGTTCGAAAATGCTCAGCGACTCACCAATACGCGCCGAATGCACCTGCTCGCGCACCACCACCAGTTGCGCCAGCAGGGCCGTGCCCACCGCGCCGCCCAGGTTGCGCAACATCGAGAACACCGCCGAAGCCGAGCCGGACTGTGCCTTGGCCAGCCCATGCACCGCCAGCACCGACAGCGCCACCATGATCAGCGGCTGGCCAATGCCGCGCACCACGATCGAGGGGATGATCACGTTGCTGGCGCTGTCTGCCGACAAGTGCGCGCCCATCCAGCAGCCCAGGGCCATGATCGCAAAACCGGAGGCCACGAGAATTTTTGCGCTCAACCACTTCATCAGTCGTGGCAGGAACGGCGCCAGCACCAGTTGCACCAGGCCATAGGCAATCAGGCTGACGCCAATTTCACTGGCGTTGTAGCCCTGCATCTGTGACAGGTAATTGGGCACCAGGAATACCAGGCCGTACGTGCTGGCACCGAAGATAAACATCGCCACACTGGCCACGCCAAAGTTGTAGTGCACCAACAGCCGCAGGTTGATAAAGCTTTTGCGGCCCCACAATTGTCGGCCGACAAAGCCCACCAGGCCCACCGCCGCCGCCAGGCTCATCCAGCCGATAAACGCCGAACCGAACCAATCCTTGCGCCCGCCCTCCTCCAGCACGATCTGCAACGCGCCCAGGCCCAGGACCATGCAGGCGATGCCCAACCAGTCGCCCTGGCGCAACAGCCCAAGGTTCATCGGCTGGCGATCAATGGACCAGGCCACTGCCGCCAACAGCGCGATACCGGGAAACAGTTGCAGGTAGAAGATCCAGCGCCACGAATACACATCGGTCAGCCAGCCACCAATGGACGGCCCTGCGGCCTGGGCCACACTGTTGGCCAGGCTGAACAGGGCCATGCCCAGGGGGATCTTGCTGGCGGGCAGTTCAGTGATGATCAACTGGAACGACAACGGAATCAGCACCGCCCCCGCCGCCCCCTGAATGACCCGGATGACGATCATCACCGGCAGGTTCGGCGCCATCGAACAGGCCACCGAGGCCACCAGGAATACCCCGGAGCCCCACAGCATCACCCGCCGCAACGAGAACACCTGCACCAGCCACGCGGTGAGCGGGATCATGATGATTTCCGCCACCAGATAGGCCGTGGAAATCCACGAGCCCTCCTCGAACGTGGCCCCCAGCGCACCTTCGATTTCCGGCAGGGCGGCGCTGGTGACATGCACATTCATGCCGGCCATGAAGCAGCCGAACAAACCACCGATCACCGCGACCCAGGCGCGAAACGAAACGTTCGAGGTGCGCCCATCAGCCTCCATGGGAACCGTCCTGCTGGCTGGCCGGGCGGGTGTCCACCGTGGCGATCACGGACATCCCCGGCAAGATCACGGGTGCATTCGTCTCGTCGGCCACCAGGCGGATCTTCACCGCAAAGCGCTGCACGATCTTGGTGAAATTGCCGGTGGCGTTGTCCGGGGGCAACAAGGCGAACACCGCACCGGAACCGGGGGCGATGCTTTCGATCTGGCCGCGCCAGTGCTGGCCGGAAAAACTGTCCACCGCGATATCGACCGCCTGCCCCGGCGCCATGTGCTGCAACTGGGTTTCCTTGTAGTTGGCGATCACATAGGCCTGTGCCACCGGCACCACCGCCAACAAAGGCAGACCCGGCATCACATACTGCTGGCGGCGGACCTTGCGCTGGCCCACTACGCCGTCGAACGGCGCGCGGATCGCTGTGTCATTCAAGGCATTCTGGGCCAGGGCCAGGTTGGCCTGGGCCTCGCCCACCCGGGCCTGGGATTCGGCGATCCGCGCCTTCGCCTGCTGGCGGCGCGCCTGCAGCACCTGGCACTGGGCTTGCTGCCGGGCCACTTGGGCACGGGCTTCGGTCACCGCTGCCAATGCCTTGGCCCGCCCGGCGCTGGCGGTTTCCAGGCGCTCGCGGGTGGCGATCTGTTGATCCACCAGATCGCGGTAGCGCTGGAAGTCCAGGCGCGCACGATGGGCCTCGGCCTCGCTGCTATGCAGGGCAGCCTGGGCCTGGGCGATACGTTGCTGCTGCTCGTCGAGCCGTGCGTCGAGGGTGGTCAGGCTGGACTGGCGGGCATTCGCCGCCGCCCGGGCTTGCTGCAACCGCGCCTGGGTGCTGCGCAGCTGCTCGACAAAATCACGCTCACCCAGGCGCACCAGCACATCCCCGGCCTTGACCGGCTGGTTGTCCTCCACCAGCACCTGGGCCACGTAGCCGGCAATCCGCGGGCTGACGGCGACCCAATCGGCGCGCACGTAGGCGTCGTCGGTCTCTTCCAGAAATCGCCCCAACTGCCACCAATACGCGGCAAACAGCCCCGCCCCCAACAGCGTCACCAGTGATGCGCCCGTCAGCAGGGCGCGGCGATGGCGCTGCATCAAGCTGGGAGTGGATGGCAGGATCGCGGGTTCAACAGCCTGGTTCATGGCTTGGCTCCAAGGGCAGCAAGGGGTAAGGGTTGAGGTTGATCATTGCGTTGCCAGCCACCACCGAGCGCCTGGAACAGGTCGATCTGGCGGTTGATCAAGCGCAGGTCGGCCTGGGCCACGCGGGCCTGGAGGTTGACCAGGTTGCGCTCGCTGTCCAGCAGTTGCAGGGCATCAAGGGCTCCGGCCCGATAACTGCGGGTGGCCAGCTCATGGGCCTGCTGGCTGTTGTCCAGCGCGGCCTGCAGGGCTTGGCGGCGCTGTTGTTCGCCCTGGTACAGCGCCAGGGCTTGTTCGACTTGTTTCAAGGCACGCAGTACCGTGCCGTCGAAACGCGCCTGGGCCTCGCGCGCCTGGGCCCGGCGCTGGCTCACTTGAGCCTGGGCAACGCCGCGCTGGGGAAAGCGCCAGGACAGCAACGGCCCCACGGAATACACCAGCGCTTCACTGGCCCCCAACTTGCCCAGGCCGCTCGCGGAGGACTCCAGCGCGGCCCCGAAGGTCACCCGTGGATACAACTCGGCGCGAGCGACACCGATGGCCAGCGTGGCCGCTTGCAGTTGGCGCTCGGCACGGCGGATATCGGCCCGCCGCTGCACCAGCGCCCAGCCATCGCCCACCGGCAGCGGCGCCTGCAATTGTGGGCGCCGGGCACAGGTTTGCCGGGCCACCTCCAGGGGCGGCACGCCACTGAGCACCGCCAGCTCATACAGGGCCGCCTGATAGCGCGCGGTCAACATCGGCAGCGGCGCACGGGTTTCTTCCAGCAGGCCATTGAGGCGCGCCAGGTCCAGCGCCGTCGCCGCACCGGCCTTCTGCAGTCTGCGAGTGACGTCGACACTGCGCTCCAACACCTGCACCGAATGACGCTGCACCTGGCGGCTGAACGCATAGACACAGGCCTGGCCATAGGCCCGGGTGGTCTGCGCGGCCACGGTCACCCGCCATTCGTCTTCCAGCGCCCGCGCCGCATCCGCATCGGCACGGGCGGCGGCCAGGCGATAACGCACCTCGCCCCAGAGGTCGAGGGTGTAGCTCAGGGAGAATCCAGGGGCGTGGCTCCACTGGGCCTCGGCCTGCTCATCGCGGGCCTGGGCCAGGGTCTGGTCGTCTCGGCTGCGGCCGTAGCCGACGCCGTAGGTCAGAAGAGTCGAGGGTTGGCGTTCGCCATCTACCTGCTCCAGGCGCGCCAATAGCGCGTCGACATGGGCGGCGGCGGCGGCAAGGTCCTGGTTATGGTTCAGGGCCTGCGCTACAAGCCGGTCCAATTGCGGGTCACGGTAAAGCTGCCACCAGCGCTCGGGCAGCGGTTGGACCGCTGACCCGCTGGACAATTGCGGCGCCGCCCGGGCCGTCAGCTGCGCTGCGGGCTCGTCGGGCAGGCCACGGCATCCGGCTAGCGCACCCAGCAAAAGCAGGGTCAGAACTGCCGGGGGGCGACTGCTGGTGGAGGGATGAACGACAAGGCTGGGCATCACAAAGCTCGCTGAAGAATGAGCTTTGCAGATTAGGCATGCGCCCTGGCGGATTCGCCCGCGCCAGGGCCATGTATCGTCGCCAAACGGACAATTGGGTTACATGAAGCAACATCAGGCCTGGGGACGAAAATGACTCGGCGGATAACCCAGTGAGCGGCGAAACATCGCGCTGAACGCACTCGGGCTCTGATAACCATGTTCCAGCGCCACCTCCAGGATCGAGGCGCCCTGGGCCAGCAGCTTCAGGCTCAGGGCCAGACGCGCACGCTTGCGCCATTCGCCAAAGCTCATGCCCAGTTCCCGCTGGAAAATCCGGCTCAGGGTGCGCGCACTCATGTTCAGGGTGTCGGCCCAGGATTCCAGGCTGCTGTCATCGGCCGGGTTGCGGATAAACCGGGTACACAACCTGGCCAGGCGGGCTTCGCCAGGCACCGGCACATGCATGGCCACCACCGGCGCGGCCAGCAGCTCCATACGGATCACTTCCACCATGGCCTGCAAGCGTGGGCTGTTGACTTCACCGGCGATCAGCGTCGCCGCCACGATCAGCTCGCGCAGCAGTGCCGAGACCTCGATCACCTGGCAGGTGCGGCCCAGGCTCGGCTCGACCTCGGGCATCAGGAACAGGGTGCGCATATGCACTTCGCCGGCCATGCGAATCTCGTGGGGCGTCCCGGCGGGTACCCACAACGCATGCCCGGACGGCACCAGCCAACTGCCCTGGGCCGTACTGACCACCATCACCCCGGTGACGCCGTGGATCAATTGCGCCTGGGTATGACAATGGGGATGGACCACTTCGTCGTTGCGGTAGTTGTCGGCATAAGCCTCAAGCCAAGGCCGGTGCACAGTTGTCATGGGCTGCGTCTCACGTCGTTAAGCCACTGATTCTAACTAAAAGCCCGTTGGCGAAAACGATAGATATAGACAGCCATCGTCGCATTCCAGACAGGCCACTGAACTTGTGCCCCGCGCCGTCAGTCAGCTGAATGGACTTCTGGAATAAAGGCTGGATGGACAATGCGCATCTCGTTGGAACAACAAGTCGCCGTAGTCACCGGCGCCAGCTCCGGCATTGGCGCGGGGGCCGCCAGGGCGCTGGCTGCGGCCGGCGCGGCAGTCGTGGTGAACTACAACAGCCAGGCAGAACCCGCCCAGGCCCTGGCCGCGCAGATCAACCAGGCCGGTGGCCGGGCCCTGGCGATCGGCGCCGATGTGTCCAGGGAAGCCGATGTCGAACGCCTGTTCGCGCAGACCCTCGACGCCTTCGGCCACCTCGACATCCTGGTGGCCAACTCGGGCCTGCAAAAAGACGCCGCCATCAGCGACATGACCCTTGAGGAGTGGAACGCGGTGATTGGCGTCAACCTCACCGGCCAGTTCCTCTGCGCCCGCGCTGCCCTGCGTATTTTTAACCGCCAGGGCGTGCGAGCCGGCGTATCCCGGGCCGCCGGCAAGATCATCCATATGAGTTCGGTGCACCAGTTGATCCCCTGGGCCGGCCACGTCAATTACGCGGCCTCCAAGGGCGGCGTCGAGATGCTGATGCGCAGCCTCGCCCAGGAAGTCAGCCACCAACGGATCCGCATCAACGGCATCGCGCCGGGGGCGATCCGCACCGCCATCAACCGCGCCGCCACCGAGGGCGACGCCGAACAGCAGTTGCTGAAATTGATCCCCTATGGCCGCGTCGGCGACGTCGAAGATGTGGCCAACGCCGTGGTCTGGCTGGCCAGTGATGCCTCCGACTATGTGGTGGGCAGCACCTTGTTTATCGACGGCGGCATGAGTCTCTACCCGGAGTTCAAAGACAATGGTTGATCTGAAAAACGAAGCGCAAAGCGCCATCGACGCCCACGGCATTATCGGTGACATGCGCAGTGCGGCGCTGATCAACGACCAGGGCAGCATCGACTTTTTCTGCTGGCCGGAATTCGACAGCCCGTCGATCTTCTGCTCGCTCCTGGACTCCCCCGCCGCCGGGATTTTCCAGTTGACCCCGGACCTGCCCCAGGCGCGCCGGGAACAGATCTACCTGCCGGATACCAATGTCCTGCAAACCCGCTGGCTGAGTGATGACGCCGTGGTGGAAATCACCGACCTGCTGAGTATCAGCGATGACGTTGATGACCTGCCCCTGCTGATCCGCCGGGTGCGCGTGGTGAGCGGCAAGGCCACCCTGCACCTGCGCTGCGCGGTGCGCCATGACTATGCCCGGGCACCCACTCGGGCCACCGCCGATAACGCTGATGTGTGCTTCGAGGCGCCGGGCCTGCCTGGGTTGCGCCTGGCCAGCAGCGTGCCGTTGCAGATCGCAGATGACGCCGCCGTCGCCTGCTTTACCCTGGACCAGGACCAGGGGGCCGAATTTGTCCTTGGCGGCCGGGAAGACATACGCGTGGCCAGCGACGGTACCGACCTGCACCTGCAGCACACCCTGAAATTCTGGCGCGGCTGGCTGGCCCAGTCCAACTACCGCGGCCGCTGGCGGGAAATGGTCAATCGCTCGGCCCTGGCCCTGAAGCTGCTGACCTCGCGCAAACACGGCGCGATCCTCGCAGCGGCCACCTTCGGCCTGCCGGAAGCCCCCGGCGGCGAACGCAATTGGGATTACCGCTACACCTGGATCCGCGACGCCTCGTTCACCGTCTACGCCTTTATGCGTCTGGGTTTTGTCCAGGAAGCCAATGACTACATGCGCTGGTTGCGCGGGCGCGTCAGCGACTGTTGCGGGCAGCCGATGAAAATCAACATTCTGTATGGCATCGACGGCCGCCAGCAATTGCCGGAAACCGAGCTGAGCCACCTCAGCGGCCACGGCGGCGCGCAACCGGTGCGCATTGGCAACGAGGCCTTTGACCAGGTGCAGCTGGATATTTTTGGCGAACTGATGGACGCGGTGTACCTGGTCAACAAGTACGGCGAAGCCATCTCCCATGAGGGCTGGAAACACACCCTGGAAGTGGTGGACCAAGTGTGCGAAACCTGGAACCAGAAAGACGTCGGCATCTGGGAAATGCGTGGCGAGCAACATCACTTCCTGCATTCGCGGCTGATGTGCTGGGTGGCACTCGACCGCGCGATCCGCCTGGCCTCCAAGCGCTCGCTGCCGGCACCGTTCGCCCGCTGGGACCAGACCCGCCAGGCGATTTATGAAGATATCTGGAGCAACTTCTGGAACGCAGAACGCGGGCATTTCGTGCAGCACATCGGCAGCACTGCCCTGGATGGTTCGATGCTGTTGATGCCGCTGGTGCGTTTTGTGGCGGCCACCGATCCGCGCTGGTTATCGACCCTGGACGCCATCCAGAAAAGCCTGGTGCGCGACGGCATGGTCTACCGCTACCGCAATGACGACAGTCAAATTGACGGTTTGCAAGGCACAGAGGGGGCGTTTACCGCCTGTTCATTCTGGTACGTCGAATGCCTGGCCCGCGCGGGGCAAGTGGAAAAGGCCCATCTGGAATTCGAGCAACTGCTGCGCTATGCCAACCCGCTGGGGCTGTATGCCGAGGAATTCGACAGCCAGGCGCGACATCTGGGGAATACACCGCAGGCATTGAGCCATTTGGCCTTGATCAGCGCGGCGACGTTTCTGGATCGCAAGTTGAGCGGGGAGAAAACCGTGTGGCAACCTTGAGAATCGAGCAGCGAAGTGAAACCCTTGTAGGCGCTATCAGGCAACTTCAACATTGGCTGTACTGACGTCATCGCAGCCTCGCTAACGCTCGACAGCTCCCACCTTTGATCTTTGCGACCTTGAGCGAGCTATCTGCCTGCCTCCTCCTGTATTCAAGGAACGAATATGAACCCGCCCCTGGCGCCCGAAAATGTTCAGTCGATACCTATGCCAACCGCACCACACCACGTGGATATTTTCCCCACCCTGCACACCGAACGCTTGCGGCTCAGGGAGTTGACCCCCCACGACGCCCCGGCGCTGTTTGCGATCTATCGCGATGCCGAGGCCATGCCTTGGTTTGGCATCGACCCCATGACCGACATATCCCAGGCCCACGCCCTGATCGCCACCTTCGCCCACTGGCGAACCCAGGCCAATCCGGGCACGCGCTGGGGCCTGGAATACGCCGGCGAGTTGATGGGCACCTGCGGGCTGTTCAAATGGAATCGCCAGTGGAACAGCTGCGCCCTCGCCTGCGAACTGGCGCCGTCAGCCAGGGGCAGCGGTTTGATGAGCGAGGCTTTGCGCAGCGTGCTCGACTGGGGCTTTGCGCAGATGCAACTGCACCGTGTCGAAGCGCTGGTCCATCCGCGTAACCTGCCGTCCCAGGCACTGCTGGGCCGGCTGGGCTTTACCCGCGAAGGCGTGCTGCGCGAGGCCGGGTTTTGGGCCGGTGGCTATCAGGATCTGCACGTGTTTTCGCTGCTGGCCCATGAACACGTAAAGGTTTCGCGCTAAAGTCCAGGCTCCCTGCTGTGACCCGAACGGAGTCCCAATGAGCCCCTCGATCGCGCTGCTGTATATCCGCACTCCCATGCTCGATATCGCCTACGAAGCCCATGGCCCGGCCGACGGTGAAGTGGTGATTCTGCTGCACGGTTTTCCCTATGACCCTCGCGGCTACGATGCCATCGCGCCGGTGTTGGCCGAGGCCGGTTATCGCGTGCTGGTGCCTTACCTGCGCGGCTACGGCCCGACCCGGTTTGTGCACGCCCAGGTGATGCGCTCCGGCCAACAGGCGGCGCTGGCCAAGGATCTGCTGGACTTCATGGATGCCCTGGCCATCGACCAGGCCGCCCTCGCCGGTTATGACTGGGGTGGGCGCGCCGCGTGCATTGTCGCGGCGCTTTGGCCCGAGCGCGTGCGCTGCCTGGTCACCGGCGACGGTTACAACATCCAGGACATCGCAAAGTCCATCCAGCCCCGCGCGCCAGTCACCGAGCATCGGTTGTGGTACCAGTTCTACTTCCACACCCAACGGGGTATCGATGGCCTGACCGCCAACCGCCGCGAGTTGTGCGAACTGTTGTGGTCGCTCTGGTCGCCCTCCTGGGCTGCGGGGCCGAGCCTTTACCCGCAGACGGCACCCTCGTTTGATAACCCGGACTTTGTGGAGGTGGTAATCCACTCCTATCGCCATCGCTTCATGTATGCCGAGGGTGATCCGGCGCTGGAAGTGATTGAACAGGCGCTGGTGCAACCACCGCCGATTTCGGTGCCCACCATTTCGCTGTGCGGTGCCGACGACGGTGTCGGCCCGGCTCCCGAGGTGGATGACGACGTGGGTAATTTCAGCGGATTCTATCGGCGCCGGGTGCTCGCCGGGGTGGGCCACAATATTCCCCAGGAAGCACCGCAGGCCACGCTCGATGCACTGTTTGAACTGCTTGAACAGACTCAGGCCGGCGCCGAAAACCGCTCGCGATAAAGCTGCGGGGTGATCGACAAGGCGCGGATAAAACTGCGGCGCATGGTTTCTTCGCTGCCAAAGCCACATTGCGCGGCGATGCGTTTGATTGCCACGGCGCTGTCGGCCAGTTGCCGGCGTGCGGTTTCCACGCGGATCAGTTCCACCGCCCGGGCCGGGGTCTGGCCGGTTTCGGCGCGGTAATGGCGTACGAAGCTGCGTTCGCTCATGCCGCACGCGGCCGCCAGGGTCGCGATGTTCAAGTCCAGGTGCAGGTGCTCGGCAATCCACCCATGCAATTCGCTGAAGCGGCTACCGCCCTTTTGCAGGGACAGGGTGACGCTGAACTGCGACTGGCCACCGGGGCGCTTGAGAAACACCACCAGGTGCCGCGCCACTTCCAGGGCCACCGCGCGGCCCAGGTCCTGTTCCACCAGGGCCAGGCACAAGTCGATGCCGGCCGTGACGCCCGCCGAGGTCCAGAGCGAGCCCTGCTGGATAAAGATCGGGTTGGCCTCGACCTGCAACCTGGGGTATTTGCGCGCCAGTTCCTCGCAGCGCGTCCAGTGGGTGGCGACCCGACAGCCATCGAGCAGGCCACTGGCGGCCAGCAGAAAGGCGCCGGTACACACCGAAGTCATGCGCCGCGAGTGCCTGGCTTTTTGCCGGACCCACTCCACCAGTTGCGGATCCTCGGCCGCCCCATACACGCCCCAGCCGCCAGCAATCACCAGGGTGTCGCAGGGCGTGTCGGCGCCAGGCAACGGCTCGGCCACCAGGGCCAGGCCGGCGGAGGTCATCACCGGCTCGGCCTGGGCGGCAATCACGTTGACCGCATAGGGCAACGGCAAGCCTTGCTGGCGCGCCAGGTCGTTGGCCGAGGCAAACACTTGCAACGGTCCGGTGACGTCGAGCACCTGCACATTGGCGAAGGCGAGCACATGGATGATTTTCGGCATGATTGGCGTGATTAGTGGGCTCAATGGCGTATACGCCAAAGCCTAGGCCACTAGAGTGAAGCCGTCCATCCCTCTTCCTGGAGTTTGACCATGACCTTGCAGATCGGCTTTGTGTTGTTCCCCGGTATTCAGCAACTGGACCTCACCGGCCCTTACGACGTGCTGGCGTCGTTGCCGGAGGTGCGACTGCATCTGATTTGGAAAGACCTGGCGCCGATCACTTCCAGCAGCGGGTTGGTGCTGTCGCCGACCACCACCTACGACGACTGCCCTACCCTGGATGTGATCTGCGTGCCGGGCGGCTCGGGGGTTGGGCCATTGATGGAAGATGAGCCGACCCTGGACTTTCTGCGGGCGCAATCCCAGACCGCACGTTATGTGACGTCGGTGTGTACCGGCTCGCTGGTGCTGGGCGCTGCGGGTTTGCTGCGCGGGCGGCGGGCCACCACGCATTGGGCCTACCACGACATGCTGGCCACCCTCGGCGCCACGCCGGTGCAGGAGCGCGTGGTGCGCGACGGCAACCTGTTTACCGGGGGAGGCATCACTGCGGGGATCGACTTTGCCCTGACCCTGGCCGCCGAGCTGTACAGCGAGGCGGCGGCGCAGTTGGTGCAGTTGCAGCTTGAATATGCGCCGGCCCCGCCTTTCAATGCCGGCCGCCCGGACACTGCGCCACGGCAGGTACTGGACGAGGCGAATAAGCGCACCGCTGAATCACGCAAGACCCGGGGCGAAATTGCCGCACGGGCGGCGGCGCGGCTGGGCTGAAGGCCGAACTATTTTCCCCTGTGGGAGCGGGCTTGCTCGCGAAAACGTCCGCCCAGCAAACATTGATGTTGACTGACCCACTGCTTTCGCGAGCAAGCCCGCTCCCACAGGGGATGTGCGTCGGAGCAGAAGCTTGGGCCACACCACAAATCAGAGGTGGGAGCTGGCTTGCCTGCGATGACGGTATACCAGCCGCCAAAAATAGTGGCTGAACCGCCGCTATCGCGGGCAAGCCCGCTCCCACAAGGAGAGGCACCTGCCGTCTACAAGGTGCGTGGCATCAGCGCCAGGCGCACGGCCAATACTGTCAGCACCGTGGCCAACCCCCATTTCTGCAAGCCGGCGGTTCTTTTACTGCCGGCGAAAAACCGGCTGATCGCCCCGCCAAAAACCCCGAGCACGGCATGAAACACACCGGCAATCAGCGTCAGGACCAGGCCCAACTGCACCAATTGCAGGGCAATGGGCCCGGCCTCGGGCTTGACGAACTGCGGCAGGAACACCATGAAAAACAGCAGCGCCTTGGGGTTGAGCAGGCTATTGAGCATGGCGCGCATAAACACCCCGCCCAGGCGTACCCGCACAACCTGGGCGGTGTCCAGGGATGGCTTTTTTTGCAGGGTCTTGAACGCCAGCCACAGCAGGTAGACCACGCCGGCATAGCGAATCAGGTCAAAGGCCGGCGGCCAACTGGCCACCAGGGCGGTGACGCCAGTGGCGGTCAAGGCAGTCAGCAGCAGGTCCGCCACCCCGATCCCCAGGCCGGCCGCCACTCCACCCCGCCAGCCATAACTCACGCCATGACTGATGACAAAGGCCATGTTCGGCCCGGGCGACAGCAGCAACAGCAGCACGGAACCAGAGAAAACCGCCAGGGTTGCGAGATCGATCATGCTCAACTCATCCGCCAGGGAAAACCCAAGATTAGTCTCACCGCGCCCCCCGCGACCAGCCTCCAGGCACAACACCTGAAGATAGGTGATTGCCCAATGCCACGGGCCACGTCTAGAATGCGAACCGTTATCAATTAAGACGCCTGCGCCAGGACGACTATGTCGAGCGAATACCCAGCGGATCATGCGGCAATCGGCCAGCTCTACCAGGCCCACCATTCCTGGTTGCATGGCTGGTTGAAGCGGCGCACCGGTTGTCGCGAGCATGCCGCCGACCTGGCCCAGGAAACCTTCGTCCGCCTGCTCAATAGCCGCAAGCAGCACAGTTTGCTGCAACCCCGGGCCTACCTGAGCAGCATTGCCCGCAGCCTGATGATCGACCAGTATCGGCGGCGCGAACTGGAACGCGCCTACCTCGACAGCCTGGCCCATTTCCCCGAACACCAAGCCCCTTCGCCAGAAACCCGCCTGCTGATCCTCGACAGCCTGGAGCGCATTGACCGCCTGCTCGACCAACTCAAGCCACGGGTGCGCGAAGCCTTTTTGCTGGCGCAACTGGACGGCCTGACCTGCCCGCAGATCGCCCAACGCCTGGGCGTGTCCAAGGCCACCGTGGAGCGCGACCTGGCCAAGGCCCTGCACGCCTGTTATCGGTTGCGCTATGCCGACTGCTGACCCGCGCCTGGTGGACCAGGCCATCCAATGGATGATCAAGCTGCGTTTCAACACCACCGATGACGCCAGCACCGCCGCGTTTGAACGCTGGCTGGCCAGCAGCGCCGAACACCAACTGGCCTGGCAGCGGGTCGCGACGATGAATGATGATTTTCGCCATCTGCCCGCCCAACTCGGTCGCCAGACCCTGGACAGCGCGCGCCGACGAATCAGCCGCCGCGAGGGTTTGAAGCTGCTGGGCCTGGTGGCCGGGGCCGCCGGATTGACCTGGCTGGGCCGCGACTACACGCCGCTGCCGGGGCTGCTGGCCGAGTACCGCACGGCCACCGGAGAGCAGCGCTGGATCAGCCTGGATGACGGCAGCCGTATCCAACTCAACAGCGCGAGCGCCATCGACACTGCGTTCAACCGCGAACGGCGCCTGGTGCAGCTACGCCAGGGCGAGATGCTGATTGATACCGGCAGCGATGGTCGTTCGCCCCGACCCTTCTGGGTACAGACCCACAACGGTTATCTGCGGGCCCTCGGTACGCGCTTTATGGTCCGCGAAGAACCCCAGGGCACGCTGCTCGCGGTGCAACAGGGCCAGGTCGCGGTGTTTGCCGGGCACGCATCGGGCGCTGCCCGGCAAGTCGTCGCGTCCGGCGAACAGGTGTTGTTCAACCGCCTCGCAATTTATCCGCCACCCGCCACTGGCCTCGACCCCTGGGCCTGGAGCGACGGCGTGATCAGCGCGCGCAATATGCGCCTGGATGACTTCCTCAGCGAACTGGGTCGCTACCGCCACGGCGTGTTGCGTTGCAGCGAGGCCGTCGCCGGCCTGCGTGTGTCCGGCACTTATCAGGTGGGCGACACCGATCAGGTGCTGGCGTTGGTGGCCCAGGCATTACCGGTCAGTGTCACTTACCGCAGCCGCTATTGGGTCACGGTCACCCCGCGCACCGCCCGCTCCTGAAAAATAAATGAGGTGAATTCTCATTGCCGTTCGACCTGTAAGGAAAGGCCGATCAACAGGCCCGTTCTGTCCACTTCCTTCAGGAGCAACCCGCGGTCATGCAAGCGTTCCCCTCAAAAAAATCCCCCCTGCGCCAAGCCGTCAATGCCGCCCTGCTGGGTGCCTGCCTGGCAAGTGCCCTGCCCGGCGGCGCCCTGGCCCAGGAGCCGGCACGCGACAGCCAGACCCGCGCCTGGAACATTGCCCCTGGCCCACTGTCCAGCGCCCTGGATCAATTCGCCCGTCAGGCCGGCATCAGCCTGTCTTTTGACGCCAACAGCGTGGCCGGCAAGCACAGCGCGGGCCTCAACGGCGCACTCGACAGCGAGCAGGCCCTCGGCCAACTGCTCCAGGACCAAGGCCTGCAAGCCCAGCGCCAAAGCGACAACAGCTGGTTGCTGCTCCCGTCGGTGGGTGAATCCGGCGCGCTGAACCTTGGCGCCACCACCGTCACCGGCGAACGCCTGGGGGCCACCACCGAAGGCAGCGGTTCCTACACCACCGGCGCGGTGACCATCGGCAAGGGCCAGCACAGCCTGCGGGAAACCCCGCAATCGGTGAGTGTGATGACCCGCAAGTTGATGGATGACCAGAACATCCACACCATCGACCAATTGCTGGAGCGCACGCCGGGGATCACCACCTACGAATCGCCCATGGGCGGCAAGTATTTCTATTCCCGCGGCTTCAAGATGCTCGGGCAGTACCAGTACGACGGCGTGCCGCTGGATATGGGCAAGGACTATGTCCAGGCCGACAGCTTCACCGCAAACATGGCGCTGTATGACCGGGTGGAAGTGCTCAAGGGCGCCGCCGGCATGCTCAAGGGTGCCGGCACCGCCAGTGGCGCGGTGAATTTCGTGCGCAAGCGGCCCCAGGACAAGCCCACCACCAGCCTCACGCTGTCGGCCGGCACCTGGGACAACTACCGCGCCGAAGTGGATACCGGCGGCCCGCTGAACGACAGCGGCACCGTGCGCGGCCGGGCAGTGGTCAGCCAGCAGAATCGCGGTTCGTACATGGATATTGCCAAGCGCCAGGACCAGGCCATCTACACCGCCCTGGACATGGATATCAGCCCCGACACCACCCTCGGTTTCGGCGCCAGCTACGAAGACGTCGACGCCACGCCGTGCTGGGGCGGCATCCCGCGCTACAGCGACGGCAAGAGCATCGGCCTGAGCCGCTCCACCTGCCTGGGCCAGTCCTGGAACGACTGGCAAAGCCGGCGCACCACGCTGTTCGCCGACCTGACCCACCACTTCAATGACGACTGGAAACTCAAGGTCAGCGCCGTCCACAGCCGCAACCTGCAAGACATCAAATACGCCGCCAGCGAAGGCACCGTGGCCTATGGCGATCCGGCCCCCACGGCCAACAGCTACGCCGCCCTGTTTGACTACGATCACAAGGACTATGGCCTGGACGCCTACATCGACGGCAAGTTCGAAGCCTTTGGCCTGGAGCATGAGCTGATCCTTGGCGCCAACGGCAGCCGTGGCAGCCAGGACGATGTGTACGCGATCCGCAACCTGCCCCAGCGCCAGACCATCTACCAGCCCAACCATCACTTCCCGGAGCCGGCCGACGACACGTTCTGGCCGAATATGTACCGCGGCGGCACGGTCAAGGAGACCGCCACCCAGTACGGCACCTACGCCACCCTGCGCCTGCGGCTGGCCGAGCCGTTGCTGCTGGTGGTCGGCAGCCGCGTCAGTTGGTTTGAAAACCGCCGCCAGTCCAACAACCTGGCCTGGGGCGAGTGGAGCGTGCAGGATGCGCGCACCAAGGAAACCGGTGAAGTCACACCCTTTGCCGCGCTGATCTATGACCTCAACGACAACCTCTCGATCTATACCAGCTACGCCGATATCTTCCAGCCACAAAGCTCCTACGCCACCGTCAGCGGCGCGGCCCTGAAGCCGAAGATCGGTGAGAACTACGAGCTGGGGATCAAGGGCGAATGGTTCGACGGGCGCCTCAACAGCTCCCTGGCACTGTTCCGCGCGATCGAGAAAAACGCTGCCGAGACCGACTACATCGCCCACTGCGGCACCTCGGCCGACGGCTTCTGCTACAGCGACACCGGCAAGGTCCGCGCCCAGGGCGTCGAGGCCGAGATCAGCGGCGAACTGCTTGAACGCTTGCAAGTCTTCGGCGGCTATACCTACACCCAGACCAAGACCCTGAACAATATCGACAGCCAGGCCGAGGGCCGGGCCTCCACCAGCTACGTGCCACGCCATATGTTCCGGCTGTGGGGCGATTACCAATTGGATGGTGCCCTGTCGAAATGGACAGTGGGCAGCGGCGTCAGCGCCCAAAGCAGCAACTATCGGGTCCAGACCATCAAGCTGGAACAACCCGGTTACGCCTTGTGGAGCGCGCGCCTGGCGTATCGGGTCGATAACACCTGGACCGTGGCGTTGAACGGCAACAACCTGTTCGACAAAAACTACTACCAGACCGTGGGGACCGCGTCCTGGGGTAACTTCTACGGCGAGCCGCGTAACGTCACCGTGAGCCTCAAAGGCGACTTCTGATCCCCATCCCCCGGTAGGGGCCGGCCAGCCGGCTCCTATCCCCGTCAAAAAAGCTTTGCCCGCCCGGCAGGATAATTGGCGTTTTTGTTCCTACACTGCAAAAAGCCATCACTCATTCTCAATAAATCTGAAAAACCAACAACAAATGTCAACAAACCGTCACGACAAGAGTATCTTATGACACTCGACGGCGAAACCCTTGCGAAATGTCAAAACCTTGACATAGCACCCATAAGAAGCCATTATTTAGCCACTATTTAGCAAAGCACCTGCACCTAGACAAGTCATTGCGCGTTACCCAGCGAAAGCAGTCGTTCGCATTGCGCCACTTATAAGCAACTGCCTTATGGATGAGCGAACGAACAGGAAGTCCTGGTGGTGCATTGAGGGATGATTTATGCGTGAGAAGTCGTCAGTCGATAGCCTGTTTCTGACTCGTACCGGTTTTGTTGAATTCTTTGTGGTTTTCGTCAAGTTAATCCACGGCCTGACAGCGGTCCTGCCGGCGATGATCCTGTTGTTCTACCCGGATCCAGTCGACCCGCAAATGCGTGGCCACTACCTGGGCCTGCTGCTGTTTTTTGCGATCCTGACCATTATTCTGTTCCAGGCCCTGGGGGTGTACTCCGAGGACTTGTTCAGCAACCGCCTGCGTTTTCGCGTGATGCTGGTCGCGTGGATCTCGGCGTTTTGCATCCTGCTGTTCATGTACCAGATCCTGCTCCTGTTCCCGCAGTTGAGCCCGCGCAACCTGATGTTCTGGTTCAGCCTGAGCCTGGTGCTGTTTGGTGTGGAGCGCATCCTGATGCTGCGCCTGTACCGCAACCTGATGAAGAACGGCAAGTTCCTGCAGCGCACGGTGATCCTCGGCTTTACCGACACCGCCATCCATGTGGCCGAACACCTGTCGCGCAACAGTGATATCCGCTCCGGCCTGATCGGTTTTATCGACGACCGCACCGAACGCATTCCCAAGGAACTGAGCAGCCTGCCGTTGCTGGGCAACACCCGCGACCTGGAAAAGCTGATCAGGTCCGAACAG
Organism: Pseudomonas sp. WS 5412; assembly: GCF_012985615.1. NCBI lineage: Bacteria > Pseudomonadati > Pseudomonadota > Gammaproteobacteria > Pseudomonadales > Pseudomonadaceae > Pseudomonas > Pseudomonas sp. WS 5412. Next base: position 155,315 of record NZ_JAARMB010000012.1, read on the forward strand.
GTCAACCAAGTGATGATCACCCTGCCCTGGGCCGCCGAGCAGCGCGTCAACGGGCTGGTCAAGCGCCTGCGGCAGATGTCGGTCAACGTCATGCTGGTGCCGGATATGGCCGCCCTGCGTTATGGCCACAACCGCATTACCGATGTCGGCGGCATCTTGATGTTCAATACCTCGCAACTGCCGCTGCGCGGTTGGTCACCGTTTATCAAGCGCTGTGAAGACCTGCTGCTGGCCGGTGCCGGCCTGCTGCTGTTGTCACCGATCATGTTGGTGACCGCCATTGCCATCAAGCTCGACTCCAAAGGCCCGGTGCTGTTTCGCCAGAAGCGCTACGGCTACAACGACAACCTGATCCGGGTGTTCAAGTTCCGCTCGATGTACGTCGACCAGACCGACTTCAACGCCGAGTGCCAGACCACCCGCAGCGACCCGCGCATCACCCGCGTCGGGCGGATTATCCGCAAGACCAGCATCGACGAGCTGCCGCAACTGTTCAATGTGTTGCTGGGCAACATGTCGATGGTCGGCCCGCGCCCCCATGCCACCGCCACCAAGGCCGCCGGGATTCCGTTCGAGGAAGCGGTCAGCGAGTACAGCTCGCGGCACCGGGTCAAACCGGGCATCACCGGGTGGGCGCAGATCAATGGCTACCGGGGTGAAACCGACACCCTGTTCAAGATTCAGAAACGGGTCGAATACGACCTGGAATACATCGCCAAATGGTCGGTGTGGTTTGACCTGTACATCGTTTTCATGACGGTCCCGGCCGTCCTTTCCACCAAGGAAGTCTATTGATGAACCCTCTCAACGGATTGATTCCCTGCATCATTTCCGGTGGCTCGGGCACGCGGCTGTGGCCGGTTTCGCGGCAGAACATGCCCAAGCCGTTCATGCGCATGCACGACGACCAGAGCCTGTTGCAGAAAACTTTCCTGCGCGCCAGCCACCTGCCGGGGGTCGACAGCGTGCTGACGGTGACCAACCGCGACCTGCTGTTTCGCACCCTCGACGATTACCGCGCGGTCAACACCGGCCAACTGGGCCTGGACTTGCTGCTCGAACCGTTTGGCCGCAACACCGCAGCGGCCATCGCGGTCGCCGCGCTGCATGTGCAGGAGTTTTTCGGCGGCGATGCGCAGTTGCTGGTGATGCCGGCCGACCACCTGATCCTCGATGAAAGCGCCTTCGCCCAGGCCGTGGCCCAGGCCCGCGAATTGGCCGACGCCGGCTATCTGGTGACCTTCGGCATCCAGCCCGATCGCCCCGAGACCGGCTTTGGCTATATCGAACAAGGCGCGGCGCTGGCCCAAGGCTTCCGTGTCCAGCGTTTCGTCGAAAAACCCGACCTGGCCACCGCCCAAGGCTACTTGGACGGCGGCAAGCACCTGTGGAATGCCGGAATGTTCTGCTTCAAGGCCGCCACCGTGCTCGACGAGCTGGCGACCCACGCCCCGGCCGTACTGGACGCGGCCAAGGCGGCGCTGGAGCACAGCACCAGCCTGCAGAACAGCAGCAGCCGCCAGCGCGAACTGAACCCGCAAGGCTTTGGCACCGCGCCGGACATCTCCATCGACGTGGCCCTGATGGAAAAATCCGCCCAGGTCGCCGTAGTGCCCTGCGATATCGGCTGGAGCGATATCGGCTCCTGGGAAGCCCTGCGCCAGCTGACCCCCAGTGACGGCAACGGCAACCAGATCAATGGCGAAGCGATCCTGCACGACGTGCACAACTGCTATATCGACTCGCCCAAGCGCGTACTCGGTGCGGTCGGGGTGCGTGACCTGATCATCGTCGACACCCCCGACGCGATCCTGATCGCCGACGCCAACCGCAGCCAGGATGTGCGCCATATCGTCGCCGAGCTCAAGCGCCAGAACCATCCCGCGTTCAGCCTGCACCGCACCGTCACACGGCCCTGGGGCACCTACACGGTGTTGGAGGAAAGCACCCGCTTCAAGATCAAGCGCATCGTGGTCAAGCCCAAGGGTTCGTTGTCTTTGCAAATGCACCACCACCGCAGCGAACACTGGGTGGTGGTCAGCGGCGCGGCAATGATCACCAATGGCGAGCGCGAGATCCTGCTCAACATGAACGAGTCCACCTATATTCCCGCCGGGCACAAACACCGCCTGACCAACCCCGGCATCATCGACCTGGTGATGATCGAGGTGCAGAGCGGCGAATACCTGGGTGAAGACGACATCGTGCGCTTCGACGATATCTACGGCCGCACGCCCGCCAGCGAGCCCAAGCCCTGATGCGGACTTCACTGATCATTCCGACCCGCAACGCCGCCAGCCACCTCGACCGGCTGCTGCCGGCGCTGCGCATGCAGACCCTGCAACCCGACGAGATGCTGGTCGTGGACAGCGCATCGAGCGATGCCACGGTGGCGCGCTTTCGCGAGTTCGGTGCGCGTGTCGAAGTGATCGCCGCCCGCGACTTCAACCACGGCGGCACCCGTCGCTGGGCCAGCGAGCAAGTGGGCGGCGACGCCCTGATCGTGATGACCCAGGACGCGATCCCGGCCGAGCCCGAGACCTTTGCCAAGCTGCTCGCCGAGCTGCAACAGGACCCACTCAACGGTGTCGCCTATGGCCGCCAACTGCCGCATCCCGGTGCGGGGGTGTTGGGTGCGCAGTCGCGCCACTTCAATTACCCGGCCCACAGCCGCAGCAAAAGCCTGGCCGATGCACCGCAGCTGGGGATCAAGACCTGCTTCAGCTCTGACTCGTTTTCCGTGTACCGGCGCAGCGCCCTGGAGGCCGTGGGCGGCTTCCCCGCCGATGTGATCGGCAGCGAGGACGCCTACGTCGCCGCACGCATGCTACTGGCGGGCTGGAAGGTGCAGTACGCCGCCAGCGCCCAGGTCTATCACTCCCACGATTACCGACTCATGGATGAGTTTCACCGCTACTTCGACATTGGGGTGTTCTACGGCCGCGAGCCGTGGATCCGCCAGGCGTTTGGCGACGCCGGCGGTGAAGGTAAACGCTATGTACTGGCCGAATTACGTGCCTTGCGCAAGGCCAACGCCTCGCACCGCGCCCCCGAAGTGGTGGTGCGCAGTGCCTTTAAATTGCTGGGCTATCGCCTCGGCCACCTTGAACGCTACCTGCCCAAATCGCTCAAGCAGCGCCTGGGCATGTTTTCCACCTACTGGACTTGAGCCGTCATGAAGACTACCAACCGACGTTCCCGTCTTACCCTGTTCAGCCTGTTGAGTGCCTCGATCTGGCTGGCTGGTTGTTCGACCCCTGCGCGGGTGCCGCTTCCTGACAACAACACGCTCAAGGCCGGCCACCAGGCGGCGCTGACCTTGGCCGACCTGCCGCCCCCGCAGGTGCTGATCCAGAGTGGCGACCTGTTGCGCATCGTGCGCGATGCCCAGGAGCCGGCGGCGGCCGACGACATGACAGTGTTCGTCGTACGCCCCGACGGCGTGATCTCCATCCCCAACATCGGTCGGGTCAAGGCGGCATTGCGCACGCCGGAAGACCTCGGCAAGGAAATCACCGACAAGTACAAGCGCATCTACCGCGAGCCGGCAGTGACGGTGAACATCGCCAGCGCCCCGAGCAACAAGGTGTTTATCGGTGGTGCGGTGCCGAACCCGGCGTTTTTCGACCTGGCGGGGAATGTCAGTGTGGAGCAGGCGTTGCTTAGTTCCGGGGGGGTGTTGTCCTCGGCGGATGCCTCCAACGTGGCCCTGATGCGTACGGGTCCGGATGGCAAGTACAAGACCTACTTCATCAGCTTGAACAACATGCTGACCGATCCCAATCACCCACGGGTGGCCCTGCAGCGTGGCGACCTGATCTATGTGCCGCAGTCGGGTATCGGCGCCACTGTGGAAGCCGTGGATATGTACTTCACCCGCCTGTTCCCGATCAACAAGGGCATTGGTGTGGGCCTGAACTACGACCTCAACGACAGTGGCGTGAAGAACAGCGGCAACACCATCTACAACAACCCAGTCATCAACGCAGGCCAATGATTATGGACCAGGCTTCGTATCACTCGAACCGACTGTTCCCGTCTGGCGTACACCACATATTCAATGGAGTGATCCTGTGATCGAAATCCGCTCTCTACGCGACCTCTTGCGGTTGTTTTTCATCTTCCGCCGCGAGTTCAAACTGGCCGTGATCACCACGATTGTGGTGGCCGTGTTGGGTGCCTTCCTGTTGCCGGCTCGCTACGAGTCCGACGCGCGCTTGCTGGTCAAGCCGGGACGGGACAACACCACGTTGCCGATCGAAGCCGCCAACCGCCAGACGCTGATTGCGCCTAGCACCCAGCACGACCCGATCGTCGATGAGGAGAAGATGCTCACCGGCCGGCCCATCGTGCACATCGTTGCCGAGCGCTACCTGGCAATGACGTCCGAGCCGCCACAGGGCTTCTGGAAAGTCACCAAGTTCTACGTCAAGAAAGCCGCCGGTGAAGTACTGGATGCGGTGCGCAGCGTCCTGCAATTCGTCGGCCTGGCCGAGAAGCAAAGCCCGCTGGAACGCCTGGCGACCAAGCTGGAGAAGAACTTCGAAGCCGGCCACGAACCGGGCTCCTCGGTGATCGAAATTTCCTTCACCTGGGACGATCCGGCCATCGCGCAGAAAGTCGTCGAGACCTGGGTCGATGCCTACCTGGAAGAACGCGCGCGGATTCTCGGGCGCAAGAGCCTGCATACCTTCTATGAAACCGAACGCAGCAAGGTCGCGACCAACATCCAGGGGCTCAAGGATGAACTGCAGGGCCGCTTGAAGCAGATCGACTCGATCAGCGTGGACGCGCGCCTGAAAAACCTGACCAACCAGATCGACCGTGTCACCGACGCCAAAGTCACCGCGCAAAACCAGATCGCGGGGATCCGCAGCTTCCTGGCCAACGCCAGCCAGCAGATCAAGAACCAGCCGGCCGAAGTGGTCACTGGCCGGGAAACCAGCCTCAACCCGACCCAGTTGGACCTCAAGCGCCAGCTCAATGCCCTGCAAGTAGAACGGGCGCGCCTGCTGCGCACCTATCTGCCGAACACACCGCAGGTCAATCAGATCGAGCAGAACATCCGCGACATGGAAGCCCTCAGCGCCCAGGAAGCGACACGCCTGGAACGCTCGCAAAACACCGCGCCCAACAGCCTGGTGATCAACGTCAAGCAGCAGATCATCGACGCCCAGTTGCAGGAGCGCAAACTGGCCGGGGAAATCGAGAACTACGACAAGACCCTCGCCGAACTGCGCGCCCAGCGTGACCAGGCGATGACCGATGAACCTGAGCTGAACAAGCTGACCCAGCAACTGCGCACCGCAGAGAAAAGCTACGCGTTGTACTCGGAAAACCTCGAACAGGCGCGCATCGACCACGCACTGGACAGCAGCCAGATCAGCAACATCGCCCTGATCGAACACGCCACCCTCAACCCGGCGCGCGTGTTTCCCAAGAGCCTGCTGATTCTGCTGTTCACCATTCCTGCCGGCCTGGCCGTCGGTTTGCTGACCATCTACGTGCTGTACCTGCTGGACCAGCGCATCCACGACGGCGCGCGCTTGCAGGAAGTGTTCGGTGTACCGCTGTGGAGCAGCATCCCCGATGTGCAGCACGCGACACCGGCCGCCCTCACCGCCAGCATCTATCGCTTGTACAGCCTGCTACCCGCCGAGCGCATCGCCAGCGAGGGCTTTGCCCTGGGCCTGACCTCGGCACGGCACGGCGAAGGCGTGAGTTTTATCATCGAGCAACTCAAGCGCCTGCTCGAAGAGCGTGGCCACCGGGTCTCGGTCAACGGCACTGAAGCGGCAAAGCCGGGTGAAGTGTTGCTGCTGGACGCCTCGGCCTTGTCGTCCAACCCGCAGGCGTTCCTCACCCTGCGCCGCGCCGAGCAGATTGTGCTGGTGATCGAAGCCCGCACCAGCACCGTGCCGACCATCGAGAACGCCCTGTCGCTGCTGACCACTGCGTTCGGCAAAGTGGATGGGATGATCCTCAACCGCCGCCGTTTTGAAGTGCCGGCCAATGTTCTGGCACGGCTCAACAGCTGGCGCGGTGCGGCCTGATGCGCATTGCGTTGCTGGCGCCACTGCCACCGGAGCAGACCGGGATCGCCGACTACGCTGCGCACTTGCGCAGCGCGTTGCGCGAACGGGGCCTGGAGGTGCTGACGCCTCTGGAAGGTTGCCTGGACCTGGCTGAACAATTGCGGCGCCTGCAGGCCTTTGACTGGCGCAGTGTGGACCTGGTGCATGCCGAACTGGGCGGCGGACGCTTTGCCGAGTTCCAGGCCCTGGACTACTTGCGCCGGGCCCAGCCGCAATTGCCGCTGACCGCCACTGTGCATGATCCGGAGCGCCTGATCTGGCGCCGGGCCAAGCTGTTTTTCCCGCTGACCCTGCTCGAACACCTGCCCCACCCGCTGCCCCAGGCGGCGGCGTTGCTCGCCGATCCATTGACCCTTTACGAAGAACGGCGCCTGGCCAAAAGCATGCGCCGCCTGATCACCCTCACCCGCCTGGGTGGCGATTGCTTGCGCCAGCGCATGGGGCTAAAACCTGAGCAAGTGGCGGTGATTGCCCACGGCAACCTGCCCATTGCCCCTGTGGCCTTGCCGCCGTTGCAACCGTTGCGCCTGCTGTATTTCGGCTTTATCTACCGCGGCAAGGGCATCGAAGATCTGCTGCAGGCCCTGGCCCGCTCCCTGAGCGCCCACCCGCAATGCCGTGGCCAGGTGCGCCTGACCCTGGCCGGTGGCACCGCGCCGGAGATGACCTTCGACCCCGCCGGCAATTACCTTGAGGGCCTGCGCCAACTGATCACCACCCTGCACCTGGGCGATGTGGTGGACTGGCAACTGGACCTGCCTTCAGCCGACATTCCCCATACCATCCAGGCCCACCATGTGATGGTGCTGCCGTATCGTGAATCGAAAAAACTCGGTTTCCTCGGCCAGATGCGCGGCACCAGTGGCGCACTGTCCTGGGCCAACGCCTGCGGGCGCGGGGTGATTACCTCCAATGCCCGCGCCTTCGCCGAAGAAGTCGCCGGTGGCAATGGCATCACCTATCAACAGGGGGATATCGCCTCGTTGAGCGATGCCCTGAACCGCCTGATCCTCGACCCGCAACAGGCCCGCCAATGGGCCGACCACGCCGCCGACATCGGCCGGCAGCGCCAGTGGTCCAGCACCGCCCAACGCTTTGCCGAGTTGTTCCAGGCCGCAGTCAAGGAGCCTTTGTGATGAATGTTTCGTCAACTCGCCGGATGTGGCGCTACCTGCCACTGGTCATTGCAATGGCCGTGGGCGGCGCACTGCTGCTCAGTGAAAACGTCGACGCGGAGCCCGTGAACCTGGCGCCCCAGCGCACTGTGGAGTGGCGCGAGTTCCTCGGGGTGAACGCGCATTTTCTGTGGTTCAAGCCCGAGCAGTACCAGAAGCAGATCCGCCAATACCAGAAACTGGGGCTGGACTGGGTGCGCGTCGACCTGCACTGGGACCGCCTGGAGCCCAAGGAAGAAGATTATCAACTGAGCACCTTCGATGAATTGGACCGCACCCTGACTGCCGAGAAAATCCGCTCGGTGTTCTACCTGGTGGGTTCGGCGCCGTTTATCACCACCGCCCCCAAAGGCGCAGAATTCCAGGACCAATACCGCCCGCGAGACGCCAGTGTGTACGCCCTGCGTCTGGCCCTGTTGGCCAAGCGCTACCCGAATATCAACGCCTGGCAGGTGTGGAACGAGCAGAACCTGCCGAACAACTGGCGCCCGCAAGTGAATGCCGAGGAATACGCGCGCTTGCTGCTGGCCAGTCACCAGGCACTGAATATCGCCGCACCAGACAAGATCCAGGTGATGGGCGGCATGGCCTACTACAGCCAGATGCCCCCGCGCGGCAAAACCCTGATGTTTGAAGCCCTCGGCGCGCTGGGCGTGCAAACCCTGGGCATGGTCGCGGCGTATCACCCGTACTCGATGACCCCGGAAACCGACGAACCGGGCAAGAATGAAGTGCTGCTGCGCGGCGACCAACTCAACGCCGTGCTGCACGGTGCCGGAGTCAAGGATGTGTGGGCCACCGAGTGGGGCTGGTCCAGCTATGCCGGGCCCAAGGAGATGCAGGACCTGATCGGCGTCGACGGCCAGGCCGATTTCACCTTGCGCCGCCTGGCGCTGATGGCGTCCCAGGATTACCAGAAGATTTTCCTGTTTGCCCTGTCCGACCTGGATGAACGCGCCTCCGTACGTGACCAGCACTATGGCCTGCTGGACCTCAACGGTGAACCGAAGCCGGTCTACAGCGCCCTCGCCCGCTTCCTGGAGATCACCGGGCCGACGCTCAAGCCGGGGGTCACCCCCGTGCTCGAGGACGTACCCAAGACTTTTTACAGCGTGGCCTGGACCCGCGAAGACGGCAAACACCTGTTGATGTACTGGAGCGCGGAAGGCACCCGCATCACCTTGCCCAAAGTGCAGCACGCCGAACTGCTGGACCCGCTGACGGGCGCCAGGCAGACCCTTAACGATTACAACGGCATTCGCCCCGCGGTGAAACCGTCGTTGCAGATATTGGTGTGGTAGCACGCCCAGGCATGGAGAGCTGCACGTGAGAATCCTGTGGATTGTGCCCTATCTGCCGTGGCCGATGACCAGCGGCGGCAAGACCCGGCAGTACCATTTGCTGCGTACCTTGAGTGAGCGCGGGCATCGCATCACCTTGCTGGTGCAATCGAAGACGCCGGCCGATGCGGCTGTGCACGCGGCCCTGGAGCCCTTGCTCGAGCGCCTGATCGTGGTGCCGCGCCGGGCCCTGAAACACCCCATGACCCTGCTCGCCGGGGTGTTTGCGCCCTGGCCGCTGCTGACCACGGTCAACGGCCTGTCGCCGGTGTTGCAGGCGCGCTTTAGCGAACTGCTGAAGGAAACCTGGGATGTGATCCAGGTCGAGCACAGCTACAGCCTGCAACCGTACTTCACCCTCTTGCAGCAGCAAGCGCGGGATTTCGTGCTCACCGAGCACAACCTGGAATCGAGCCTGGGCGGCGCCACCTATGACCGCTTTCCAAAATGGGCCGCGCCGTTCGTGCGCTACGACCAGTGGCGCTGCCAGCAGTGGGAGCGCAAGGCGTTTGACGCGGCGTGCCATGTGGTTGCCGTGACCCAGGCCGATGCCCAGGCTATCGGGCAACTGACCACGACCCCGGTGAGCGTGGTGGTCAATGGGGTCGACAGCCGGGCCTTCAGCGACGTCAGCGCCGACCCGCAGAGCCAGCGCCTGTTGTTTGTCGGCAACTACGAATACGCGCCGAACCTGGACGCGGTGCAGTGGCTGCTCGACGACATCTTCCCGCGGGTCTGGTTGCAATGCCCCAGCGCCCGCCTGGCGGTGGCCGGCTTCGGCTTGCCCGCACACTGGCGCGAGCGCTGGGCGGACGATCGTATTGAATGGCAGGGTTTTGTTCCCGACCTCACCGCGTTGCAGCGCCGCTGTGCAGGGTTTGTCGCCGCGCTGCGCCATGGCGGCGGCTCCAAACTCAAAGTGCTGGAGGCAATGGCCGCCGGCCTGCCGCTGGTGAGCACCGCCCAGGGTGTGTCCGGGCTGGCGGTTGAGCCGCAGGTGCATTACCTGGCCGGCGAAAGCGCCGAGGCCCTGGCCGATGGGATTGTGCGCCTGCTGGACGAACCGACGCTGGCCCGGCAACTGGCGCAGGCTGCGCGCGACTATGCGCGCAACCATCACGACTGGGCGGTGGCCGGTAATGAACTGGAGCAGATCTACCGCACCTTGCCCACCCAACAGGAGCCTCAAGCATGCGCGTAGCCCTGGATTACCGCCCGGCCACGGTCGCGCCTTCGTCGGGCATCGCCCGCCAGGTGCTGGCCCTGGAACACGCCTTGCGCGCCCGGGACAACACTGAAGTGGTGCTGTTTACCGAAGCGCCGCTTGATCATCCCCAGCGCGACACGGCGGTTTGCCCGGCCTGGGCCAGCCCCCTGGAGGGCCTGCAACGGCCTCAGGTGCGCTGGCGCTTCGAGCGCGGCTTCCTGCCCCGGGAAATCCACCAACAGCAGATCGACCTGTACATCGCCACGGCCAACATGGGCCTGCCCTTGTGCCGCAAACCCGCCGGCACCCGCTATGTGCTGGTGCTGCATGATCTGTTTCAACTAACCCACCGCAACTTCCATCGCTCCCGCCTCAAGGCCCTGGCCTACCGCCTGATCGACGGCGCGTCGATTGCCTGGTCGGTGTGGCAAGCCGACCGGGTGTGGTGCCCGTCGCAGTTCTCGTGCGATGAGGCTGCGCGCCTGTTTCCCTGGGCGCGGGCCAAGTTCCGCGTGTTGAATAACCTGGTGCCGGAGTTCACCGAGGCCCCCGAGCCGTTGCCCGAAGGCATTCCGCCGCGCTACTGGCTGGTGGTGGGTACCCGTGAGCCGCGCAAAAACATGGCGTTTTTCCTGGCGCAATGGCAGGCCAGCCGCGCCCAGGACCCGAACGTGCCCGACCTGGTACTGGTCGGCCACGCCAGCGATGTGCCGGCGTCCCTGGGCGAGTTGCCCGGCCTGCATTGGCGCAGTGGCTTGTCCGACGGCCAGTTGCAGGCGCTGTACCGGCATGCCGCGTACCTGTGGCAGCCGTCCTATGCCGAGGGGTTTGGTTTGCCGGTGGTGGAAGCGCTGAGTGTCGGCACGCCGGTCGCGGTTGCCCGTGGCTCGGCCCTGGATGAAGTGGCGCCGCCCACCGCACAGCGTTTTGCCCCCGACGACGCCGGTCAACTGCAAACGTTGATGGTGTCACTGGCTGCACCGGGGGGCACGGTCGACCCCGAACTGCAACGCACATGGGCCCGGCAATTTGCCGAACCGGCCTATCGCCTGCGCCTGGATAAACTGCTCAAGGAATTGAACCGCTAATGCTGCCAGGAAAACTCGTTAGTCTGCTCCTGGGCCTGGTCTTCGGCGGCCTGCTGTTGGCACTGCCGCCGATGAAGGTCTTTATGATCGTGGTCGGCCTGGGCGTGGCGCTGACCCTGATCCGCAAACCGCTGTGGGGCTTGCTGATTTTTGCCGTCTTGGCCACCAGCATTCCCTACACCACCTTGCAACTGGGGATCCGCACCACCATCAGCGAGGCGGTGCTGGGCCTGACCTGGGCCGGGGTGTTCTGGCAATCGTTTATCGGCAAGACCCGCGGTTTCATGGTCTGGCGCCCCACGGAACGGGCGTTAATGTGGCTGATGCTGTTCAGCACCATCCCGTTTATCTGGGGCATGATCATCATCCACGCCGAGGGCAACGGCCCGGTGAACTGGGTGCGCTGGCTGATGAACCTGTCGCTGCTGTTTATCGTGCCGTTGCTGCTGCGCACCGATGCCGACCGCGACAAGGTGGTGGTCGCCCTGCTGCTGGGCAACCTGGCGATGCTGTTGCTGTCGATTTTCATGTTCCTCAAGACGCGCAACGCGATGTCGATGATCGACATTCTCACCGACCTCAAGTACGCCCACCCGGAGGCGGTGAAGGACATCTTCTCGGCCAACTACAAGCGCATGGCCTCGCCCTGGGTTCACCCGAACCTGACCGGTGGCGTGCTGGTGCTGTTTATCCCGCTGGCGCTGTTCTACGGCTGGACCCGCACCGGCTGGCGCCGCGCCCTGGGCCTGGCGGTGGCGGTACTGGGTTGCGCCGGCCTGCTGCTGAGTATCTCCCGGGGCGCGATTGTGGCACTGGCGCTGATCCTGATCTGGCTGACCTACAAGCGCGTGCCTCACAGCGGGCGGATCATCGGTATCGGCGCGGCTTTTGTGATCGCCCTGGTGCTGTTCTATCCGCCGCTGCAGGACCGTTTGATGACGATGTTCTCGACCACCAACGCCAGTACCGAGATCCGTTTCGACGAGTACGCCGGGTTCCCCGATGTAATGGCCAAGTACCCGTTGGGGATCGGTTTCAAGATCGACCCACCGGTGCCGGGCAGCAACTTGTTGGGAATTTCCAACCTGTGGCTGAACTTCATCTACAAGATTGGTATTCCGGGGATGCTGTTGTTCATCGCCATCACCGTATTGTGGTGGCGTGAAGTGCGACCGCTGGGCATGGTGCGCAAGGTCACCGCCGACAACGCCCTGTGGCTGGGTTGCGTGTGCGGCGTGCTGGCGGCGCTGCTGACCGGGATTTTCGACCACTACTTCAGCTTCACCTTTGTATTGATCGCGCTGTTCTGGCTGTTGATGGGCATCAGCCTGCAACAGGTGCGCCTGAGCCCGACCATTACTGCTCCTGTTTCCGTGCCAAAGGATGACCGACCATGAAACATCGCACTATTCACTCCCCCGACCTGCGTGACCGCCTGCCCGCCCTGGCCAGCGAACTTGGTGCAAGCCTGGAAGACTTGCAGGACGGCCTGGCCTGGTGCCTGGCCAACGAGGTGGTTTTTGAAGAGGGCGAAGGCGAGAACAAGCGCTTCTGGATGACCTCTTTCGATGTGGAACCGACTATCGAGCATCCGGTGGCACGTCGGCTGTTCCATCGCATGAAACAGGATGTCCCGGCGCAGTTCCTGCCGATTTATGGCAAGAACTGGGCAACCCTCAAGGACCGCTGGCGCAGTGCCTGGGACATGGCCTACAACATCCTGATCAACAAGATCCCCAGCCACCACATACGCATCGGCTGGCTGCGCCTGGGCGGCGCGAAGATCGGCAAGGGGTCGAGCCTGTGGCGCAACACTGAGGTGCTGGGCATCCACAACCTGAGGGTCGGCGACGACACGGTGATCGGCTGGCATTGCCAGGTGGATGCACGCTCTGGGCTGGTAATCGGCAACCATGTGGCGATTGCCTCCCATGTGCTGATCATCGCCGGCAGCCACGACTTGCAGGCGCCGGAGTTCTGGTCGATTTCCGGGGCGATTTATATCGACGACTATGTGTGGATCGGCAGCCGTGCGCTGATCGGTTTCGGCACCCACCTGTGCGAAGGCTCGGTGGTGACTGCCAATACCGTGGTGGCGAAAACCGTCGCGCCGTACAAAATTGTCGGCGGCACCGGTGCCAAAGTCATGGGCGAACGCGTTCGGGGGCTCAACTACAAGGTGGGTGGCAAGGGCCTGTTCACCCTGTTCCACTGATGTTTGGCAGCACCCTGTGGCTGACCCTGGCGACCCTCGCCGGGCTGGTGGCCGGCTTTGCCCGGGAATGGCTGCTGGTCGCAGCCTGGGGCGCGGGCAGCCGTAGCGACGGGTTTCTGGTGGCGGTGTTTTTACCCGAGGCGCTGCGCATGACCCTGGCCGCCGGTTTGCTCGCCGCTGCGGCCCTGCCCCTCTATCAACAACGGGATGCGCAACGCCAGCAAGCCTGGTTGGCCAGCCTGTCGCCGCGCCTGCTCGGCGTCGGCCTGGGCCTGTTCGCCCTGCTGGCCCTGGGCGCGCCGCTGTGGGTACGCCTGATCGGCCCGGGGCTGGACGCCGCCGCCCACGACCAGGCCGCCGCCAATCTGCGCTGGCTGGCCGCCTGTGCGCCGGGGCTGGTGATGCATGGCCTGTTCAGTATTCCGTTGCAGGCGCGCCAGCGCTTTGTGCTGCCGGGGCTGGGCTCGCTGCTGTTCAACCTGCCGCCGGTGCTGTACCTGTTTATCCGCGGCACGGCCAGCGACAGCGCGGAACTGGCAATGTGTTTTTTTGCCGGCAGTGTGTTGATGTGCCTGCCCTTGCTGGCACCGGTCTGGTCGTTCGGCTGGCGCCCCTGGCAGGTCAAGGGTGATGCCCTGGCCGGCCGCGAACTGCTGGGACGTATCGGCCCGCTGTTGGCGAGCAATCTCGCCAGCCAGGGCCTGGCCTTGCTCGAACGGCTGATCGCCAGCTACCTGGGCGAAGGTGCGGTGACCTGGGTCAACCTGGCGCGCAAGCTGATCAACCTGCCGCTGATTGCGCTGATGAGCCTCAACCAGGTATTGCTGGGGATGATGAGCGGTGAACAAGGCCAACAACGCCTGGCCTTGCTGCGCCGTGGCCTGGACGCCGCCACCCTGCTGAGCCTGCCCGCCGCCCTCGGCCTGATTGGCGCCAGCCCGGTGCTGATTCACCTGCTGATGCCCGCGCAAAGCGCCGACGGCCCGCTGCCCGCCCTGCTCGCCTGGTTCGCCACACCCCTGGTGTTCGGCGCCTGGAACGCCATGCTCGCACGCTATGCCTACGCCAGCGGCGACACACGCCTGCCACTCAAATGTGAACTGCTGGGCAGCCTGGTCAACGCCGGCCTGTTGGTATTGCTGCCGTACTTCTTCGGCCTGCCAGGCATTGCCTTGGCGGCCCTGGGTGGGGTGATCGTCACCAACCTGCTGCTGATGCAACGCCAACACCTGCTCGGGCAACTGGGCTGGCCGTTGCAGTGGGGCTTGAGTGTGGTGTTGCTGGGCATGGCGGCGCTGGTGCTGCACCCGCTGCATAACGATGGCTGGCAGCTGGGCTTAAGTACCTTGGCGGGCGCCGGGGTACTGGTGGGATTGGGGCTGTGGTTCAAGCCGTGGAAGGCTTGAGCTGCGAAAGCAAAGGCATAGCAAAAGCCAGCGCGCGGAGGTGCTGACTGCGATGGTGGTGTGTCAGCTAGCAGAAACAGTGCCTGGACCACCGCTATCGCGGGCAAGCCCGCTCCCACAGGGGGGTTCTGCCGGGCATAGAGTTTTGGCCACACCACCGTTCAAATGTGGGAGCTGGCTTGACTGCGATGGTGGTGTGTCAGCTAGCAGAAATGGTGCCTGAACTACCGCTATCGCGGGCAAGCCCGCTCCCACAGGGGGGGCTCTGCCGGGCATAGAGTTTTGGCCGCACCACAATGCAAATGTGGGAGCTGGCTTGCCTGCGATGGCGGTGTGTGAGCTAGCAGAAATGGTGCCTGAACTACCGCTATCGCGGGCAAGCCCGCTCCCACAGGGAGGGGCTCTGCCGGGCATAGAGTTTTGGCCATACCACAATGCGAATGTGGGAGCTGGCTTGCTCCCACCGGGGATAGTGGGCAGGTCTAGAAGTCGTACTTGACGCTGGTCATCAGGTTGCGCGGCGCACCATACATCCCATGGTTACCGGCATAGCTGAAATACTCACGGTCAAACAGGTTGTTGAGGTTGACCGACGTACTCAACTGCGGCGTCACGTCGTAGCGCAGCAGCAGGTTGGTGATGGCGTAGCTGCCCTGGCTGAATGTGTGCAGGTCTTCGCCAACCTTGCTCTGCCAGTTCACCCCGCCGCCAACCGTCACTTTGTTCAAGGCCCCCGGCAGACGGTAAGTGGTGAAGGTTTTCAGGCTCTGGCGCGGCAAGGTGGTGACGATGCGTTTGTCGTCGGCATCGGTACTGACCGCATAGGCGTAGCCCGCGGAGGCTTGCCAGCCTTCAGCCAACTCACCGTTGAGTTCCAGCTCGACGCCCTCGGTAGTGGTGCCCTTCTCGTTGCGATAAGTATTGCCGCCCGGGGTGTCGATCCAGATCGCGAGGTTGTCCTGTTCCAGCTTGAACAGCGCCAGGCTGGTGTTGAGTTTTTCGTCGAAGAAACTGCCCTTCAATCCCAACTCGTAGCCCTTGCCTTCCATGGGTTCCAGGGCCTTGTTGTTGATATCGCGCACCCAACTGGCCTGGGGATTGAAGATCTTGGTGTAGCTGGCATAGGCCGACCAGTTGTCGGTCAGGTCATAGACCACGCCGGCATAGGGAATGTACACGCCGGTTTCCGACTCATCGGTGCGGGTGGCGACGCCGCCGTAGGGGCTGTCTGCGGTTTCGCGCTTCCAGTCGATGACACGGCTGCCGAGGATCACGCTCAGGTCGTCGGTCATGCGCAGGCGGGTACTCAGGTAAGCGGCGTATTGGCTTTCATCCACCGAGGATTTGCCGGTCACCGGGAAGTCCGGCTTGGCCGAGTGCCCGTCCCAGTTGAACAGGTTGTCGATGGCGCCCGCCGGGGAGCCGGAATACGCGTAGTTCCAGCCCCCATGGCTGGGCAGGTTTTCCTTGTATTTGGACAGAGTCACGCCGGCGATCAACTCGTGCTCGCGGCCCAGCAGGTCGAACGGCCCGGTGGCGTACAGGTCGAGGTTGTCCTGGCGCGGCGTACCGGAGAAGCGCACCGGCAACTGCGTGGTGCCGCTGCCATCGCTGTTGAGGCTGCCGTTGACGTAGTTGAACACCTCATCGAACTTGTTTTGCGAATGGGTGAACTCGGCCTTGGCGCTCCAGCCGCTGTCGAACTTCTGCTCGATGGAGGTAAAGAAGCTGGTCTGCTCATGGTCGTTATAGGACCAGGCCGGCGCGGTATTCAGGGAGCGGCTGAGGTTGCTGCGCGAACCGTCGGTAAAGCGCGTAGGCAAACCGGAGCGCGCCGGGGCATCGACGTCGGTACGCAGGTAGCTGAAGCCCAGGGTCAACAAGGTGTCTTCGGTCAGGTCGAATTCAGTGATGCCGTACAGCAATTGGGTCTGCTGCTTGTAGCGGTCGACCCAGGCATGTTCGGTCTTGTAGTCGGCCACCAGGCGCCCGCGCACGTTGCCGGTTTCGGTCAGCGGGCCGGACACGTCGAGGCCACTGCCGTAGCGGTCCCAGTTGCCCGCTTCAGCGGTGACACTGGCCCGCGCCTCGGCCGTCGGGCGCTTGCGGATCAGGTTGATGGTGGCCGAGGGGTTGCCCATGCCGCTGATCAAACCGGTGGCGCCGCGCACCACTTCCACCCGATCGTACATCGCCATGCTCTGGGTGTAGTTGTCCATGCGCGCAACGGTAGGCACACCGTCGATTTCGAAGTTCTGGATCTGGAAACCACGGGAGAAATAGCTATCGCTTTCCGCCCCCAGGCCATCACGCAACACGATGATGCCGGGGGTGGCATCCAGGGTATCCGACAGGTTGGTCAGGCGCTGGTCATCCAGGCGCTGGCGGGTCATGACGGTCAGCGATTGCGGGGTTTCCCTCGGGGTCAGGTTCAGGCGGGTGGAGCTGCTGGACGACTGCGTGGTGTAGGAACCGGTGCCTTCGGTGGTCGACCCCGGCGCCTTGCCGGAGATCGACACGGTACCCAGTTGCAATGCGCCGTCGGTAGGCCGGGGCTCCAGGGAATAGTTACCGCCACTGCCGCGCACGGCTTGCAACGAGCTGTTACTGAGCAGGATCGCCAGGCCGCTGTCGAGATCATGCCGCCCTTGCAGGCCCGGGCTGGTCTGCCCTTGCGTGAGCGCGGCCGGGTAGGACAGCAGGATCTGCGCAGCCTGGCCAAACTGGTTCAACGCGCCGGCCAGTGAGCCTGGGGCAATATCGAACTCCTGCTGTGGCGCGGCCATGGCCCAGGCCGGCGCCAACAGCAGCGGCGCGGCCACGCCGAAGCTGGCGATGCCACGGACGACGGCCACGGCCAGTGATTTTTTCAGTGTTGCCCGGATGGTGCGTTGCGGGTGCATGCCCTGTTCCCCAGATAAGTGAGTGTCTGGGGATATAAGTCTCGTGAGATTCGGAAACGGACCACCTGCATGTGAAATAAATTCATACCTGCGCCCGCTGCGGTTTCAACGTCACCCATAAGCGCGTGAAATGCTGCACATCCAGCTTGAGGGTCTGTTGCAGCGCCACCAGAATGCGGTCGGTGTCGGCCAGTGGATAGGTGCCGGACACCCGCAGTTCACGCACGCTCGGGTCACAGTCCAGATGCCCGCGCCGGTAGCGGCTCAGTTCCTTGAGGAAGTCTTCCAGACGCAGGCCCTCAGCGACGATCATGCCGCGGCTCCAAGCCAGTTCGCCGGCGCGCTGGGGGCGCCGCGCCAGCAGGGTCTGCGGGTCAAAGCTGATGATTTCGCCGGGTTGCAGGCTCAGGTTGCGCGCTGGAATCTGCGCCGCCAGCGGCTGCTGGTCAGCCCCCAACTGGGTAAAACCCTCACGCTGGCGCACGCTGAAGCGCCCGCCTGTGACCTGGATCAGCCCTTCGGCGGTTTTCACCCACAGCGGGCGGGCGTCCAACGGGTTGGGCAGCACCAGGATCTCCCCGCGCAACAGGTGGATCTGGCGCTGCTCGGGGCGGTAATTCACATCGACGGCGGTGTCGGTATTGAGCTGGATTTCGCTGTTGTCCGCCAGTTCGATGCGCCATTGCTCACCGACCGAGGTGCTGAAATCGCTGGTCCAGGGTTGCAGCAGGCCGGCGTCCCTGGCGGTCCACGCCACACTGCCGGCCGCCAGCAACAGGGCCAGGTTTTTAATCACCCGACGCCGGGATATCGTCGGCAACAGGGTGGCGCTGACCAGCGCCTGATGTGCCGGGTCGCGCACCTCGTGCATACGCTGGAAAAATCGCTGGGAATGCTGCCAGGCCTGCTCGTTGAGCGGATCCAATTGGCGCCACGCCAGCCACTGGGCGCGGGTCTGTTCGGTGACATCCGGCGCCTGCAACTCCAACTGCCAGTGCATGGCCTGCTCGGCGGCTTCCAGGGTCAGGGGCAACGGATTCATGGGCGCTGGCTGTCGAGCACAATGCACTGGGCGCCGGCCTTGACGATGTAGCGCTTGACCGTGGTGATGCTGGTGCCCAGGCGCTCGGCAATCTCGCCGTGGCTCAAGCCGTCGAGCTGCGACCAGAGGAAGGCCTGGCGCACCGGTAATGCCAGGCGGCTGAGCACTTCGTCGAGGGCCATCAGGGTTTCCAGGAGCAGCCACTGCGTTTCGGCGCTGGGCGCCACGTCTTCCGGTAACAGCGCCAGGGCTTGCAGGTAGGCCTTTTCCAGCTTTTGCCGACGAAAGTGATTGGACAACACGCTTTGTGCGACTTTCGCCAGAAAGCTGCGGGGCGCCTGGACTTCAAGGGGTTGGTTCTTGGCCAGCAGACGCAGGAACGTGTCCTGGGCCAGGTCGGCGGCGCTCTGCGAACAGTTCAGGCGACGCCACAGCCAGTGCTGCAGCCAGCGATGTTGCTGCTGATACAGCGTGGCCAGGTCAGTAGGGCTTGTCGCAGGGGTCGGGGGCATGGAGGGCGCGCGCAGAAGGTAAGCCGTAAATGATAACGGTTATCATATGCTTCATGGCGCAATGCCTGCAAGTGCCATACGACTTGTAGGGATCGCTGGCACCTCCCCTGTAGGTGCCAGCGAGGAGCATCAATCTTCCAGCGGTTGCGGCGCGTGCTTGCCAGGCTTGGCTTTGGCGCCAGGCTTGCTCGCTGCCGGGGCGGCGGGTTCAGGCTCGGCGGGTGCGGCGGCTTCTTTTTCTGCCATGGGCATCTTGTCGACAGCCGCAAAGAACTCTGCAAGGTCAAGGGTATCGGGTGGCACAGTCTTTTCGACTTTCTTCTCGCCGTCCTTGCCCACCAGGATTACTTTGGTGCCGGCACTGGCCCCCAGCTTCAAGGCGCGGATCAACGCATTGGTGTCCTGGGCGCCGAGGTCCTTGCCGTCACGCTGGCCGACGGTGCCGATGCTCGTGTAGTTCACGGTGTAGAGCACCATGTTGCGCTCTGTGAACTTCTGTTTGTTCTCAGGCTGTTCAAGATCTTTCTTGAGCTGGACCTGAGTCGGGTCTATGGAGCTGGGTGCAATCACGATCAGCGGGCGGAATTTGCCTTGATCCTGTTCCAGCGGGCCTCGGTTATCCGCAGCCAACAACGGCCCCGTAAACGCCATCAAGGTAGCCAGGGTCAGCGACCGGACGAGCATGCGTACCTCCTTCCAATTCCATGCAGAGTTTTTGAGTTTCATGTCTGCGACAGTCAATTTCAAGGATGATTCCTACGCGACTATCAGAAAGAGTAGGCCAGGACGCCCGTGACGCAAGGGCTCGAGGTGCTTCGAGGCTCATTGTTTCTTCTGATTGCCAAGGCTCACTGCTCGGGCCAATCCGGCCAGTGCCAGGCGAACACCGGGGCCACCTGCGGGTCGGCGTCCACCTGCGCCAGGGCCTGGGCGCATGCGGGGTGGGAGTGTTGCAGGACGTCGCGTACACCCTCCCAGCGGGACACCGCCGCCGCCATGATGCCCAGGGCATTGGGCAGCCCCTGTGGGGTAAAGAGTTGCCCGGCAAATTGCTCGGCAAATACCTGCCAGGTCCGGTGCAGTTTCTGCTGGGTGCCCGCGATCAGTTGCGCCTGCACCGTCTCGTCAGCGTCGGCGAGAAAGCGTTGCGGGTAGTCGATGATGGTGATCGCCGAGTAGCAGTTGGCGGCGATATACACCAGGCCGCGAATGATCTGCGCACGGTGACCGGACAGAAAATCGCTGGCCGGATACGCCAGGCCCAGATGAATCAGGATCGCCGCGCTTTCCGTCAACACGCTGCCGTCGGGCAGTTGCAGGGTGGGGATCTGCCGCAGCGGGTTGATCTGCCCAAGGGCCTCCATCCCCGCCCCGTCACCCCAGGGGCTGGCATCGACCTGCTGCCACGGCACGCCGCAGCGTTGCAGGGCGATTTCGACGATGCATGAACCAGAACTTTGCGTGCCGTAGAGCGTGTACATGGGCATTGCTCCTGGAGACTCAGCGTCCAGAGTGAAACGTTTTCCCGGGGTTAAAACAAGCCCATCTGACCACCGACCAGGGTGCTGAAATCATCATCGACAAACGGCAGGATCGCATCGGCCACCGGCTGCAATTGCCGGGTTACGTAGTGGTCGTAGTCAATTGGCGCCTGGCGCACTTCCAGGGGCTCGGGGCCGTTGACGGTGATCACGTAGCGAATCCAGCCACCGTTCTGATACTGGCGTGGGCGGCCCTGGCGGTCGTTGTATTCATCCGCCAGGCGCGCGGCCCGCACATGGGGCGGCACGTTGCGCTCGTAGTCGCCCAGTTGCCGGCGCAGGCGTTTGCGGTAGATCAGCAGCTCATCGAACTCGCCACTGAGGGTGCGGCGCACGTAGTCACGCACATAATCCTGGTGGGGCTGGCGGTGGAAGATGCGCTGGTACAACTCCTGCTGGAATTGGCGGGCCAGGGGCGACCAGTCGCTACGCACAGTCTCCAGGCCTTTGTAGATCATCTCTTCACTGCCATCGGCACGGGTCACCAAGCCGGCATACCGTTTCTTGCTACCCTCCTCCGCCCCACGAATGGTCGGCATCAGGAAGCGGCTGAAGTGGGTTTCGTATTGCAGTTCGAGGGCGCTTTGCAGGCCGAATTCGTTGTGCAGGCGTTCGCGCCACCATTGGTTGACGTGTTGTACCAGGTCCTGGCCGATGCGCGTGGCATCCTCCTGGGAATGGGCACTGCCGAGCCAGACAAACGTGGAGTCGGTATCGCCATAGATCACTTCATAACCCTGGGCTTCGACCAGCTCGCGGGTCTGGCGCATGATCTGATGGCCGCGCAGGGTGATCGACGACGCCAGCCGCGTGTCGAAAAACCGACAACCGCTGGAACCGAGCACGCCGTAAAAGGCATTCATGATGATCTTCAGGGCCTGGGACAACGGCGCGTTATGCTCGCGTTTGGCCACCTCGCGGCCTTCGGAGACCCGCGCCACAATCGACGGCAGGCAATGCCGGGTGCGGGAAAAGCGCGCACCGCGAAAGCCTTCCACCGACTCGTTGTCGTCGGGGTGGCGCAGGCCTTCGATGAGGCCCACGGGGTCGATCAGGAAGCTGCGGATGATCGACGGATACAGACTTTTGTAGTCCAGCACCAGCACCGACTCGTACAGCCCCGGCCGCGAGTCCATGACAAAACCGCCGGGGCTGGCCTGGGGCGGCTTGTCCCCCAGGTTGGGCGCGACAAAGCCCTGGCGATGCATCAGCGGCATGTACAAGTGGGTGAACGCCGCCACCGAACCACCGTTGCGATCCGCCGGCAGGCCGGTGACGCTGGCCCGCTCCAGAAGGAACTTGAGCAGCTCGGTCTTTGCGAAAATCCGCGTCACCAGCTCGCAGTCCTTGAGGTTATAGCGCGCCAGGGCGGGCTTGTCCTCGGCGAACATGCGGTTGATCTCGTCCATGCGCTGGTAGGGCGTTGCGATCGACTTGCCTTCCCCCAGCAGGGTCTGGGCGACGTTTTCCAGGCTGAATGACTCAAAGGTCCAGGTCGCCGAGCGCAGGGCCTCGATACCATCAATGATCAGCCGGCCGGCAGCGGCGGCGAAGTAATGGTTGCGGCTGCCGTGCTCGCGCCAGGCCATGGCCTCGCCGCCACGGCCGAGCAGCAATGGCACGTTAAGCCGTTGGGCATGCTCGTGGAGGACCCGCAGGTCGAACTGCACCAGGTTCCAGCCGATGATCGCGTCGGGGTCGTGTTGCGCCAGCCACTGGTTGAGGCGCTCCAGCAGTTGGGCGCGGCTGTCGCAGTATTCGAGCTTGAAATCCACCGCGCAGGTTTTGTTCGGCGGGCCGAGCATGTACACCTGGCGCTCACCACAACCTTCCAGGGCGATGGAGTACAGCTCGCCGCGCGCGGTGGTTTCGATATCCAGCGACACCAGTTTCAATGCCGGGCGGTAGTCGGGCGCGGGCTTCATCTGCGCCTCCAGCAACATCCCGCCCTCGCCGGGGGTGCCGTCAAATGCCACCGGCGCGGTGATGAAGCGCTCCATCATATAGCGCTCGGGCGGGCGCACATCGCCTTCGTAGACATCCACGCCGGCCTGGCGCAGGCGTTTTTCCAGGTCCATCGCCTGGCGATGCTGACGGGTATAAAGGCCCAGGACCGGGCGGTGGTGGAAATCACACAGTTGCAGCGGGCGCAGTTCCACGTCGCGCTCGCCCTTGAGCACCCGTTGCGCGTGCTCGCGGTGGGCCAGCGGAATAAACATCACCGAAGGCTGTACCGGTAGACGGATATACCGCGGCCCCTGGTCGGTCGCCAGCCAGAAGCTGACCTCCGTGCCCGCCGGGGTGTCGCGCCAATGCCGGGTCAGGACAAAACCCTGCTGTAAATCCACCTTGCCGCACCTCAGGAATCTCTTTCAGGGCGCGATTCTACTCGGCATCCGCCATCAGGCCTTAATAGAAATTTCTGGCCTTCAGAAAAGTCATACATCACAAATCAGTTTGTGAAATATCATTTAGCATTTATTATCATTTGCACTGGAGTCGTATTCGCGCAGCGAGGAAGCGCAACGTTGTTGCCCCCTCTTTCCTCACACTGACGCTTCGCCGTCCGGATCGACCATGCCGACTTGTACTCGCCCGACCCTGCTCGCCCTGTGCTGCTCCCTGAGCTTCACGGCCCATAGCGCCCCTCAACCCGCCCCGCAGAATGCGAACGACAGTCAGGCTGGCCAGGCCCTGGAGCTGGGTGCGACCAGCATCAGCGCCGAGAGCATCATGCCCGGCTCCCTGCCCCCGGTGTACGCCGGCGGCCAGGTCGCACGCGGTGGGCAGTTGGGGGTGCTGGGCAACCAGGACATCATGGATGTGCCGTTCAGCATGGCCTCCTACACCGAACAACTGATCCGCGACCAACAGGCCGAGACCGTGGGCGATGTACTGCTCAACGATTCGTCCGTGCGCCAGGCTTCGGGTTATGCCAACCAGTCGCAATTGTTCGTGATTCGTGGCTTGCCACTGAATGGCGATGATATTTCCTACAACGGCCTCTACGGCATCCTACCCCGGCAGATCATGTCCACCGACGCCCTGGAGCGGGTGGAAGTGTTCAAGGGCCCGAACGCCTTTATCAACGGGGTAACACCCTCCGGCTCCGGCATCGGCGGCGGCGTGAACCTGCAACCCAAGCGCGCCGACGATGTACCTCTACGCCGCTTCAGCACCGATATCAGCAGTGAAGGCCGGATTGGCCAGCACCTGGATATCGGTCAGCGCTTTGGCGAGGACAATCGTTTTGGTGCGCGGGTGAACCTCTCGCAACGTGAGGGCGATACCGCCACCGATAATGAAAACCAGCGCTCCAAGCTGTTTGCCGCAGGCCTGGATTACCGGGGCGATGCATTACGCCTGTCGGGGGATTTCGCGTATCAGAAACAGCGCGTCAATGGCGGGCGCAACTCGGTGTTCCTCGGATCCTTGGTGACCCACGTACCCGACGCCCCGTCGGCCGACACCAACTACGCGCCGCGCTGGAATGCGACCAATATTGAAGACACCCTGGGCATGCTGCGCGCCGAGTACGATCTGAACGACAACTGGACCGCCTACGCGGCGGGCGGTGCCAAGCACACACGGGAGATGGGCCAGTACTCCTCGGTGACCATCAACGACAACCTGGGCAATGCCCAGAGCAGCGCCTCGACCATCGCCCACGAAGAAGACAACAGCAGCGCCATGGCCGGCTTGAAGGGCAATTTCCAGACCGGGCCGGTGAGCCACCGCCTGAATTTCGGCCTGGCCGGGATCTGGACCGAGGCGCGCAACGCCTATGTGTTCGACAGCGCCAAGACCAGCACCAATATCTACAACCCGGTAACCGGCGCCGAACCGCGCCTGAACAACCCGCGCAACACCCCTGGCACCGACTTCAGCGACCCGACCATCACCGCCAAGACCTTCATGCGCAGCGCGGCGGTGTCCGACACCGTGGGTTTTATCGATGATCGCTTGTTGGTCACCCTGGGCCTACGCCATCAGCAAATGGTGGTGCAGGGCTACAACTATATGAGCGGCAGCCGCACGGCCAACTACGATCAGTCGATCACCACACCGGTGTACGGCATTGTGTTCAAGCCTTGGGAGCATGTGTCGCTGTATGCCAATCGGATTGAAGGTTTGGCCAAGGGCCCGACCGCGCCGGAGAAATTAGGTATTCGCACGGTGACCAACGGTGGCCTGGTGTATGCCCCAGCACGCTCCAAGCAGATCGAGGCCGGGGTCAAGGTTGACATGGGCACCTACGGCGCGACCCTGGGCGTGTATCGAATCGAGCAGCCCGGCGCCGGCTACACCCAGATCATCGATGCCACCACCGCACGCTTCGTGCGTGAGGGCGAGCAAATCAACAAAGGCGTGGAGCTCAACGTATTCGGTGAACCGCTGGCCGGCCTGCGTTTGCTCGGCGGTGTGACGGTGATGAAAACCGAGCTCAAGGGCACCCAGAACGGCGCCAATGACGGCAACCGCGCGATTGGCGTGCCGTCGTTCCAGCTCAATGCCGGGGTGGATTGGGATGTGCCGGGCCTGCAAGGCGTAACCCTCAACGGGCGCCTGCTGCGTACCGGCGGGCAGTACGTGGATGCCGCCAACAAGCTCAGCTTGCCGGCCTGGAACCGCTTTGATCTGGGCGCACGCTACAACTTCAAAGTGGACCAGCGCGACGTCACCCTGGGACTGACCGTGAACAATGTGGCCAATACCAAATACTGGCAATCGGCAATGGGCGGCTACCTGACCCAGGGCGATCCACGGGTGGCCAAGCTGTCGGCGAGCATCGAGTTCTAACCGGCACTTTACTCAAGGCAGCAAAGGTCAAAGGTGGGAGCTGTCGAGCCCGGCGAGGCTGCGATGGCGGTGGGTCAGTCACCATCAATGCTGGCAGTGCCGCCGCCATCGCAGCCTCGCCGGGGCTCGACAGCTCCCACAAGGGATCGGCGGTGCCTCCAAAGTTGAGTCAACAGCATATGTCCAATGTGTGAGGGGCAGATGATTGGACAGTCCCGCCCCAACTGCGTAGTTTTCACAGACCGCGCACAAGGACTCTGGCATGGCCCCCGATCTCACTTCCATCGAGCTGTTCCTCAAGACGGTCAAGCTCGGCAGCCTGTCCCGGGCGGCCGAGCAGTCGCACCTCTCGCTGTCTGCGGCCAGCCGGCGCCTGTCGTTGCTGGAGCAACACTTCAAGGTCGCCCTGTTGCACCGCTCCTCCACCGGCGTCTCGCCCACGGCGGCCGGCGAGGTGTTGGCCGAGCATGGGTTGGCGATTTTGCGCGCAGTGGATGTGATGCACGCTGACCTCGCCGACTACGCCAAGGGCGCCACCGGCCGCGTGTGCCTGTATGCCAACAGTTCGGCGATGAGCCAGCAACTGCCCAGCCAATTGACCCAGTGGAACGCCCAACATCCCGGTATCCGCCTGGATATCCGCGAGGAGCGCAGCCGTGAAATCCTGCAGGCGGTGCGCGATGGCGTGGCCGATGTGGGCATCGTCACCACCCAACCGGGCGGCAAGGACTTGCGCTTTGCCCCTTACTGCCAGGACCGCCTGTGCCTGCTGGTGCCCGATGATCATCCGTTCAAGATGCGCCATGCGCGCTTTGCCGATTTGCTGGGCTATGACTTCGTCGGCCTGGAGGACAACGCCGCCATCACCGCACTGATCACCGAAGCCGCCGCCGCGATTGGCATGCCGTTGCGCCTGCGGATCCAGGTGCGCAGTTTTGAAGCCGTGTGCCGGCTGATTGCCGCAGGGCAAGGGGTTGGCGTGCTGCCCCAGGGCGCGGTGCAGATCTTTCGCAAGGAAATGGCCTTGCGCTTTATCGAAATCGACGACCCTTGGGCCGACCGCCAGATGTACCTGTGCATGCGCCAGGAACAGCCTTCTCCTACAAGCCTGGCATTATTCGACTACCTCGCTGCCCGCCACTGCGCCTAACCGCGAGCCTTCGAATTTTGCGAAGGCCACTTCCATAATCAGCAATTCCACCACCGTGGCACCTGTGCCAAGAATGTCCCCGCCTCACTGACAACAACAAGAACAGGAGACACGGCGTGTCCAATTCCACGACCAGCCCCCCCCATCGGATTGCCGTGATTCCCGGCGACGGTATCGGCCGCGAGGTAGTGCCCGAAGGCCTGCGCGTACTGCGGGCGGTCAGTCGGCGCTTCGGCATTGCCTTTGAGTTCGATCACTTTGCCTGGTGCAGCGAACACTACCTGGCCCACGGCACCATGATGCCGGACGATTGGGCCGAGCAGATCGGTAGCCATGACGCGATCTTCTTCGGCGCCGTGGGCGCCCCGGACATCATCGCCGACCATACGGCGGTGTGGGAGTCGCTGCTGAAGATCCGCCGTCAGTTCGACCAGTACGTCAACATCCGCCCGGTGCGCCTGATGCCCGGCGTGCCCTGCCCGCTCGCCGGTCGTGTGCCGGGGGATATCGACTTTATCGTGGTGCGCGAAAACACCGAGGGCGAATACTCCAGCGTCGGCGGGAGGATGTGGGAAGGCACGCCGCGTGAGATCGCGGTACAGGAGTCGATCTTCTCCCGCGAAGGCGTGGACCGGGTGGTGGACTATGCCTTCAAGCTGGCCCAGCAGCGACCGCGCAAGAACCTGGTGGCCGCCACCAAATCCAACGGTATCTCCATCACCATGCCGTTCTGGGACGAGCGGGTGAACCTGATCGCCCAGCGCTACCCAGACGTCAAGACCGCCAAATTCCACATCGACATCCTCTGCGCACACTTTGTGCAGCACCCGGACTGGTTTGACGTGGTGGTGGCCTCCAACCTCTTTGGCGACATCCTCTCCGACCTCGGCCCGGCCTGCACCGGCACCATCGGCATTGCGCCGTCGGCCAACCTCAACCCCGAGCGGCGCTACCCGTCGCTGTTCGAGCCGGTACACGGTTCGGCACCGGACATTGCCGGGCTGGGCGTGGCCAACCCCATCGGACAGATCTGGTCGGCCGCATTGATGATCGAGCATCTGGGCAATGGCGACCCGCTTTACCAAGAGGCCGCAGCAGCCATTGTCTCAGCCATCGAGACGGTGCTTGCGCAAGGCCCGCGCACCCGGGAAATGGGCGGCAGCGCCAGTACGATTGAAGTGGGCGTGGCCATCGCCGAATGCATCGCCGGGAACAGGAGCTGAACATGATCAACGCACATTACATCGCCAACCAATGGCAGGCCTCGACATCCCTGGAAGACATCCCGGTGATCGACCCCAGCAGTGGCGAAAGCTACTCCAGCATCGCCCGTGGCACCGCTGCCGATATCGACGCCGCCGTCAGCGCCGCGCGCCTGGCCGTGGGTGAGACCTTCGACGGGCCATGGGGCTCGTTGTCGGCACTGGAGCGTAGCCGCCTGCTGGCCAGGCTGGGCGCAGCGGTGTTAGCGCATCACGAAGAGCTGGCGCAGATCGAGGCGCGGGACACTGGCAAGGCGCTGAAAGTGGCACGGGCCGATGCCACCGCCCTCGCCCGTTACTTCGAGTATTACGCCGGCGCGGCCGACAAGTTGCACGGCGAGACCCTGCCCTATCAAAACGGCTACACGGTGCTGACGGTGCGCGAGCCCCATGGGGTCACCGGACATATCATCCCGTGGAACTACCCGATGCAGATCTTCGGGCGCAGCGTCGGTGCGTCCCTGGCGGCAGGCAATGCCTGTGTGGTCAAGCCGGCGGAGGATGCCAGCCTGTCGTTACTGCGCCTGGCGCAGATTGCCGCCGAGGTGGGCTTCCCGGCCGGCGCGATCAATGTGGTGACTGGCTACGGCTACGAGGCCGGCGCGGCGTTGTGCAGCCATCCGGGGATTGATCACATTTCGTTTACCGGTTCCACCATGACCGGCACGGCGGTCTCCAAGGCCGCTGCTGAGCGGCACTGCCCGGTGACCCTGGAGCTGGGCGGGAAATCGCCGCAACTGGTATTCGCCGATGCCGACCTGGACGAAGCCTTGCCGGTGCTGGTCA
Organism: Pseudomonas sp. WS 5412; assembly: GCF_012985615.1. Taxonomy (NCBI): domain Bacteria; kingdom Pseudomonadati; phylum Pseudomonadota; class Gammaproteobacteria; order Pseudomonadales; family Pseudomonadaceae; genus Pseudomonas; species Pseudomonas sp. WS 5412. The sequence goes on from NZ_JAARMB010000012.1 coordinate 183,837, forward strand.
ACGCCATTGTGCAGAACTGCGGGCAGACCTGTTCGGCGGGCAGCCGGTTGTTGGTGGAACGCAGCATCTATGAGGCCCTGGTGGAGCAACTCAGCCAGCGCTTTCGCGAACTGCGCACCGGGCCTTCGGCGCTGGACCTGGATATGGGCCCGCTGATCAACCAGAAGCAGCAACGCCAGGTACGTGAGTTCGTGCGCGAGGCCGAACAGGCCGGGATCACCGTAGCCGCCCGCGGCCAGGTGGTGGCCGAAGCCGGCAGTGGCGGTTACTTCCAGGAAGCAGTGCTGTTTCGCGATGTGCCGCCCGACAGCCGCCTGGCCCGAGAGGAGGTCTTCGGCCCGGTGTTGGCCGTGATGCCCTTTGACGATGAAGCCGAGGCCATCCGCCTGGCCAACGGCACCGAATTCGGCCTGGTCGCCGGCGTGTGGACCCGCGATGGCGCCCGGCAGATGCGCCTGGCGCGCAAGCTGCGCTGCGGCCAGGTGTTTATCAACAACTACGGGGCCGGCGGCGGGGTTGAACTGCCCTTCGGCGGCGTCAAGGCCAGCGGTTATGGCCGGGAAAAAGGCTTCGAGGCCCTGCTGGGGTTTACCACCTTGAAGACCATTGCGATCAAACACGGCTAAGCCATTACAACAACAAGAAAGGAGCACACTCCATGCGTCTAGCAAACAAAGTCGCCATCGTCACCGGCGCCGGCTCCGGGTTTGGCGAAGGCATCGCCAAGACCTTTGCCCAACAGGGTGCGCGGGTTATCGTCGCCGACATGAACGCCACCGGCGGCCAGCGGGTGGTCAATGAGATCGCCGCCAGCGGCGGCCATGCCCATTTCGTCGAGGTCAATGTGGCCAACGACGAAAGCGTGGGCGCGCTGCTGCGCGCCACCCTGGAGCAATTCGGCGCGCTGGATATCGTCATCAACAACGCCGGCACCACCCACCGCAACCGGCCGATGCTGGAAGTGGACGAGGCCGAGTTCGACCGGGTGTTCGCGGTCAACGTCAAAAGCATCTTCCTCAGCGCCAGGCATTTTGTGCCGCATTTTCGCGGCCAGGGCGGCGGCGTGTTCGTCAATATTGCCTCGACCGCAGCGATCCGCCCGCGCCCGGGACTGGTCTGGTATAACGGCAGCAAGGGTGCGGTGGTGGTCATGAGCAAAACCATGGCGGCGGAGCTGGGGCCGGACAATATCCGCGTCAATTGCGTGAACCCGGTGGTCGGCGCAACCGCGTTGCTCAGTGAGTTCATGGGCGTGCCGGACACCCCGGAAAACCGCCAGAAGTTCATGGCGACCATCCCCCTGGGACGTTTTTCCACCCCGCAAGACGTGGCCAATGCCTGCCTGTACCTGGCCTCGGACGAAGCGGCCTTTATCACCGGCACCTGCCTTGAAGTCGACGGTGGGCGCTGCGTGTAACTCAACGACCAAAGGGATCGGAGTCGATATGTGTGACTTACATAACAAGAACGAACCGAACACCAGGCAATTACTCGAAGGCCTGCCCAAGAACTGGGGCAAATGGGGACCGGACGATGAAGTCGGCGCCCTCAACTACCTGACCGAAGCCGAAGTACTGCGCGGTGTCGCTTCGGTGCGCCAGGGCAAGACCTTCACCCTGCAAGTGCAGATCGGCCATCCGGGCGGTGACCCGATGTGGCCGGCGCGCAACCCGTCGATGCGCTTCAATACCCTGGATCACAGCCACTATCACTTCGGCAAGCAACCCGAAATGACCGGCGGCGCGGCGTATTGCGACGATGTGATCTTCATGCAGTTGCAAGGCTCGACCCAGTACGACGCCCTCGGGCATGCCTGGTACGACAATCAACTGTGGAACGGCTACGACGCCATGAGCACCGTCGGCGGCATGGCCAAGGCCAGTGTGCTGGCGATTGCCGAGCGCGGCGTGGTCGGGCGTGCGGTGTTGATCGACATGGCCCGCCATCGCGGCAAGAAATACCTGGGCCGTGGCGAAACCTTCAACCACCTGGACTTGCTGGCCGCCGCCAAGGCCCAGGGGGTGACCATCGAAAAACGCGACATCCTGATCATCCGTACCGGCTCCATGGGCGCGTTCTACGAGTATGGCAAGACCGAGTTCTTCAAGGACCTGGTGGAGCCTGGCCTGACCTACAGCCGGGAACTGGTGGAGTGGTTCCACGCCATGGAAATCCCCAACCTGGTGACCGACACCATCGCCAATGAGGTGATCACCGATCCGGTGTCGGGGGTGCAGATTCCATTGCATTGCGCGCTGATGCGCAACCTCGGCATCGCCTTTACCGAGATCGTGCTGCTGGAGGATCTGGCCGCCGATTGTGCCGACGACGGCCAGTGGAAGTTCCTCTACACCGCCGCGCCGTTGAAGATTGTCGGTGGCAGCGGCGCGCCGGTGAATCCGGTGGTGATCAAGTAGCTCACCAATCGTAGGACACGGCCAGGGACGCGGTGCGCTCCTGGCCGTAATAGCAGCCAAAGGAGTAGTTGCAGGACGAGACGTACTCGCGGTCAAACAGGTTCTGCACGTTGAGGCTGGCTTCGGCGCCCTTGAATGTGGGGCTGACGCGGCTCAGGTCGTAGCTGACGGTGGCGTCAAAGACCACGAACGACGGGGTCTTGAATGTGTTGGCCGAGTCGCCGTACTTCTTCCCGGTATACCGCGCACCACCGCCTACGGTCAGGCCGGCCAGGGCATCGCTGGCAAAGTGGTAGTCGGCCCAGGCACTGGCGCTCCACGGCGCCTGCGCCTCGCTGCGGTTGCCCTCGTCGCCGTAGTTGCTCTTGGTATAGATCGCGTCCAGGTACGACAGCGCACTGATCAACTCCACCTGGCCAAACCGGGCCTTGCCTTCAAATTCCACGCCCCGCGAGCGCACTTCGCCCTCCTGCAACTGGTATTCGCGATAGATCAGATCGCCGGTCAGGACGTTTTTCTGTTTGATCTGGAACACCGACAAGGTCAGCAGCGACTGGTCGTTGGGCTGGTATTTGAGGCCTGCCTCATACTGCTCGCCCTCCACCGGTTTATAGGCGCCGCCGCCACGCGCCGGGGCCAGCCGGCCGACGCTGGGCAGAAACGACTCGGCATAACTGACGTAGGGCGCCAGGCCGAAGTCGGTGAGGTAAGTCAGGCCGACGCGACGCGTGAGCTGCTTGTCTTTCTGCGACACCGTGCTGTGGTCCAGCAGGTCGCGATTGATCACTTCGGCCCAGTCTTCACGCAGGCCCATGGTGAGGATGAAACGGTCGAACTTGATCTGGTCCTGGGCATAGAGGCCGGTCTGCTTGACCGTGTTGTTCCACTTGGTGGTCAGTTGCGGCTGGCCAAAGGTGTGGTAGTTGGACGGCTGGTAGAGGTCGATGATTTCTGCGCCGTAAAGGTTGTAGCCCTGATATTTACGGGTGAATTCGCGGTGATCGAAGCCCACCAGCAAGGTGTGTTCCAGGGCACCGGTGGCGAACTTGGCCTGCAGGTTGTTATCGAGGGTGTAGGCGCTGTTGTGTTGGCGCCAGTCGAGCTTGGTGCGGCTGGCGCGGGTGTCGTCGGTGCTGCCATCGGGCAGTTCGACGAAGCGGTTCAGGTAAAAACCTTTGTAGCGGTCGTTGACGTCGGTAAATCGCGCGGTCTGGCGGTATTCCAGGTTGTCGTTGAAGGCATGGGAGAAGTCATAGCCCAGCACATACTGATCGCGAATATAGTTGTTCCAGTCGGAGTCGCCGAGGAAGGTATCGCGGTCGATATGCTGGCCTTTGGAGTTGCGGTACAGGGTGCCGATGGCCGGCAACGCCTGGTAGTCGGCCAGGGATTTGTCACGTTGGATCTGCGCATAGATCGTCAGGGCAGTGTCATCCGTGGGCGCCCAGGTCAGGCTGGGGGCCAGCAAGGTGCGGCTGTCGGTGGCATGGTCGACCATCTCGTTACCGTCGCGGACCAGGCCGATCAGACGGTAGCTCAAGGTTTTTGCCTCATCGAGGGGGCCGCTGAAATCGAGGGCGCCATTGACCCGGTCGTAACTGCCCACGCCAAACTTGACCTGATGCCTGGCTTCAGTGGTGGGCCGCTTGGACACCAGATTGATCATGCCGCCCGGCTGGTTCTGCCCAAACAGCACTGAGGCCGGGCCCTTGAGCACTTCAATGCGTTCCAGGGTGTAGGGATCGATCTGTGGCGCACCACCGAGGCTGCCGGCGTAAGGCAGATAAGCCCCATCGAGATACAACAAGGTGGGCGCAAAGCCACGGCTGGTCAGCTCGTCGGCGATGGTGTTGCGGTCGGTGTAGCCGTTGGTGTCGACGCCTGGGGTGTAGCGCAGGGACTGGGTCAGGTTGCGTGCGCCCTGGACCTTGACCTGGTCGGCGGTGACCACGTTGACGGTCTGCGGGATCTCCAGGATCGGTGTATCGGTCTTGGTGGCCGTGGCGCTGCGAGTGGCCACATAGCCATCCACCTGGCCCCAGGCATCTTCCGCGACCAGGCCGGTGACGGTGGTGGCGCCAAGGTTCAAGGCGCCGCCTTCGGGCAGCAGGTACAGGCTCCAGGTGCCATTTTCGGTGACGGTCAGGCCCAGGCCGCTGCCGTTCAGCAATTGTTGCGCAGCCTGTTCGGGGCTGTATTGGCCCTGCAACGCCGGCGCGCGGCGGCCTTGCAGCAAGGCCGGGCTGACCGACAGCGTGCGTCCGCTTTCCCGCGACAGCCGGCTCAGGCTATCGCCGAGGGCTGCAGCGGGCAGATTGAAATATTGCTGGGTGCTGGCGGCCGTATCGGCCAGGGCGGCCACGGGGTGGCCGACTACAGCCAGGGTTACGGCCAGGGTCAACAGGCAGGGACGGATCATCGAGGGTGCCATAGGGTGAGGATGCTCATTGTCAGGTTGGCGTTCCCTAACCTTGACTCGCGAGATCGGCGACCCCCTCACGCTGAGTGAAAATAATTCCCATTGGCTGCTCAGCGCACGTCAATCAGGGTCAACCAGGGGCCGTAGTGACTGATGCGCAGAGGGAAGGTCTGGGCCAGCGACTCCAGGGTTTGCTCCGGATCATCCAGTGGGTACACGCCATAGACGCGTACTTTTGCGGCTTGCTCACTGACCCGCAGCACGCCCCGGCGATACGGCCGCAGGGCGTCGATCAGCAGGCCTAGGGGCTCATCACGGATATCCACGCGACCGTCGCGCCAGTCCGTGCGGCTGCGTACCGAGAGCGGTACCGGGCGCACATCGACATCGCTGAACCACGCGGCCTCCCCCGCCTCTACACGGCGCTGGCTGCCGCCGAGCGTGGTGACCTGGACGCTGTGCAATTGCACCGAGGTCAGGCTGCCGGTGGCCTCCTGGCGCACCATGAATTGCGTGCCCAGGGCCTGGACTTCGCCCTGGGCGGTGGCGATCACAAACGGCCGGCGCGGGTCGGCGGCGACGTCCACGAACACTTGGCCCTCACGCAGGCGCACCAGGCGACGGCTGTCACTGAAGTGGATGTCCACCGAACTGCGGGCATTGAGACTCAGGCGGCTGCCATCGGCCAAAGCGAAAGTCTTGCGCTCACCGGTGGCGGTGTGGCGGTCGGCCCACAGGCCATTGAGCGGCTGGGCGCGATCAAAGATCGCCGCACCGCTGACACCGAACAACACCAGGGCCAGGCCACCGCGCAGCACCTTGCGCCGCGATTCGGAATCCGGCGTCGCCAGGGCCTGGGTAACGGCGCGCAATTGGCCGGGACTGCGGGCTTCGACGCGCTGCAAATCAGCAATCGGCTGCTGCAGCAAACTGCCCACACGTTGCCAGGCAACGGTGTGCTGGGGGTTGGCCCGCAGCCAGGTTTCGAAGGCTTGGCGCAGCACAGGGTCGTCATCCCCAGCCTCAAGGCGTAGCAGCCAATCCACGGCGGCGCGAGTGGTGGCGTCCACCTTGGGGTAACTCATGTCAGGTCCGCCGACTCGGCCAGGCAATGCAGGAAAGCCCGGCGCAGATCGCGCTCTACCGTGGCCAGCGACACGCTCAACTGCTGGGCGATGACGGGCTGCGACAAGCCTTCGAGGCGATTGAGCATAAAGATTTGCCGGACACGCGGCGGTAGGCCGTTGAGCAGGCGGTCGATGCTTTCCAACGCTTCGCGCACCAGGGCCAGGTCTTCTTCCGAAAGGGTATAGGCGTGCGGCAACTGCGCCAGGCTGTCGAGGTAGGTCTGCTCCAACCGCTTGCGCCGCCAGAAGCTGAACAACAAGCGGCGCGCCACGGTACTGAGAAACGCGCGGGGCTCATCGAGTTGATGGAGCTGGCGCGCGTCCAGAATGCGGATAAACGTGTCCTGGGTCAGGTCCGCCGCATCTTGCGGGCACTTGAGCTGACGATACAACCAGGCGCGCAACCAGCGATGGTTGTCGTCATAAAGCGTTGCCAGAAGGACCTTGGGATCGGTAGGAGTAGACACGCGGGCAGCCAAGCACGTTAATGATAATTCATCTCATTATCTGCGCAGACTGCGGCTAAATGCAATTGCTTATCTACCCAGTGAAACCTCGCCCAAGACGGCTTGACGATACTGGCGTTAGACACGAGGGTCGCCCGATGTCTTGACCGGCGTGGCGTACTGCGGTTTCAGGTGGCCTTGTTGATCGAGCAACCAGGCATCCATGATCTGGCGCACCACCGGGCCTGCCACGCGGCCGCCCGCCTCGCCGTTTTCAATCATCACTGAAATCACGATCCTGGGGTGCTCGGCCGGGGCGAAACCGACGAACAATGCGTTGTCGCGGTTGCGCTCGCGGGTCTTCAGGCGGTTGTAGCGCTCGCCCTGCTTGATTGCCACCACCTGCGCGGTACCACTCTTGCCCGCGATCCGGTACTGCGCGCCGGCGGCCGACGCCCGGGCAATCCCGCGCGGGTCGTGCATCACCATTTGCATGCCGTGGTTGACCTGATCCCAGTCGCGCGGGTTCTTGAGGACGATATTGGGCATGGGGTTTTCGTCCGCTGGCGGCACGCCGTCGATGGTTTTAGCCAAGTGCGGGCGATTCCACACGCCCTTGTTGGCGATCAGCGCCGTGGCCTGGGCCAGTTGCAATGGAGTGACCTGCATGTAGCCTTGGCCAATGCCGAGAATCACGGTTTCACCCGGGAACCAGGGCTGGCGACGGGTTGCACGCTTCCAGGCCTGGGACGGCATCAGGCCGGCGGATTCTTCGAACATATCCAGGGAGACTTTCTGCCCGAGACCGAATTCGGCCATATAGTCGTGCAAGCGGTCGATCCCCAGCTTGTGGGCCAGGTCGTAGAAGTAGGTGTCGTTGGAGCGCATGATGGCGGCGTCCATATCTACCCAGCCATCACCACTGTGGTTCCAGTTGCGGTATTTGTGATCAAAGTCCGGCAGTTGGTAGTAGCCGGGGTCGAAGACCCGGGTCTGGGCGGTGACCACGCCGCTGTCGAGACCGGCGATAGCCACTTCCGGCTTGATCGTCGAGCCCGGCGCATACAAACCGCGCAGCACCCGGTTGAACAAGGGGCGGTCGAGGGAATCATGCAACGCGGCATACTCCTTGAAACTGATGCCGGTGACGAACGAGTTGGGATCGAAGCTGGGTTTGCTGACCATCGCCAGGACTTCGCCGGTTTGCGGGTCGAGGGCCACGACTGAACCGCGACGATCACCCAGGGCTTCTTCGGCGGCTTCCTGGAGCTTGATATCCAGGCTCAGGACGATGTTTTTGCCGGGGACCGGGTCGGTATGCTTGAGCACCCGCAGGACTCGGCCCTGGGCATTGGTCTCGACCTCTTCATAACCCACATGGCCGTGCAACTGCGACTCATAGAAGCGCTCGATGCCGGTTTTACCAATCGACTGCGTGCCACGGTACTCGACCGAATCCAGCTCCTTGGACTCTTTCTCGTTGATGCGCCCCACGTAACCAATGGAATGCGCAAAGTGTGCACCCAGTGGGTAGTGCCGCACGAATTGCGGCTCGACCTCCACGCCGGGCAGGCGGAATTCGTTGACGGCCAGTATGGCGATCTGCTCTTCAGTCAGCTCATAGAACAACGTCACGGGCACGAACGGGTGGCGCGCTTGCTTCAGGGCCTTGTCGAAGACGGCGCGGTCTTCGGCTGGCAGGTGCAGCAGAGCGATAATCGAGTCCAGCTCCCCTTTCAGGTCGGTAGCCCGTTCGCGGGTGATGGTCAGGTTGTAACTGGGACGGTTATCGGCCAGGACCACACCGTTACGGTCATAGATCAAGCCGCGAGTCGGAGTGATGGGCAGAACATGGACACGGTTGTTTTCGGAGATGGTGGAGTGATAGTCGAACTCCACCACTTGCAGGAAATACATGCGGGCGACCAGGGCGCAGGTGATGCCAAGCACCAGTATTGCGCAGGCCAGCAGGCGCTTGTTGACCAGACGGTGCTCTTTTTCGTGGTCTTTGATCGGTATGGCTTCGGGCATTTCTACAGCATCTCGTTGAATAAGGGCGATGCCGCATCCTGCGGTAGAAAAGTCGGTCCCTGGGAAAAGCTGCTGCACCATACCAAATATGACGAAACACTTTGTATTGAATTGACCGAAGGGTAATTGAGGTGGGTAGCGGCAGAGTTGCGGGTTAGTTTTTACGCGCGCCTTTTCGACCGCCCAAAACAAAACCCCTGTTTGCGTTAGCAAACAGGGGTTCTGGAATTTAATCTTGACGATGACCTACTCTCACATGGGGAAACCCCACACTACCATCGGCGATGCATCGACCCA